>NZ_JBEOVG010000001.1:0-287279 GCF_040295345.1 Actinosynnema sp. NPDC002837
GGGCTCGACGGCCGCGCACCGCGCACCGGGTCGGGGCGTCTTCAGGTCGACCAGGTAGTCGTCCGTCGCGCCGCGGGTGCAGTCGCTGCGGTCGTAGACGCCGTGGCCCCAGCCCTCGTAGGTCAGCAGGACCGTGGTGTGGCGGCTCTGCCGGTGCGCGTTGGCGGCCCACTCGTAACCGGTGGCGGGGTCGTGCAGCGCGTTCAGCATGAGGATCTGCGGCGCGTCCTTGATCTTCAGCCGGTGCTGCGGGTTGTTGACCCGCTCCGGCAGCCCGACGCAGCCCGCCATGGCGGTGTGCCCGAGCGACGAGCCGCGCATGTGCGGCGCGAGCTGCCGGGCGCGGTCGACCAGGGCGGAGAACTGGCGGTGGTCCTTGATGCGGATGGCCCAGTCCTGGCAGAACACGGCCGGGAACGGGTTGTTCGCCGTCTCCTCCGCCGCGAAGGCCGACGCGGGCGTGCCCGCGCCGAGCTCGACCAGGAACTCCGACAGCGGCTGCCAGTCCGGGCCGTAGAACGCGCCGAACGCGGCGCCGATGATGTCGTCGGCGGACACCTTGCGGTCGGGGTCGAACGGGTCGGCGATCTCGCCCCGGTCGGCGCGGGCCAGCAGGTCGTCCCACACCTTCGCCACGTCCTGGCCGTGCAGGGCGCAGGTCTCGGTGCGGTCGCACCACGCCACGAACTCGCGGAACGAGTCCTCGGCGGTCGCGGCCTCGGTCTCGTTGAACCGCCACGTGCCGAGGCTGTGGTCCATGTTCGAGTCGATCACCATGGCGCGGATGTGGCGCCCGAACTCCTCGGCGTACTGCTGGCCGATGAGCGTGCCGTAGGACAGGCCGTAGTAGTTGATCTTCCGCTCGCCGAGCGCCGCGCGCAGCGCGTCGATGTCCTTGACCACGGCGCCGGTGTCGGCGTGGTCGTAGATCGGGCCGCTGTGCTCGCGGCAGTCGGCGGCCAGCTCGCGGTTGTACGCGGCGAGCGCGTCGAACCCCCGCTGGTCGGTCGGGTAGATCGACGGCTGCGCGCGCAACACGTCCACGGAGCACCGGACGGCTTGGCTGCGCGCGACGCCGCGCGGGTCGAACCCGATGATGTCGAAGCGCTGCTGCACCTCGGGGCTGAAGTAGCCGTCCGCCCCCAGCGCGAAGTTCACGCCCGAGCCGCCCGGACCGCCCGGGTTGACGACCAGGACCCCGATCCGCTTCGCGGGGTCGGTGGCCTTGCGGCGGGCCACCGCGAGGTCGAACTTCTCACCGCCCGGCTTCGCCCAGTCGATCGGCAGGCTCAGCGTGCCGCACTCCACCTCGGCCAGTTCCGGGCACGGCCGCCAGTCGATCCCGCCCGCGCCGGGCGCCGCCGGCTGCGTTTCGGCCGACGCCACCGACGTCGTGCCGACTGCGAGCGCCAACGCGGTGGCGACACCGCCGAGCGCCCTGATGATCGGTCGCACAGGTTCCTCCCTAGTTCCTGTTCACCCAATCGGGTTTTCGCAGGCTTCCAGGGCAGCCGAACCCCCCACAACCGACTGAAGTCTCACCGACAATCAGCCCAAGGGCTGACAACTTCGACGCCTTTCAGCGCAAGTCCTGGTAGCGCTGGGTGATCACCCTGAGACCGTCAGGGGTCAACCGGCCGAACAGCCGCAGCCGTGCCATCCCGCCGTCCGGGTAGATGTCGAGCCGCGCGTGGGTGGCCTCGGCGGCGTTCTCCACGCGGAAGCGGTGCCGGGTGTCTGGCTGGAGCCGGGTGCGCGGCAGCACGTCGAACTCCGCGCCGGTGCGCGCGTCGCGGCCCCGGACCGACGCCCAGCCCGGCGCGTTGCCCTTGAAGTGGCTGGTGTCCAGCTCCGCGAGCCGGATGACGCCGGGCGCGGCCAGCTCCACCTCGACCCAGTCGTTGCCGTCGTCACGCCGGCGCGCGGTTTCCCAGCCCTCGCCCATGACGGTGGCCTGACCGGGCGCGATGAGGTTGCCCGGGGCGCTGTAGAACATGTTGCTGCACCCCGTGATCGACGCGCCGTTCTCCAGCGCGGCCAGGTCCAGCGCGTCCGGCACGATCAGGTCCGGGTCGGCCACGGGCGTGCCGAACACGCGCAGCCTGGCCACCCCGCCGTCCGGGTGGATGGTGAGCCGGACGTGCGTGTAGCGGCGGTGCGCGGACACCTCGAAGTAGTGCTTGCGGTCGCCTTCGAGCGGCGACCTGGGCACCACGGTCTCCCAGCCGGCCAGCTCGTCGGGCGCCGGGTAGCCCGTGGCGGAGGTGGCCTCGACGGAGGCGAACGGCGGGTAGTTGCCCTTGAAGAACGCGGTGTCGACCACGACGCCCTTGATCACGCCCGGCAGGCCGAGCCGGACGATCGCGTGGTCCTCGCCCGCCTCCCGGCGGCGGCGCGTCTCCCACCCGTCGTAGACCTGGCCCTTGTGCCCGAACGTGTAGGTCCGGTACTCCGGCTCGGTGGCGCGGATCAGGTTCTCGCGCTCGGCGAAGAACTCGTCGTTGGCCCACAGCACGCTGCCGCCGACCGCGCGGCAGGCCAGGTCGGGCAGTCGGGTCCAGCCGGGGACTTCCGTCATGCGTCTCCTCGTGTCCGGTCCATCCGGTCCTCGGCTCGGCCGAGGTTGCTCAGCAGCCGGCCGCGCGGCCGGTCGTCGATCGGCCGACCGCGCAGCCACGTCTGCCGCACCACGCCCGCCAGCGGACGGCCGTGGTAGGGCGTGACGGGGTTGCGGTGGCGCAGCGCGGCGCGGTCCACGACGAACGCGTCGTCCGGCGCGAACACGCAGAAGTCGGCGTCCGCGCCGGGCGCGATGCGGCCCTTGGCGCCCAGCCCGACCAGGTCGGCCGGGTTGGTGGCCATCCACCGGACCACGTCGGTCAGCGCGTGCCCGCGCTGCCTGGCCTGGGTCCACACCGCGGACAGGCCCAGCTGCAGGCTCGCGATACCGCCCCACGCGGTGGCGAAGTCGCCCTCCTTCAGCTCCGGCGTGCACGGCGAGTGGTCGGTGACGACCAGGTCGATCAGGTTCTCGCCCAACGCGCGCCAGAGCTGCTCGCGGTTGGCCGCGTCACGGATCGGCGGGCAGCACTTGAACTCCGTGGCGGTGTCGCCGATCTCCTCCGCGACGAACGTCAGGTAGTGCGGGCACGTCTCGGCGGTCAGCCGCAGCCCGAGGTCCTTGGCGATCCGCACCTGCCGCACCGCCTCGCCGCTGGACAGGTGCAGCACGTGCAGCCTGGCCTTGGTCTCGTTGGCCAGGTCGACCACGGTGGTGATGGCGTGCTGCTCGGCCCGGTGCGGTCGGGAGTCGAGGAAGGCGCGGTAGCCGGGACCGGGGTCGGTGACCTCGAGCGGGTCCTCGGCGTGCACGATCGTGAGGGCGTCACGTCCGCGCAGCCGCAGCAGGGCCGCGCGCAGCTCGTCCTCGCTGACGTGCGGGAACTCGTCCACGCCCGAGTGGATCAGGAAGCACTTGAAGCCGAACACGCCGGCGTCGTGCAACTCCTCCAGGTCGTCCAGGTTCGTCGGCACGATGCCGCCCCAGAACCCGACGTCCACGTGCGCCTTGTCCCGCGCCGCCTCCCGCTTGGCCTTCAGGGCGGCGACGGTGGTCGTCGGCGGCAGGCTGTTGAGCGGCATGTCGATGATCGTGGTGACGCCGCCGGCCGCCGCCGCCCTGGTCGCGCTCTCGAAGCCCTCCCAGTCGCTGCGGCCCGGGTCGTTCACGTGGACGTGCGTGTCGACCAGGCCGGGCAGCAGCACTTCGTCGTCGGCGAGCGTCACGACGGTCCCGGCGTCCAGGCGGTCGGCCACCTCGACGATCCGACCGTCCGCGACGCCGACGTCGGCGCGGCGTTCGCCGTCCGGCGTGATCACTCGGGCAGCGCGCAGCACCAGGTCCATGCACGTCACTCTCCCAGCCGGTCGGCGGCGATGCGACCGGCCAGACGTCGCAGGACCGGTTCCGGTTCGGCCAGGCAGCGCCGCAGGTCGGGCTCGACGTCCAGCAGGGCGTAGGCGGCGTCGAGGCCGAGCTCCGCCGGGTCGACGGCGCACCGGCCGGCCACCGCCACGACGGGCACGCCGCCCGCCGCCCTCGCCACGCCCGCCGGCGCCTTGCCGCGCGCGGTCTGGTGGTCGAGCGAGCCCTCGCCGGTGATCACCAGCCGGGCGCCGGGCAGGTGGTCGGCGAACCCGACCAGGTCGAGCACCACGTCGATGCCCGCTCGCCTGGTCGCGCCGAGCACGGCCAGCGCGGCGAACCCGATGCCGCCGGCCGCGCCCGCGCCGGGGTGGTCGGCGTAGGACGGGTCGACCTCGTCGGCCCAGTCCCGGAGCCTGGCCTCCAGCTCCTCGACCTGGCGCGGGGTCGCGCCCTTCTGCGGGCCGTAGACCGCCGCCGCGCCGTGCGGCCCCAGGAGGGGGTTGTCGACGTCGGTGGCCAGGATCAGCTCGACGTCGCGCAGGTCCCGACCGCCGAGCCCGTCGAGCATCCCCTTGCCGCCGTCGGTGCACGCGCTGCCGCCCACGCCCAGGACCAGCCGTCGGCAGCCCAGGTCGTGGGCGGAGCGCAGCAGCTCGCCGACGCCCCTGCTGGTCGCCGTCATCGGAGCGGGACGGTCCAGCAGGGCGGAGCCGGCGGCCGCGGCCACCTCGACCACCGCCGTGTCGCCGCGCACCGCGAAGCTCGCCGGGACCGGCCTGCCGACGGGTCCGGTGACCCACCGGCCGACCCGGACGAACCCGGCGGCGACGGCGGCGTCCACCGTGCCGTCGCCGCCGTCGGCCACCGGCAGGCAGCGCACGTCCAGGTCGGGGACCACGTCCCGCAGGCCGTGCGCGACGGCGGCGGCCACGCGCGGCGCGGTGAGCGTGCCCTTGAACTTGTCGGGCGCGACGACGACGTGCCCCGTCACGGCACCTCTTCGTACTCGCGAACGGCGGCGATCGACGTGCCGTTGGCGGTGTTGCCCTCGCGTTCGATCATGATCTCGACCAGGACGGGACGGCTGGTGCGCTCGGCCTCCTTGCGCGCCCACGCCAGGCCCTCCCGGATCTGCCCCGGCTCGGTGACCCTGGTGCCGGAGCACCCGTAGGCCTCCATGATCTTGACGTTGTCCGACCCGACGGTGTCGTAATGGATGTCGACCTGGTACTCCATGTCGTAGCCGCCGTGGTCCTCGGCCATCCGGATCAGGCCCAGGTACTCGTTGTTCAGCATGATCAGCACGAACGGCACGTCGTACTGGGCGCCGACGGCCAGCTCCTCCACCAGGAACTGGAACGAGTAGTCCCCGACGATCCCCACCACCTCGGCGGCCGGGTCGGTGTCCTTGAGCGCCTTCTTCACGCCGATCGCGGCCGGTATCTCCCAGCCGAGCGGCCCGGCCTGCCCGCACACCTGGTAGTGCCGGGGTTTGTGCGCCTTCTGGTGCTGGCCGGACCAGATCTGGTAAAGCCCGATCGCGGTGACGAAGTAGGTGTCCGGGCCGTAGAACTCGTTGATCTCCTTGAACACCCGCGGCGCTTTCACCGGCACGGTGTCGAAGTCCTCGCGGCGCAACAGGGTCGCCTTCAGCTCGCGGGTCCGCGCCGTCCAGGCGTTGTCCGGCCGGGGACCGGTCCTGGCCTTCGCCAGGGTGAGCAACGCCCGCAGGAACGCCTTCACGTCCGAGACCACGCCCAGGTCGGGCCCGAAGACCTTGCCGAGCTGCGTCGGCTCGACGTCGACGTGGACGAACTTCCGGTCGCCCCGGTACGTCGCCAGGTCACCCGTGTGCCGGTCGCCGAAGCGCGCGCCCAGCGCCACCACCAGGTCGCTCTCCAGGAACGACGCGTTGCCGTACCGCTGGGACGTCTGGATGCCCGTCATGCCCGCGTACAGCGGGTGGTCCTCGTCGACCGCGCCCTTGCCCATCAACGTGGCCTGGATCGGCACGTTCAGGTGCTCGGCCACCGCCAGCAGCTCCTCGTGCGCCTCGGCGAGGATCACGCCGCCGCCCGCGAGGAGCAACGGCCGTTCGGCGGCCAGGAGCAGGTCCAACGCCCGGGCCACGCGGGCCGGGTGCGGTTGCGGCCGGGTGACGGGCAGCGGCGCGTCGATGGTGTGGTCCCACTCGATCTCCTGCTTCTGCACGTCGATCGGCAGGTCGATCAGCACCGGTCCCGGCCGGCCGGACCGCGCGATCCGGAACGCCTCCCGGAAGATCCACGGCGCCTGCGCGGCCTCCTTGACCTGCACCGCCCACTTGGTCACGGGCGCGGCGACCGCCACGATGTCGACCGCCTGGAACGCCTCCTGGTGCAGCTTGGACGTGGCCGCCTGCCCGGTGACGCACAGGATCGGCACGGAGTCGGCCTGCGCGGTGTAGAGGCCGGTGATCATGTTGGTGCCGGCCGGGCCGGACGTGCCGATGGCCACGCCGACGTTGCCGGTCGTGCGCGACCAGCCGTCGGCCATGTGCGTGGCGCCTTCCTCGTGCCGCACGATCAGGTGCTCGATCGCGCCGTCTTCCTCCATCGCCTTGTAGAGCGGCAGGATCGCCGCTCCGGGGCAGCCGAAGACCGTGTCGACCCCCTCGCTCTTGAGGACCTCCACGACCGCTTGCATGACGGGTACCCGAGCCATCAGGCCCTCCCGGACAGGTTCTCGATGACCTTCAACAACGCCGAGTGGTCGAGGGATCCGTACCCCTGTGCCCGGCCGGACGCGATGAGCTGGGCGATCAGCCCCGTCACCGGTAGTGCGAGGTCGACCTGGCGGGCCGCGGCCAGCGCGATCCCCATGTCCTTGTGGTGCAGGTCGATGCGGAAACCCGGCTGGAACTCGCGCGCGATCATCGCGTCGCGCTTGAGGTCCAGGACCCGGTTGGCGGCCAGCCCGCCGGCGAGGACGTCCAGACCCGCCTTGGCGTCCACCCCGGAGGCCTCCAGCAGCACGATCGCCTCGGCCACCAGGGCGTAGATGCCGCCGACCACGAGCTGGTTCGCGGCCTTCACCACCTGGCCCGCGCCGTGCGGGCCGACGTGGACGACGGTCTTGCCCAGCACGTCGAGGACCGGTTTCGCGGCGGCGAAGTCGGCCTCGCCACCCCCGACCATGATCGACAAGGTGGCCTGCCGCGCGCCGGTCTCACCGCCGGACACCGGCGCGTCGAGCACGCGGACGCCGCGCTTCGCGCCCTCCTCGGCCACGGCGAGGGACGTCTCCGGGCGGATGGTGCTCATGTCGACCAGGAGCGCACCCCGGTCGACCGCGTCGAGGACCGTGCCCAGGACGACGTCTTCCACCTGCGGGTGGTCGGGCAGCATGGTGATGACGACTTCGGCGTCCGCCACCGCGTCACGCGCGCTCGCCGCCGCCGTGCCGCCCGCCGCGGTCAGCTTGTCGAGCGCGTCCCGGCTCAGGTCGAAGCCGGTGACCCGGTGCCCCGCGGCGACCAGGTGCGCGGACATGGGCGTGCCCATGATGCCCAGGCCGATGAACCCGATCCTGCTCATCGCCGTCCCTCCTCGGTGAGCCAGTCGAAGCCGCCGGTCCGCGCGTGGTACTCCAGGCCGACGTAGCCCTGGTAGCCGTTGGCCTCGAGCTTGGCCAGGTAGCCGAAGACGTCGAGCTGTCCCGTGCCCGGCTCGCCGCGGCCCGGCGCGTCGGCGATCTGCACGTGGCCGATGCGGTCCACGTGGTCGGAGACGACGGCGTCGAGGTCGTCCCCGTTGACGGCGAGGTGGTAGAGGTCGGCCAGCAGCGCCACGTTGTCGCGGCCGACCTGGTCGACGACCTCCAGCGCGTCCGCGGCGGTGAGCAGCGGGTACTCCGGCGCGCCGGAGAGCGGCTCCACCAGGACCACCGCGCCGATCTCCGCGGCCACGTCGGCGGCGTACGCGAGGTTGTCCAGCGCGGTGTCCGTGGTGGGGAAGTTGCCGTGCAGGGCGTTGAACGCGCGGCAGCCGAGCCGGCCCGCGATGCCGGCCGCGATCTCGACGTTGGCGCGGAACTCCGACTGCCTCCCGGGCCACGCCACCAGGCCCCGGTCGCCGGCGGGCAGGTCGCCCGCGAAGAAGTTGAGCCCGACGAGCCGCACGCCCGCGTCGGCGACGGCCGCCTCGAACGCCTCGATCTCGCGGGACGGGGGCACGGCTTCGGCGAACGGCCACCAGAACTCGACCGCGTCGAACCCGGCCGCCCGAGCCGCGGCGGGTCGTTCCAGCACCGGTAGGTCGGTGAACAGGATCGACAGGTTGACGTCGTAGCGCATGAGGAGCTTCCTTCCACAATGCGGAAGCTAACTTCCGTACATCGAGAGACTAGGCAGGTCCTCGACGGCGGCGCAAGACTGTTGACACGCTCGGAGGCGCGCTCGTACCGTCCCTCCTTGCGGAAAGGTGATTCCGCGATACAGAAAAGGGAGCCTTGGTGCCCGATCTGGAAGGGTTCAACTCCGCGCCCGCGGCCGAGCTCCGCCCCCTGCTCACCGACTGCCTCGCCGTGCCGCGCTGGGTCGACGCGCTGCTCGCCGGCCGCCCCTACGCCGACGTGGACGCGCTGCTCGCCGCCTCGGACCGGCACGCGGACCTGACCGACGACGAGGTCCTGACCGCCATCGGCGGTCACCCGCGCATCGGGGAGCAGGCCTCGGGGGGCGGGGTGGCCGCGAAGTGGTCGGCCGACGAGCAGTCCGGCGTCGGCGCGTCCCTCGGCGACCGGCTCTTCGCCGCCAACGCCGCCTACGAGGACCGGTTCGGGCACATCTACCTGGTGTGCGCGACCGGGCTGAGCGGTGAGCGGATGCTGGCCGACCTGGCCGAGAGGATGGCCAACCCGCCGGACGTGGAGCTGCGCGTGGTGAACCGGGAGCTGGCGAAGATCGCGGCGCTGCGGCTGAGGAAGGTGCTGGCATGACGACGCTGTCCACCCACGTGCTCGACGCCGAGGCCGGCCGGCCGCGCGTCGGCGTGCCGGTCCGGTTGGCGCGCGACGGCGAGGTGCTGGCCGAGGGCGTCACCGACGACGACGGCCGGCTGCGGTTCGCGCGCGAGCTGTCGCCCGGCGTGCACCGGCTGACGTTCGAGGTCGACACGCCGTTCTACCCGGAGGTCACCGTCGCGTTCCGGGTCACCGGCGACCCGCCGCACCTGCACGTGCCGATCCTGTTGAGCCCGTACGCGTTCACGACCTACCGAGGGAGCTGACCGATGGCCATCGTCCTGGGGCCCAACCAGTACGGGAAGGCGGAGAACCGCCTCGTCACGGTGACCCGCAACGGCCCCGTGCACACCATCAAGGACCTCACGGTCGGCACCTCCCTGCGCGGCGACCTGGCGGACACCCACCTGACCGGCGACAACTCGAAGGTGCTGGCGACCGACACGCAGAAGAACACCGTCTACGCCTTCGCCAAGCAGGCGCCGGTCGGCGAGATCGAGGACTTCGCGCTGCGCCTGGGCCGGCACTTCGTCTCGTCGCAGGAGGCGATCACCGGCGCCCGCGTGCTCGTCGACGAGCACGCGTGGGAGCGCATCGAGGGCAACGACCACTCGTTCGTGCAAGGCAGCAACGAGAAGCGCACGACCGCGGTGACGGTCGAGGGCGAGCGCGCGTGGGTGGTGTCGGGCGTGCGGGACATGGTGGTGCTCAAGTCGACCGGGTCGGAGTTCCACGGCTTCCCGCGTGACGAGTACACGACGTTGAAGGAGACCTACGACCGGATCCTGGCCACCTCGGTCACCGCGCGGTGGCGCTACCAGGGCGACGGGATCGACTGGGCGAAGAGCTTCGCCGAGATCCGCCGGCTGCTGCTGGCCGCGTTCGCGGCCAAGCACAGCCTGTCGTTGCAGCAGACCCTGTACGCGATGGGCGAGGCGGTGCTGCGGGCCCGGCCGGAGGTGGCGGAGGTGCGGCTGTCGATGCCGAACAAGCACCACTTCGCGGTGGACCTGTCGCCGTTCGGGCTGGAGAACGACAACGAGGTGTTCTACGCCGCCGACCGGCCGTACGGGCTGATCGAGGGCGCCGTGCTGCGTGACGACGCGGAGGACGCCGGCTCGGCCTGGCACACCCTGCCGACGTTCTGAAAGCGGGTCGCGGACCGTGCTCCCGGACCGGGGAGCACGGTCTAGTGGCCCGTCACCTTCTTGTGCAGGGCCATGCGCTGCAACCGCCAGGCGTGGAACAGGTCGGCCTCCTCGTACCAGTCCACGACGGTCGGCCGGCGGGCGGTGAACATGAACTCCAGCAGGATCTCGCGGTACGTCGTCAGCGGCACGGCCACGCCCGGCGGGAAGTCGGTGTAGGTCTCGTCCACGTACGGCGCGTCCGGCTCGCCCTTGGGCCAGCCGGTGAACTCGTCGTCCACGTAGTTCAGGTAGCCCCACGCGCCGCGGACGGCGAGCACCAGGTTGTGGTCGCTCTCCCCCTCGGCGTCGGGCGCGCGGCCGAAGTGCTCCAGCATCCCGTCGTTGCACTCGGGCCGCGCCAGGGCGGCGATCAGCACGTCCACGTCCGCCGCGCACGCCACCACCTGGTAGCGGAACTCCGCCCGCTCCAGGTCCGGCAGCCCGGTCCACAACCCGGCTCGCATGGTCATGGACACACACTGACCGGTGTCGCGTGATTCGGCTTTTCGCTGGTTTGAGGATCACCCCATCCAGCGATGCCACGATCACTCTCTTCTGGCTAGAGCCTGCAATTCGGTCACGGTGAGTCCCGTCGCACGGTGGACTTCGTCCTCGTCCAGGGCACCGCAGTCCAAGGCGCGGAGAAACGACGTGGACAGCGCCTGCGCGGTCGCGGGCTCGTCCAGCACCGAGCCGCCGGCCCGCGCCACGTACGCCTTGAGCCGGCGCGCGTCCGCGTCCACCCCTTCCAGGTAGAACGCGTGCACGGCCGCGTACCTGGTCACCAGTTGCGCCGGGTGCAGGTCCCAGCCCTGGTAGAAGCCGTGCGCCAACGAACGCCGCACCAGCCGGTAGTGCGTGCGCCAGCCCTCGTGCACGTCCTCGCCGACCGGCAGCACGTTGGTGGAACCGTCCGACAGCGCGACGCCCGTGCCGGCCGCGGACACCTGCATCACGTTGCGCGCGAAGTCGCACGCCCCGTGCGCCAGGTGCTGGTGCGCCGCGCCCAGGCCGCAGGCCGCCGTGTAGTCGTACGTGCCGAAGTGCAGCCCGGTGACCCGGCCGCGGCCCGCCTCGATGAACCGGGGCAGGGCCAACCGGCCTTCGCGGTCGACGATCGACTGCGTCGTCTCGACCTGGACCTCGAACCGGAGCGGCAGCCCGAACAGGTCCAGGACGTCGCCGAGCACCTCCACCTGCGCCACCGAGGTGACCTTCGGGAACGTGATCACGAAGCCCTCGGGCGCCTCGCCCAGCGCGGTGAGGAAGACGTCCAGCGTCCGGATGCCGCGCTCGCGCAGGGCCCTCGTGTCGAACGACTTCATCCGCAGCCCGAACCGCAGCGGCGCCGTGCCGTCGCGCAGCCAGTCCCGCACGACGAGCGCGGTGCGCTCGGCGTCGGAGTCCTCCTCCGCGTCGGAGCGGACGCCGTAGCCGTCCTCGAAGTCGATCCGCAGGTCCTCCACCGGTTCGCCGCCCAGCTTCGCCCGCACGCGCCCGTGCACGACCTCCGCCACGTCCGGCGCGAGGTCGAGCACGTCCGCCAGGCCGTGCGGCGCGTGCTCGTCCAGCGCCGCAAGCGCTTGCGCGCCCCAGTCGCCGAGCGTGGCCGGGCTCACCCGGTCGGCGGGCACGTAGCAGGTGTGCACGGGTTGGCGACCCGCCGGCGCACGAAGCTCCACATCGGACAGCCGCGCGGTGACCGCGCGCACCGCGTCGGCCGACAACGACGTGCGCGGCACCGTCAGCCGATCCGCTCGTAGGCGGGCAGGGTCAGGAAGTCCACGAACTCGTCGGACAGCGCGACCTGCTCGAACAGCTCCACGGCCAGGTCGAGGTGCTCGCCCTCGAGCTTGTCCCGCACCTGCGCGAGCACGGTGCGGACCAGCTCGGCGGTGACGGGCGTGCCGTCGTCCAGCACGACGTCGTTGTGCACCCACTGCCACAGCTGCGAGCGGGAGATCTCGGCGGTGGCGGCGTCCTCCATCAGGTTGTGGATGGCCGCCGCGCCGTTGCCGCCCAGCCAGGACAGCAGGTACCGCACGCCGACGTCCACGGCGGACTCCACGCCCGCGCGCGTCGCGCCGCCGCCGGCCGACTTGAAGTCCAGCAGCTGCTCGGCGGTGACGGACACCTCGGGCCGCAGCTCGTCGAGCTGGTTGGGCTTGTCGGAGAATTTCTGGTCGAAGATCTCCGCGCACACCGGCACCAGGTCGGGGTGCGCCACCCACGAGCCGTCGAACCCGTCGCCCGCCTCGCGCCGCTTGTCGTCGCGCACCTTCGCCAGCGCCGCGCGGGTGACCTCCGGGTCGCGCCGGTTCGGGATGAACGCCGCCATGCCGCCCATCGCGAACGCGCCGCGCTTGTGGCAGGTGCGCACCAGCAGTTCGGTGTAGGCGCGCATGAACGGCACGGTCATCGTGATGCTGTTGCGGTCGGGCAGCACGAAGTCCCGGCCGGCGTCGCGGAAGTACTTGATGACGCTGAACAGGTAGTCCCAGCGGCCCGCGTTCAGGCCGGACGCGTGCTCGCGCAGCTCGTAGAGGATCTCGTCCATCTCGAACGCGGCGGGGATCGTCTCGATCAGCACGGTCGCGCGGATCGTGCCGTGCGGGACGCCGAGCCGGCGCTGGGCGGCGGTGAAGACGTCGTTCCAGAGCCGGGCTTCGAGGTGGCTCTCCATCTTCGGCAGGTAGTAGTACGGCCGGCCGAGTTCGGCGTTGTGGAAGAAGTGCAGGCCGAAGTCGACCAGCGCGCCGATGGCGGGCCTGCCGTCGACCTCGACGTGCCGCTCGGGCAGGTGCCAGCCGCGGGGGCGGACCACGATCGTCGGCCGGGCCACGTCGTCGCGCAGGGTGTAGTGCTTGCCCTCCGGCGAGGTGTGCTCGACCGTGCCGCGGGCCGCGTCGTAGAGGTTGACCTGGCCGGAGACGACGTTGTGCCAGTGCGGGGTGTTGGCGTCCTCCAGGTCGGCCAGCCAGACCTTCGCGCCGGAGTTCAGCGCGTTGACGGTCATCTTGCGCTCGGTGGGGCCGGTGATCTCCACCCGCCGGTCGCGCAGCGGCTCGGGCGCCTCGGCGACCCGCCAGTCACCGTCGCGGATCGCCTTCGTCTCCGGCAGGAAGCCCAGCGGGCGGCGGTCCGCGCGGCGGCGCATCAGGGCGGCGTGCTCGAGCGCGAACGCGCGGTGCAGCTCGGCCACGAACTCCAGCGCGTCCGGCGTGAGGATCTCGTCCCCGCGCTCGACTTCGCCACCGAGGACGCGAACACCGGACATGGAAGCCCACCTCGTTCCGAGTCGGTTTCTACTTCGCGGACTATAGTTTTCACCACGCGGAACGGCAACGAAGGAGTGGTGTCGGTGGCACGAGAGTCCACGGGCGGCGTCCAGTCGCTCCAACGCGCCTTCGACCTGCTGGAACGCCTGGCCGACGCGGGTGGCGAGGCGAGCCTGTCCGAGCTCGCCGCCACCTCCGGCCTGCCGCTGCCGACCATCCACCGGCTGATCCGCACCCTTGTCACGCTGGGGTACGTGCGGCAGAACAGCAACCGCCGGTACACGCTCGGGTCCCGGCTGATCCGGCTCGGCGAGAGCGCGTCGCGGCAGTTCGGCACGTGGGCGCGGCCGTTGCTGGCGCAGTTGGTGGACCAGGTGGAGGAGACCGCGAACCTGGCCGTGCTGGACGGTGACGAGGTGGTGTACGTGGCGCAGGTGCCGTCACGGCACTCGATGCGGATGTTCACCGAGGTGGGTCGGCGGCTGCTGCCGCACGGCACGGGCGTGGGCAAGGCGATGCTGTCGCAGCTGCCGCGCGACGAGGTGCGCGCCCTGCTGGCCCGCACCGGCCTGCCCGCGTACACGCCGAACACCATCACCGACCCGGACGTGCTGCTGGCGTCGTTGGACCAGATCGCCGAACAGGGCTACGCGCTGGACGAGAGCGAGCAGGAGCTGGGCGTGCGCTGCGTCGCCGTTCCGCTGCACGGCGCACCGACCCTGGCCGCCGTCTCCGTCTCGGGCCCCGACAGCCGCCTGACCAAGGACTCGCTGCCCCGGATCATCCCGGAAGTCCTGGCCACCGCCACCCGCCTCTCCACCAGCTCCCCCACCTGACCCACCCCAGACCGCGCGCGGTCCGGAGGTAGGACGCGCGGGGTCAGTTGAGGAGGGCGTCGACGAAGGCGGTCGGTTCGAAGGGGGCCAGGTGGTCGGCGCCCTCGCCGAGGCCCACGAGCTTCACGGGCACGCCCAGCTCGCGTTGGACCTGGAACACGATGCCGCCCTTGGCGGTGCCGTCCAGCTTGGTCAGCACGATGCCGGTCACGTCGACCACCTCGGCGAACACCCGCGCCTGGGTCAGGCCGTTCTGCCCGGTGGTGGCGTCGAGCACGAGGAGCACCTCGTCCACCTCCGCCTGCTTCTCCACCACGCGCTTGACCTTGCCCAGCTCGTCCATCAGGCCGGTCTTGGTGTGCAGCCGGCCCGCCGTGTCGATCAGCACGGTGTCCACGCCGTCGACGACGCCGCGCTTGACCGCCTCGAACGCCACCGAAGCCGGGTCCGCGCCCTCGGCCCCCCGCACGGTCGTCGCGCCCACGCGCGAACCCCACGTCTCCAGCTGATCGGCCGCCGCCGCGCGGAAGGTGTCCGCCGCGCCCAGCAGCACCGTGCGGCCGTCGGCCACCAGCACCCGGGCCAGCTTGCCCGTCGTCGTGGTCTTGCCCACGCCGTTCACGCCCACCACCAGCACCACGGCGGGCTTCGGCCCGGACGCGCCGTCGGCGTGCGGCAGCGCGTTCACCGCGCGAACCATCTCCGGGTGCAGCGCGTCGACCAGCACGTCCCGCAGCAACGCCCGCGCGTCCTCGGACGTGCGCACGCCACGCGCCACGATCTGCTCGCGCAGCGCCGTCACGATCTGGTCCGTGATCGCCGCGCCGAGGTCCGCCATCAGCAGCGTGTCCTCGATGTCCGTCCACGAGTCCTCGTCCAGGTCACCCGCGCCGAGCAGCCCCAGCAGGCTCTGCCCGAACGTCGACCGCGACCGCGACAGCCGTCCGCGCAGGCGCTCCAACCGACCGGAGGTCGGCTCGATCTCCTCGATCTCGGAAGCCTCTTCGGGCAGCTCGACCTCGACGAACCCGCGCTTGACCGAGTCGCGCGGCACCGCCGCGTCGTCACCGACGCCCGGCTGGCCGTCGACCTCGGTCCGCTCGGCGACCGGGTGCTCGACGGGAGCGGGCGTGGCAGCGGGCGACGCGCCGGCGCGCTCCACGGGCTCGGCCGGCCTGGTCGGTTCCGCCACCGGCGGCGCGGTCGCGTTGAACGTGATGGCGCCGCCGGCCTGGTAACCGCCCTTGGCCGGCTTGTCCTGCTTGTCCTGCTCGGGCTCGGTGAGGCTGATCCGCCGGCGCCGCGCCAGCACGACGCCCGTCACGAGGGCGACCGCGAGCAGGGCCGCGACGACGACGATGATCCAGATCAGGGACGTGGTGGACACGGCGCAATCCTCGCACGCCACCATATGTTGGCGATCAACGAACCAGGTTGATTTCAGGCAACTTTCCAACGAACACTCTTGCGCGAGCGTGCAGTGTGGAATAGACCACAGGGCGTGAAGGTGATCGGGCTCATCTCGGGCACGTCGATGGACGCCATCGACGTGGCCGTCGCCGACCTGTCCCTGGCCGGCCGCACGGTCGTGCTGACCCCGGTCGAGCACGCCGAGCACCCGTTCCCGGAGGACCTGCGCAGGCCGCCGACCAGCGCCGCCGAGCTGTGCGCGCTCGACACCCGGCTCGGCCAGGCGTTCGCCGAGGTCGCCGCCCGGTACGAGGGCGACCTGGTGTCGTCGCTGGGCCAGACCGTGCACCACTGGGTCGAGGACGGCCGCTGCCTCGGCACGCTCCAGCTCGGCCAGCCCGCGTGGATAGCCGAAGCCACCGGCCTGCCGGTCGTCTCCGACCTGCGGGTCCGCGACGTCGCCGCGGGCGGTCACGGCGCGCCGCTGGCGAGCACCCTGGACGCGCTGTGGCTGGCCGACTTCGACGGGCCGGCGACCGCGTTGAACATCGGCGGCATCGCCAACGTCACCAAGGTTTCGCCCGAAGGTGTGATCGCCTACGACACCGGACCGGGCAACGCGCTGATGGACGCCGCGATGACCGTCCTGTCCGGCGGCCTGCGGAACCAGGACACCGACGGCGAGTTCGCCGGTCGCGGCCGGGTGCGCGCCGAGCTGCTCGACCGCCTGCTGGCCGACCCGTACTACGGCCTCCCCGCGCCCAAGTCGACCGGCAAGGAGCACTTCAACCGCGCCTACCTGGACCGCGTCACCGAGGGCCTGACCATGCCCGCCGAGGACCTGCTGGCCACGCTGACCGAGCTCACCGCGCGCACGATCGCCGCCGAGTGCGAGGGCACCGTCATCGGCTCCGGCGGCGGGATGCGCAACCCCGTGCTGGTCGAGTCGTTGGGACGGCTCGTGGACCTGCGCACGAGCGACGAGCTGGGGCTGCCCGCCGCGGGCAAGGAGGCCTACCTCGCCGCCCTGCTCGGCTTCCTGACCTGGCACGGTCTGCCCGCGAACGTGCCGTCCGCCACCGGCGCCGCCGGCCCGCGCCCGCTGGGGTCGATCACCCCCGGCCGCTACCCGCTGCGCCTGCCCGAGCCCGTGATCACCGCCGTGACGGGATTGACGATCGGCCGCCGTGAGAGGCAGTCGGATGGGAGAGGCCATGCGCGCACTTGATGTCGGCATCATCGTGCTGTTCCTGGTGGGCATGCCGCTGCTGGGCGTGTGGATCGCCGGGCGCCAGCGCTCCGCCACCGACTACTTCGTCAGCGAGCGCCGCATCTCGTGGTGGGTCGTGTGCGTGTCGGTGGTGTCGGCGGAGACGTCCACGCTGACCGTGCTGAGCGTGCCGACGGTCGCCTACCTGGGGACGATGACGTTCCTGTCGCTGGCCATCGGCTACCTGATCGGCCGGATCGTGGTGTCGTTCGTGCTGCTGCCGAAGTACATCGCGGGCGAGCTGATCACCGCGTACGGCTTCCTCGGCAAGCGGTTCGGGCGCAACATCCAGAGCACGGCCTCGCTGACGTTCCTCGTCACCCGGCTGCTGGCGGACGGCCTGCGGCTGTTCGCCACCGCCATCCCGATCAAGGTCGTGCTCGTCGCGTACGGCGTGGACGTGTCGTACTGGGTGATCGTGGCGGCGCTCGGCGTCGCGATGGTCGTCTACAGCTTCCTCGGCGGCGTGCGGGCCGTGGTGTGGGTCGACGCGATCCAGATGCTCTGGTACGTCGTCGGCGCGTTCGCGGTGATCCTGGTGCTGAACGGCAAGCTGCCCGACGGGTGGTTCGCCAGTGCCGCCGACGCGGGCAAGTTCCAGGTCCTCGACTTCAACGCCAGCGCGTTCACCTCGCCCTACGCGATCGTCGTCGCGTTCATCGGCGGCGCGGTGCTGTCCATGGCCTCGCACGGCGCGGACCAGCTCATCGTGCAGCGGCTGATGGCCACGAAGGACGTGCGCTCGGCGCAGAAGGCGTTGATCGCCAGCGGTGTCGTGGTGTTCCTCCAGTTCGCGCTGTTCCTGTTCATCGGCGTGATGCTGTGGGCGTTCTACAAGGCGGCCAACCCGGTCAAGGACCTCGGGCTCAACAACAACGACGAGCTGTTCGCCAACTTCATCGTCAACGACATGCCGTCGGGCCTGTCCGGGTTCGTGATCGCGGGCATCCTGGCGGCGGCGCTGTCGTCGTCGTTGGGCGCGCTGGCCTCCTCGACCGTGACGGACATCGTGCAGCGCGTGGTGCGGCGGCCGATGAGCGAGGCGGAGGTGTTCAAGCAGGGTCGGATCTGGACGGTGGTCTGGGCCGGGCTGCTGATCGTGTGCGCCGGGCTGTTCGCCACGCTCACCCGCCGCGGCAACCCGATCGTGGAGCAGGGCCTGTCGATCGCCGGGTTCACCTACGGCGCGCTGCTCGGCGCGTTCCTGCTCGGGCTGGTGTTCCGCAAGGCCAAGGAGCTCGACGCGATCGTCGCGTTCGTCGTCACGGTGGTCGTGATGGCCTTCGTGATCCTGGGCGTGAAGTTCGTCGGGCCGGAGGCGACCCTGGCGATCGACTTCTCGCCGGCGGCGCCCGCGCAGAAGATCGTGTCGCTGGCCTACCCCTGGTACACGGTGCTCGGGGTGCTGGTGACGTTGGTCGTGGGCGGCTTGATGTCGTTGCGGCACAAGGGTTACCAGCCGCCGGACGTGCAGGGCGACGTGGTGTCGGCCAAGGCGTCCTAGTCCGCCCTGGTCGGCGCTCAGGCGGCGTTGGCGCGGTAGGCGACGAGTTCGAGGTGGAGGCGGAAGCCGAGCCGGTCGAAGAGCCGTTGGGAGGAGCGGTTGCCGGCCAGTATCGCGGCGGCGGCCTGCGGTCGTGCCCCGGACTTCTCCGCCAGCTTCCAGACCAGCTCGGTGACCAGCGCCGCGCCGACGCCCTGCCCGCGCACGTCCGGTTCCACGGCCACGAAGTCCAGGTAGAACTCGCTCGGCTCGGCCTTGCCCGAGGCGTAGCCGAGCACGCGGTCGCCGTCCATGGCCACCACCACGGTGTGCCGTCGGGCGGCGTCCACGAGTTTGCGCCCGGACAGGTAGGTCTTGGGGAAGCACCGCTCGTGCAGCACGGCCACCGCCTCGTGCACGGCGCGGTCGGTCGGCAGGACCCGCATCTCGCGGGCCGGGCCGGTGCGCGGGCAGCTCGCCTCGCGCAGCAGCAGGCCGCGCAGGCCGTCGCCGTCGAGGACGTGGATGCCGCACGCCCGCGCGGCGGCGAAGCGGTGCCGCTCGGCGAACGCGGCCAGCCGCCGGTGCCCGGTGTGGCCGAGCAGCTCGCGGTCGGTGACGCCGTCGAGCAGCGGTAGGGCCGCCGAATAGAGCGCGTCGGCGGTCTGGTCCCAGATCCGGCTGCCCGCCGGGTGGTTGACCGGCACGTCGACGAACGGTCCGTGCAGGTAGGCGCGGCCGGACTCGGCGTCGACCTCGACGCTGAGCGCGCCGACGACCCAGCCCGAGTCGTCGGTGGCGACCACGGTGCACGCGGCCCAGTCCGGCTCGAACTCGGCCAGCTCCGCGGAGATGTCGCCGAGCGTCTCGCCGAGGTAGCCGATGTGGTGCGCGTCGTCGGCCTGCAACCGCAGGACCAGCGCGAGGACGGCGTCCAGGTCGTCCTGGGCGGCGGGACGGATGTCGTACATGTCTGGAATGGTCACCCGCGAGGTCGGCTCGACGCGAGGGAGTTTTCGGTGGTGGACGGGCGGGACGTGATGGAGGTCGCCGAGCGGTGCGCGGCGTTCCTCGACGGCGTGGCGGATCGGGACTGGGCGGTGGCCGTGCCGGGCATGGACTGGACGGTCGCGCAGACCGTCGCCCACGCCTGCGACTGCCTGCTCTGGTACGCCGCGGACCTCGCCGCCGGACCCGTCGAGCTGAGCACGGCCGAGGTGGGAGTGCGACCCGACTCCTCGCCCGCCGACCTGGTGCGCACGCTGCGGTCGTTCGCGGCGGTGCTGGCGGCGGTGGTCGACGCGACACCGGCGGACGCCCTGGGCTGGCACCCGTGGGGCCTGGCGGACGCGGCGGGGTTCGCCGGCATGGGGTGCGACGAGATGCTGGTGCACACCCACGACGCGGCCCGCGGCCTCGGGTGCGAGTTCGCGATCCCGCCCGACCTCGCGCGCAAGGTGCTGGTCCGGATGTTCCCCGAGGCGCCGACCGGCGGCGACCCGGCGCGGACGCTGCTGTGGGCGAACGGCCGCGTGCCGCTCGACGACCTGCCGAAGCGCACCGGATGGCGCTGGCACTGCGCTCCCCTCGGCTCCTAGCGTTGAGGTCATGACGGACGACGTCCTCGACATCCCCTTCGCCGACGCCTTCGCCTTCGACCCCTCGCCGACGTGGGCGCGGCTGCGGGACGAGTCGCCGGTGGTCCGGGTCCGCACGCTCGCGGGCGCCGAGGTGTGGCTGGTCACCCGCTACGACGACGTGAAGCTGGTGCTGGCCGACCCGAGGTTCTCCCGGGCGGGCGTCGTGGCGGCGGGCGCGCCCAGGGTCGGCGTGTCCCGGCCGCTGCCCGGCACCCTGCCGACCACCGACCCGCCCGAGCACACCCGGCTGCGCAAGCTCGTGTCCGGCGCGTTCTCGCACCGGACGATCTCGCGGACCCGGCCGTGGGTGCGCGAGCTGTGCGAACGGCTCGCCGACGACGTGGTGGACGGCGCCGACCTGCGGCAGGTGTACGCGCTGCCGTTGCCGATCCAGGTCATCTGCACGCTGCTCGGCGTGCCCTACGAGGACCGCGAGCGGTTCCGGGAGTGGATCGAGCTGGCGTACAGCCTGGAGATGGCCGAGCGGCCGCGGGTAGAGGCGGCGATGGAGAGCCTGTTGGCGTACATGGGCGACCTGGTCGCGGCGAAACGGCGGGAGCCGAGGTCGGACGACCTGCTCGACGAGCTGTGCGCGACGTCGCTGACGCACGACGAGCTGGTCGCGTTCGCGTTGAACCTGCTGGTCGCGGGGCACGAGACGTCGGCCAACCAGATCACCAGCTTCGTCGCCACCCTGCTGCGCGACCGGTCGCAGTGGGAACGGCTGCTCGGCGATCCGGCGCTGGTGCCGAGCGCGGTCGAGGAGCTGATGAGGTTCACCCGGCTCAGCGAGGTCGGGCAGCTGCGGGTGGCGCTGGAGGACGTGGAGGTCGCGGGCGTGCTCGTGCGGGCGGGCGAGGGCGTGATGGCGTCCATCGGCTCGGCCAACCGCGACCCGCGCGCGTTCGCCGAGCCGGACGCGCTGGATCTCGCGCGCACGCCCAACCAGCACCTGGCGCTCGGGATCGGCCCGCACTTCTGCCTCGGCGCGCAGTTGGCGCGGATCGAGCTCCAGGAGGCGCTGCTGGTGCTGCTGCGGCGGTTCCCGGGGCTGCGGGCGGCCCGACCGGTCGAGGAGCTGGCCTGGCGGAGGGTCCTGGTCAGCGGCCTGGCCGAGTTGCCGGTCAGCCTCGGATGACCGACATCTATTGCCGCGCGTTTCGCGTTGGGGAACCCTGGGAGCGTGAGCGAGGAAACGATCCAACTCGAACTCAACGACAGCGGGGTGGCGGTAGACCTACCGATGCCTGCCAACCAGCGGGACACCGTGCAGGAGGTCCCCTATCGGCCGGTCGAGTTCCGCGACGACGACCTGCCGAGCGCGTTGGAGCGCGCGGCCTCCTGGCTGCGGCAGACACAGGACTGGCTCGGTGAAGCGGTCGACGTGATCGCGGTCCACCTGGACTACGACGACACCAAGGGTTCGCCGTACTACGCCCTCAAGCTGCTGTGCAATGAGGAGGACCTGGCCGGCGTTCCACGGGTGGTGCGCGAACACGATCGCACTACTGACGAGTAACGTACGCTGGGGTTCATGCCAGATCGCGTGTACCCGCCGGTGATCGCCGCGGCCAAACTGATGTTCCGCGTGCTCGACATGCGGATCACCGTGGAGGGCGCGGAGCACGTGCCGACCACCGGCGGGGCCGTGCTGGCCTCGAACCACGTCTCCTACCTCGATTTCATCTTCGCCGGCTACGGCGCGCTGCCCGCGCGCAGGTTGGTCCGGTTCATGGCCAAGCACGAGGTGTTCAAGCACCGCGTGTCCGGCCCGCTCATGCGCGGGATGCACCACATCCCGGTGGACCGGGCCGCCGGCCAGGCGTCCTACCAGCAGGCGCTGGACGCGCTGCGGTCCGGTGAGGTCGTGGGGATCTTCCCCGAGGCCACGATCAGCCGGTCGTTCACGGTCAAGGACGTGAAGAGCGGCGCGGTGCGGCTGGCGGCCGAGGCCGGTGTGCCGTTGCTGCCGACGGCGGTGTGGGGCACGCAACGCCTGTGGACGAAGGGCAGGCCGAAGTCGCTGACCCAGCGGCACGTGCCGATCACGATCATCGTCGGCGAGCCGGTGGAGCCGACCACGGACGCCGCGCTGCGCGAGCGGATGCAGGACCTGCTGGACGACGCCCAGGCCCGTTACCCGGAGTCGGGCGAGGGCCAGTGGTGGCAACCGGCCCACCTCGGCGGCGCCGCGCCGACCCCGGAAGAGGCCAAGCGCCTCGACGACCGCTGAGGCCGGGCCTTCCACCGACGCCGTCAGCCGCCGTTCGGAGGTCGGCGACGCCCGGCCCTCCCCGCCGCGCCAGAGCCCGCTCGCGCCACACCTCGCGGTGCTCGGGCAACCAGGCCATCACGCGACCGGCTCCGGGCGCCCGTCCTCGACGCGCGCCCGGAGCCGGTCCTCGAAGTCGCCCGCCTACGCCGGGTTCACCGGCAGGGTGAACGTGGCCCGCACCCGGTGCCCCCTGACGTCACCGGCTTCCACGGTGAACCTGTACTCGCCGGCGGCGGTGGGGGTGCCGCGCAGCACGCCCGTCTCCGGCATCATGAGCAGGCCCGGTGGGAGGGCGCCCTCGACGACGCTCGGGCCCACGGTCGCGCTTTGGCCGGTCCTGAGGTTCAGGGACGAGACGTAGGCGGCGCCGACCACGGCCGGTTTCAGCGGACCGGACACCATGCGCGGTCCGGGCCAGAACCCGTAGTTGTTGTAGGAGTCGGTCCACGGGCCCCGCGACACCGGGAGCGTGGCGGGCGCGACGGGGAACCAGCCGTCGACGTCGAAGTCCGCCGCTGCCCGCACCCCGAACACGCTGTACCACCACGGGTCGCCGATGACCGACGTGGTCGAGTCGGCGTACATGCCGCCGACGAACGACGGACCGGCGACGGAGCCGAACGCCATGGATCCGCGCGGCGCGAAGAGCACCTCCACGCTGCCGTCCACAGCGATGGTGGCCGTGGTCCGCGTACCCCGCACGTCGCCGTCGTGGAGCCACTGGACGTCACTGCCGCGCACGTGGTGCGCACCGACCCGGACGTGCCCGCTGACGTCGACCGTCTCCGGGACGCCGCCCGACAACCGCACGTCCAGCACGTTGCGCGCGCTGGGGGTGAAGCCCCAGATCGTGCCGAGCGGGATGTCGGGGCCCACCTCGAACCGGCACGCCGTCGTGGGCGCGGCGTGCCCGGCCACGACCGCGGTGAGCGAGCCGTCGAGGTCGAACTCGAAGGCCGTCCGCACGCTCCGGACGCCGTCGGCGCCCCATTCGGCGTGGACGAGGGCCCGGGCGTGGACCGACAGGTCGGCGTCGGCCTCCCCCGTACCTTCCTGGCACTGCGCGACGAGGTCGCGCGCGGTGACCCGGACCCGGCCTCCGGGACCGGCGACGATCGCCGGGCCGGCGAGCACCTTCGCCGGTGACGGCAGGGCGTCGGGCATCAGGGACCGGGTGTCGACGCTGCCCGCCACCCGCCCGGACGGGAAGGCCTCGGTGATCATCACCGGCTGGGTGTGGACCGTGGTGACGCCGTCGCCGGCGGTCGCCCCGGTGACCCGGCCGAGCAGGCCGCGGCCGGTGGTCGCCGAGCCGGGCGCGACGAACACGACGGTGCCCGCGGCGGGCGGCGCACCGGTCAGCGTGACGTCCGCGCCGGACACGGCGGTCACGCGCGAGGGCGCGATGATCTCGGTCCCGTCCGGCTTGTCGACCGCGGCGCTGACGCCGACCGACAACCACCCGACGACGTCGACGACGAGGTGGACGTCGCTCTTCCAGGAGTGCAGGTGCACCCGGCCCGAGGGGCCGAGCTCGACGACCACCAGGTTCGACGCGGTCTGCCCCGGCTCGACGTTCACGTTGCTGATCCGCGGGAAGGGGTTCTCCACCGGAGCCGCGGTCACGTAGGTGCTGCGGTTCGCCTCGGTCGCGGTCACGTTGAGCACGACCGCGCCCACGCCCACCGCGGGCACACCGCCCTGACCGGCGACCTCGACGTCCACGCCCCCGACCTCCCGGACGGGGTGATCGGTGCGGCTGTCGAAGAGGCGGGTCGGCGCGACACCGCCGTAGTCCGCGCCGATCGCGAACCAGCCGACGACGTCGACCAAGAGGTGGATCGAACCCGCGTTGTTGTAGAGGCTGATGCTGCCGTCCGCACCGACCTCGACGACCGCCAGGTTCGGCACGGTCTGCCCGGCGACCACGTTGAGGGTGCTGGTCGACGGCCTCGGGGTGCCCTTCGCGTGGGTGATGACGTGCGTGCCCTCGGTGGCTTCCGTCCCGGTCAGGTTGACCACCACCGCGCCGACGCCCGCGGCGGGCACACCGCCCACGCCGGTCACGTCCAGGTCGACGCTGCCGCGCGGACCCACCTTGCCCGCCGGGGCGCCGAGGCCCGAGCGGGTGTCGAGCAGGCGCGCGGGCCGGGTGGCGGTGAAGTCGGGGACGTGGGCGAACCAGCCGACCACGTCGACGATCAGGTGCACCGACCCGTCGTTGTTGTAGAGGCTGATCGAGCCGTCCGCGCCGAGCTTGACGACCACCGCGTTGGGCGCGGTCTGGCCGGCGACCAGGTTCAGGTTGCTGGCCGTCGGCCTGGTGTCACCGGCCGGGTAGGCGATCACGTGGGTGGTGGCGGTCGGCTCGGTGCCGGTCAGGTTGATCGCGACCGCGGCCACGCCCGTGGCGGGCACCCCGCCGCGCCCCGCCGTCCGCACGTCGACCCGACCCTGCCGGCCGACCGGGCCCGCCGGCGCGCCGAGGCCGCTACGGGTGTCGAGGATTCGCGTCGGCGTGACCGGCGTGTAGGCCCGGTCCTCGAACGCGTAAGGCGTCGTGGCTCCCGCTCGTGCCGCCGCGGGGAGCAGCACCCCGGTCACCAGAACCGCGGACAGGACCGCTCCCACCCATGACCACCAACGCATCGAACCCCCTCGTGACCGCGCGCCCACGGGCCGCCGCACGGCGGCCGGGCACTCCCCTTGATCACGAAGTCGACCGCCGGGGAACGCCCGTTACGGGTCCGGTCCTAGGCGGGCGAGGTCGATCCGGGCTCGATGACGGGCGCGTCCTCGGCGACCGGCGCGTCCTCGGCGGCGGCTTCCCCAGCGGCGTCGACGGCGTCACCGGGCACGACCTCGACGTCCGCAGCGGCGTCGGCGGCGATGGCCGCGGCGGCCTTCGGTGCGGCCTTGGCGCGCTTCGGCTTGTCCTCGCCCCGCAGGCGCTGGGAGATCACCTGGCTGATGCCGTCACCGCGCATCGAGACGCCGTACAGCGCGTCGGCGATCTCCATCGTCGGCTTCTGGTGCGTGATGATCAGCAGCTGCGAGTGCTCGCGCAGCTGCTCGAACAGGCTGATCAGCCGGTGCAGGTTGGTGTCGTCCAACGCCGCCTCGACCTCGTCCATCACGTAGAACGGCGACGGCCGCGCCCGGAAGATGGCGACCAGCATAGCCACCGCCGCCAGCGACTTCTCGCCACCCGACAACAGCGACAGCCGCTTGACCTTCTTGCCCGGCGGCCTGGCCTCCAGCTCGATGCCGGTGGTCAGCATGTCGTCCGGCTCGGTCAGCACCAGCCGTCCCTCGCCACCGGGGAACAGCACCTTGAACACGACCTCGAACTCGCGCGCGACGTCCTCGTAGGCCGACGTGAAGACCTCCAGGATCTTGTCGTCGACCTCCTTCACCACGGTCAGCAGGTCGCGCCGCGTCGCCTTGATGTCCTCCAGCTGGTTGGACAGGAACTTGTAGCGCTCCTCCAGCGCCGCGAACTCCTCCAGCGCCAGCGGGTTGACCTTGCCCAGCAGCGACAGGTCCCGCTCGGCGCGCTTGGCCCGCCGCGCCTGCGTGTCCCGGTCGTACGGCATCGGCTGCGGCGCGGTGACCATTTCGCCGCGCTCCTTGGCCGCCTCGTACTCGGCCACCTCCTGCTGCGACGGCGGGATGAACACGTCCGGGCCGTACTCGGCGACCAGGTCCTCCAGGCCGATGCCGAACTCCTCGGCGACCTTGGTCTCCAGCTGCTCGATGCGCATCCGCTGCTCGGCCCGCAGCACCTCGTCGCGGTGCACGGCGTCGGTCAGCTTCTCCAGCTCCACCGACATCTCGCGGACGAGGTTGCGCACCTGCGCCAGGTACGTCTCGCGCCGCGCCTTGCGCTCCTGCGCCGCGTCACGTTCCCGCGCCGCCCGGCCCAACGACGCGGCGATCCGCTCCAGCGCGACCTCGCCGCCCCGCACCACGGCCTTCGCCACGACCGCGCCCCTGGCCCGGGCGGCGTGGGCGCGCTGGGCGCGTTCCCGCGCCTCGCGCTCGGCACGCGCCGCCCGGCGCAGCCCCTCCGCCTTGCCCTGCAACGCTCGGGCGCGCTCCTCGGCGGTCCGCAACGCCAGCCGGGCGTCCACCTCGCCCTGGCGCGCGGCGGCCAGCTCGGCCGCCATCTCGTCGCGGTGGGACGTGTCCGGCTCGTCGTCCAGCGGCTGCTCCTCCGCCACCAGCAGGCGTTCTTCCAGCTCGCCGAGCTTGAGCAGGTTCTCCTCGCGGGCCGCCTCGACCTTCGCCCGCTGCGCCCGCACGCGCTCCACCTCGGCCTCGGCCGAGCGCACCGCCGCGGCCAGCCGGTTCAGCCGCTCCGACGACCGGGCGCGCCGCACCTTGGCCTCGTTGAGCTGCTCCTTCACCGCGGCGACCTCGGCACGCCGTGCCTGCTGCTCGGCCCGTGCGCCCTCAAGAGCGGCCGTGGACTGCTCCAGCGCGCGCTCGGCCAGCGCCAGCTTCTCCGAAGCCTCGTCCACCGCGGCCTGGACCTCGATGACGCTCTGACTGCGCCCGGACCCGCCGACCGCCCAGTCCGCGCCGAGCACGTCGCCGTCACGGGTCACCGCGCGCACCGACGGGTGCGCTTCCACCAACCCGCGCGCGGTGGCCAGCGAGTCCACCACCACGACCCGGTCCAACGCGCGGTGCAACGCGGGCCGCAGCGGCTCCGGCGCCTGCACCACGTCCACGGCCCACCGCGCGTCCGACGGCAACGACGGCCACCCGGACCGGTCGACGCTCACCGGCGCGCCGCCCACCAGCACCCCGGCCCGACCGGTGTCCTGCTCCTTCAACAGCTCCAGCGCCGCCACCGCGTCCGCGCCGGACGCCACCGCGACCGCGTCCGCGATCGGGCCCAGCGCCGCCGCCAGCGCGACCTCCGCGCCCGGCTCCACGGTCAGCAGCGCCGCGACCGAGCCCAGCAACCCGGGCAGCCGCGACGCCAGCAACGCGCCCGCGCCGTCCTTGCGGGTCAGGCCCAGCGACAGCGCGTCCACCCGTGCCTTCCACGACGCGATGTCCCGCTCGGCCGTCCGCTCGGCCTTGACCAGCTCCTCGACCCGGCGGCGCGCGGCGTCGTCGGACTCCACCGCCAGCCGGTGCCGCTCGTCGAGCCCGACGTCGTCCTCGTCCTCGGTCCCGGTCACCTCACGGGCCTCGGCCAGCTCCTGCTGCACGACCTCCGACCGCTCGACCGCCTCGGCCAGCGCGACCGACATCCGCTCGATCTCCTCGGCGGTCGCGCTCGTCTTCGACCGCAGCGCCTCCACCTGACCGGACAGCCGGGCCAGGCCCTCGCGCCGGTCGGCGATCGCCCGCACCGCGGCCAGGTGCGCCTTCTCCGCCGCGGACACCATGCGCTCCAGCTCGGCCCGCGTCTCCACGGCCTCCGCCAGCCCCACCCGGGCCTCGGTCACGCCGTCCTGGAGCTCCTGCTCCAGCTCCGCGGTCTGCTCGGCCTCGGCGTCCAGCTCGTCCGGGTCACGCCCGCCGCGCGGCGCGTCCACCGCCGCCGACAGGTGCCGCTCCCGCTCGACGGCCAGCCGCACCGTGCCGCGCAGCCGTTCCTCCAACGCCGACAGCCGGTACCAGGTGTCCTGGGCCTGCTGGAGCTTCGGCGCGTCGGCCGCGACCTGGTCCTCCAGCTCGTTCTGCTGCACCTGGGCCTGCTGCAGCGACTTCTCCACCTCGGCCCGGCGGGCGCGGGCGGCGGCCTCGTCCTGCTCCTCGCGCGCCAACGCCTCGCGCTGCGTCACCAGGTCGTCGGCCAGCAGGCGCATCCGCGCGTCCCGCAGCTCCGACTGCACGACCTGCGCGCGCCGCGCGATCTCGGCCTGCTTGCCCAACGGCTTGAGCTGGCGGCGCAGCTCGGCGGTGAGGTCGGTCAGGCGGGTCAGGTTCGCCTGCATCGCCTCCAGCTTCCGCAGCGCCTTCTCCTTGCGCTTGCGGTGCTTCAGGACGCCCGCGGCCTCCTCGACGAACGCGCGCCGCTCCTCGGGCTTGGACTCCAGGATCGCGGCGAGCTGGCCCTGGCCGACGATCACGTGCATCTCGCGGCCGATGCCGGAGTCGCTGAGCAGTTCCTGGATGTCCATCAGCCGGCAGGAGTTGCCGTTGATCTCGTACTCGGTGGCGCCCTCGCGGAACATCCGGCGGGTGATCGACACCTCGACGTAGTCGATCGGCAGCGCGCCGTCGGAGTTGTCGATGGTCAGCGTCACCTCGGCGCGGCCCAGCGGCGCGCGGCCGGACGTGCCGGCGAAGATGACGTCCTCCATCTTGCCGCCGCGCAGGTCCTTCGCGCCCTGCGTGCCCATCACCCAGCGCAGCGCGTCGAGCACGTTCGACTTGCCCGAGCCGTTCGGTCCGACGACGCAGGTGATCCCCGGCTCGAAGCGCAGCGTGGTAGCCGAGGCGAAGGACTTGAACCCCTTCAGCGTCAGGCTCTTGAGGTGCACGCGGGGCAGAGTACCCGTGCGGGCCGCGAACCAGTCGGCGGCACGCTGACCTGCGCGATCACGGCCGGACCGAGACCAGGACCAACATGTCGACCACGAGGTCGAGCCGTTCGATCTCCCCGACCGGGAACGACGTGGCGCCGGGGATCCGCTCGTCCGGGGCGTGGTCGGTGCCCCACCAGCCGCCGATCTCGGTCCGCCCGGCCCGGTCGTGGACGATCAGCTTGCACCTCGTGCCCTTGGGCATGTTCTCGATGCTCATCCACAGCTCGGTCCCCCACGACTTGCCGACGAGGTCCGCGGTGGCCACCACGCCGGACGCGGCGTCGGCGGCGTGCCACGTCACGGCGTCGTCCCCGGTCAGCCGCGGCACCAGGAGCACGCCCAGCGCCACGAGCACGACGAGCGCGGCGGTGCCGACCAGCACCGGCCACCGTCTCCGCCGTCCCGCCGCGGGCACGTGCGCCGGTTCGGGCGCGGGCGGCAGCGGTCGCAGGTCGGGATCGGGCGCGGGGTCGTCGAACGGCAGCTCCAGGTCCGACAGCTGCACCTGGCCGAGCAACCCGGGCAGCGGGGCCAACCGGACCATCTCCCGCCGGCAGGCGGCGCAACCGCGCACGTGCCGCTCGAACGACGACCGCTCCGCCGGGTCGAGCGAGCCGAGCAGGTAGGCGCCGAGCGCCACGGTCTCCGCGCAGCTCACGACTCCGTCACCCCCCGCTCCTCCAACGCGTCCCGCAGCGCCCGCAGGGCGTAGAAGCAGCGCGACTTGACCGTGCCGGGCGGGATGCCCAGCACCGCGGCCGCCTCCGCCACCGAACGCCGCCGGTAGTACAGCTCGATCACCACGTTGCGGTGGTCGGCGCTGAGCGCGCGCAGCACCTCCGCGACCTGCCAGCTCTGCAGGACGTGCTCCACCTCGTCCGCGACCGGCGGCAGGTCGCCCGGTTCGATCTGCACCTCGCTGTTGCGGCCGCCGCGCTTGCGGAAGCCGGAGATGACCAGGTTCCTGGCCACGGTGTACAGCCACGGGCCCGCGTCGGCGGGTGTCAGCTCGTCGACGTGCCGCCACGCCCGCAGCAACGTCTCCTGGACGACGTCCTCCGCCTGCTGGTGGTCACCGCCGACCAGACGCAGGACGTAGCCGTGCAGCGGGCCGCGCCAACGGCCGTACAGCTGCCTGACGACATCTTCGCCACGGTCCACATCGATGTACTACGCCATCGGGCCCCTCGGCGTTCAACGCTCCACGAAACCCGTGAAGCCGCCGCGGGCCTCCGACCAGCGCTCCACGATCGAGTCCACCCGACCGGGGGTATCACCCGAACGCAACGCAGTCAGCAGCTCCCGGCACGCGGCCTCCGAACCTTCGGCGTTCACCTCGACCCGGCCGTCACGCAGGTTGGACGCCGAACCGACAAGTCCCAGCTCAAGCGCCCTGGCGCGAGTCCACCACCGGAAACCGACACCCTGCACGTGACCCCGCACCCAGGCGGTCAGGCGCACGGTCTGCTCTACTCCAGCCACAAGAGCCATCCTGTCATTTCACCCGTTAGTGGTACGGTGCGCGACCGTGACAGCACGGCGCGGTAACCGGTCCGTGATCGGCGGACTCGTCGGCCTGCTCCTCGGCGCGGCCGGTGCGACCGGCGTCGCCGTCGCCAACCCGGAACAGCTCGCCCCGTTCGTCGGGGAAAGCGCAGCACAGCGCGGCGGTTCCGACAACATCGGCGTCGGCGGGGTCGGGGGTGTGGGCGGGCCCGCGCAGAGCCGTGAGCCGGAGGTCCGGCCGACCACCACCGAGGCGCCGCCGTCCACGGTGACCACCACCGAGACGACCACCACGACCACGACCACCACCACGACGACGGAGCCGACGACCACGACGTCCGAGCCGTCGCCCGCGCCCACGACGACGACCCCGCCCGCCGACACGACGCAGGCGCAGCAGGTCGTCGCCCTGGTGAACGAGGCGCGCGACCTCGCCGGCTGCAAGCCGCTGGCGGTGGACGACCGGGTGGTCAAGGCCGCGCAGGGCCACAGCGCCGACATGGCCCAGCGCGACTACTTCTCGCACACGACCCCCGAGGGCGTCGACTTCGCCCAGCGCATGCGCGCCGCGGGCTACCCGAGCCCCGGCGGGGAGAACATCGCCATGGGCCAGCGGTCCGCCGAGCAGGTCATGAAGGCCTGGATGAACTCCGACGGGCACCGCCGCAACATCCTGAACTGCGGGTTCACCACCATCGGCGTGGGCCTGGACACCCGCGGCTGGTACTGGACCCAGAACTTCGGCTGGTAGAGACGACGTCCGACAGACCATGGGAGAACCGTTGTACGAGACCCCGGAGCCCGAGCGCACCCGCCCGCGCGTGTCGCCCCACGTGCTGCTGGCCGCGTCCGGTGTCGCCGTGTCGACGATCTTCGCCACCATCGCGTCCCTGGCGGGCGCGACCCCGGACGCGTCGCCCGCCAACCAGCTGCCGCGCGAGGACGTCGTGTCCCGCAGCACCCTCAGCACGGCGCCGCGCACGTCGTCGTCCTCCTCGGTCAGCATGACCACCACCGCGGAGTCGACCACCACGACGACCGACGCGACCACGACGACGACCACGTCGCGCCGCACCCGCGTGACCACGGTGACCCGGCCGGACGGCACCACCACGACCACGGTGGTGGACGACCCCCAGCCCCAGCCGACGACCACCACGACGCCGCCGGTGGTCACGACGACCACCACCACGACGCCGCCCGTGATCACGACGACGACCACCACCACGACTGCACCGACGACCACCACGACGACCAACAGCGCCAGCTAGTAACGAGATCATCCGCGGTCGGTGACGGTCCGCCACACCATCGTGTGGTGGACCGCCCGAACGTTGAGGTAGGCGGCCTGAGCGGCCGATAACCCGAACACTGACCATCCGTCCGGATCCCCCACAGGGAGATGGTGTGTTCGAGGAAGACCAGACCGCGCCGCCGAAGAAGAAGATCACCGCGGTCGTGCTGCTCGCCGCGGGCGGCGCCGTCGTCGCCACCGTGATCGCCACCCTCGCGTCGGTGCTGACCGGCGGCGGGTCGACGGCCTCGCCACCGCCGGTGCCCGAGGTCGAGGTGCTGACGACCGAGGACGCGCCGGACGCCGCCGCGCCGGACGCGAGGACGGCCACGCTGGTGGTCACCGTGTCCAAGCGCGCGGGCGAGCAGCCGCCGCGCAAGGAGCCGGGCTCCACACCGGAGAACGGGACACCACCGGCGGCGGACCCGGCGCCGGGGACCAGCGCGGCGACGTCGTCCGAACCCCGGCTCACCGCCCAGCCGCCGAGCAACCCGCCGGCGTCCTACCGCCCGCCCTCGCCGTCGTCCTCCGCGTCGACCAGCGCCACCACGCCGACGACCAAGGACGACGAGGACGAAACCGGCGAGCCGTAGCTACCAGACGTCGCCGTCACGCCAGTCGCACGCGAGGTCGCCCGTCAGGTCGAGCGGCACGACCGGCAGGACGAAGACCCCGTCGTCCTCTTCCTCGGTGCGCTCGACCCCGGTCGGCGTCATCGCGAACGTCCTGCCCCGCCAGCGCTGCCACCCCCGCGCCGCGTAGAACTCCTGGCCCTCCTCCGACGCGCTGAGGGCGCCGAGGGGGTACGCGCCGCGCACGACGTCCTCCAGCGCGGCCATCACCACCCCGCCCACGCCCTGACGACGTCGGTCCGCACGCACCGCGACGCCTTCCACGTACCCGGCCCGCAGCGCGCGGGTCGGGTGCGGGACACCCGCGACCCGGCGTACGTGCAGCAACCGACGCTGCACGACGGCGCCGTGGCCGATCAGCTCGTCGCCGTCCCAGACGAAGGCGTGCACGCCGCCCAGGCTGTGCTCCCAGTCCTCGTCGCCGAAATCGCCGTCGAACGCCTCGTCGAGCAGCTCGCGGGCCGCGACGAGCGCCGGCGCGGGCACTTGCCAGGTGTGGATCAGGGAAACCGGTGACACGCTTCACACCCTAAGCCGTCACACCCGACGCTCCCGTTTCGCTCCTCTGACAGGCGAAAGGAGCCGAACATGGCAGAGCACATCGTGGTGGTCGGTGCGGGTTACGCGGGTCTGGCCGCGGCCAAGCTGGCGGCGAAGTGGACCGACTCGCGGGTCACGCTCGTCAACGCGCGGGACCGGTTCGTCGAACGGGTCCGGCTGCACCAGTTCGCGACCGGGCAGCGGCTGCGCGACGTCCCGCTCGCCGACGTCCTCAAGGGCACCGGGGTCGAGCTGGTGGTCGACCGGGTCACCGACATCGACCCCGACGCGCGCAAGGTCCGGCTCACCGACGGCGCGCTGGCCTACGACCGGCTGATCTACGCGCTGGGCAGCCACGCCGACCTGGCCGGCGTCCCGGGCGCGGCCGAGCACGCGCACGCCCTCTCCACCCGGGAGGACGCGCAGGAGCTGGCCGTGGCGCTGAAGACCGCGCGCACGGTCGCCGTCACGGGCGGCGGGCTGACCGGCATCGAGGCCGCCTCCGAGCTGGCCGAGTCGCGCCCCGACCTGGACGTGGTGCTGGTCACCGCCGGCGGCTTCGGCGATGCCCTGTCGGACAAGGGCAGGCGGCACGTGCGCGAGGTGTTCGACCGGCTCGGCGTCCGGGTCCGCGACCACGCGCACGTCACCGAGGTCCGCGCCGACGGCCTGGTGCTCGGCGCCGACGAGCTCGTCGCCGCCGACACCGTCGTCTGGACGGCCGGTTTCGCCGTGCCGGACCTGGCCGCACGGGCCGGGTTCGCGGTGGACGACCGCGGTCGGATGCTGGTCGACCAGACGTTGACGTCGATCTCGCACCCGGACGTCCAGGGCATCGGCGACGCCGCCGCGATGAAGCGGCACGACGGCCTCGAACTGCGCATGGCGTGCGCGACCGGCCTGCCGACGTCGCAGCAGGCCGTGCGGGCGCTGGCGAAGCGGCTCGACGGCGGGCAGCCGGCCGATCGGCTCGACTTCCGGTACCGCATCCGGTGCATCAGCCTCGGTCGAAGGGACGCCCTGATCCAGTTCGTGGACGCCGACGACCGCCCCAAGGAACGCGTGCTCACCGGCCGTGCGGCGGCCATCACCAAGGAGCTGGTGGTGCGCACCGCCCTGGCGTTCCAGCGCCACCCCACGATGCCGGCGGGTTGAGCGGTCACGGGGCCGCGGCCCATACCGCGTCGGCCGACGCGCGCAGATCGTCGGCCGACGCGGCGCAGAATCAGCCCTCGGCTACGACGGACGACCGGGCCTGCAGGTCTCCGTGGCGGCGGGGCAGCCCTCTCCGGACGTGCGCTAGACCTCGAACCGGTAGCCCATGCCGGGCTCGGTCACCAGGTGCCGCGGACGCGCCGGCTCGGGCTCCAGCTTGCGCCGCAACTGGGCCAGGTACACGCGCAGGTAGTGGGTCTCCTTCGCGTACGCCGGGCCCCACACCTCCTGCAGCAGCTGCTTCTGCGCCACCAGCCGGCCGCGGTTGCGGGCCAGGATCTCCAGCAGGCCCCACTCCGTCGGCGTCAGGTGCACCTCGACGCCGGCTCGGCGCACCTTCTTCGCCGCCAGGTCGACCGTGAACGACGCCGTCTCCACGACCGCGTCCTCGCCCTCCGCCACCGCCGAGCGCCGCACCGCCGCCCGCAGCCTGGCCAGCAGCTCGTCCATCCCGAACGGCTTGGTCACGTAGTCGTCGGCGCCCGCGTCCAGCGCCTGCACCTTGTCGGCGGAGTCGACCCGCGCGGACAGCACGATGATCGGCACGGTCGTCCAGCCGCGCAGACCCGCGATCACCTCGCTGCCGTCCACGTCCGGCAGCCCGAGGTCGAGCACCACCACGTCCGGCTTGCCCTCGGCCGCCGCCTTGAGCGCCGTCGTGCCGTCGTGCGCGGTCAGGACCGAGTAGCCGCGGGCCGACAGGTTGATCCGCAACGCCCGCACGATCTGCGGCTCGTCATCGACGACCAGCACCTTTGTCACGCTGAGACACTACGCCCGGACCTCGCGCGCCCACCGTGCCCGACTACGTTCGGCGAACTTCCTGACGGGCCCTTGATGCGGTTCTGTTCTCCCTTTATGCCGTTTTGACGCGTCCTTCTCCGCATCGGTGCGGAAAGCGTGAGTACATCCGGGTGCGAATGAATCCATTCCCTGGACAGCCGTACTGCGAAAGTGCGAATGTCCTGTCCGAATTCGGACACTTGCTCACTCACGGTGAGCCACGAGGAGGTCTGATGACCACCAGTGTGACTAATCAGGACGCGTTACAACTCGTGGTCGCCGTGCACCGGCTGATCCGCAGCCTGCGCCAGTCCGCGTCCGTCCGGCGCCTGCAGCCCACCCAGCTGCTGGTGCTCGCGGAACTCGCGTCGCAGGGGCCGATGAGGATCGGCGAGATCGCGGTGCGGGCGCTGTGCTCGCAGCCGACGGCGACCACGGTGGTGACGGGCCTGGAATCGAGCGGCCTGGTGCGCCGCGAATCCGATCCGGCCGACGGGCGGGCCACGATCGTCGAGCTGACCGGCCTCGGCCGGGAGACCATCCTGTCCCTCGCGCACGGCGAGGCGGAGCTGTTGTCCGAACGGATCGCCCGGTTGGAGCCGGCCGAGCGCGACGCGCTCCGAGCGGTCACGCCCGTGCTGCGCAGGCTCGCCGACCCGGCGCGGTGAGCCCGGCCGTCAGCCCCTCGGCCGGGGCTGGCAGCGCGGGCACGAGTAGGACGAGCGGTTCATGAACGGCTCGCGCCGGATCGCCGTCCCGCACCGCCGGCACGGCTCGTTCTCCCGCCCGTACACGGCCAGTGACCGGTCGAAGTAGCCCGACTGGCCGTTCACGTTGACGTAGAGCGCGTCGAACGACGTCCCGCCCTCGCCGAGCGCCTCGTGCATCACCTGCGTGGCGTGCGCGAGCAGCTCGGCGGCCTTGGGCCTGGTCAGCTTGTCCACGGGCCGCAACCCGTGCAGCCCGGCCCGCCACAGCGCCTCGTCGGCGTAGATGTTCCCCACGCCGGAGACGAGCGTCTGGTCGAGCAACGCGCGCTTGACCTCGGTCCGCCGCTTCCGCAACGCCGCGACCGCCGCGTCCGGGTCGAAGGCCGGGTCCATCGGGTCGCGCGCGATGTGCGCCACCGGCTTCGGCAGCCGGGCGCCGTCGACCTCGACGATCTCCGCCAACGCCAACCCGCCGAACGTGCGCTGGTCGACGAACCGCAGCTCCGGGCCGCCGTCGGCGAACCGGACCCGCACCCGCAGGTGCTTCTCGTCGGGCGCGCCGACGGGCTGGACCAGCATCTGGCCGCTCATGCCGAGGTGCGCGAGCATGGCGTCGCCGCCCGACAGGTCGACCCACAGGTACTTGCCGCGACGGCGCGCGGCCTCCAGTCGCTGACCGGTCAGGCGCATGGCGAAATCCGCCGCACCGGGCAGGTGTCGGCGGATCGCGCGTGGGTGGAGGACTTCTACCGCTTCGACGGTCCTCCCCGCGACGTGCTCGTGCAGACCTCGGCGGACGACCTCTACCTCGGGCAGCTCGGGCACCGGCGGGTGATCAGTCCTCGGACTCGCGCTCGGCGGCGGCGGCCTCGGCCTGCTCCAGCTCTTCGAGCATCTGGTAGGCGGCGGCCTGCGGCTTGGTCGGCTTGAGCACCCAGCCGCCCGCCTGGGCGGTGTCGCGCACGAGGACCAGGCCCTGGATGCCGCCGTTGCGGCTGGCGTTCAGCGGGCGGGACGGACGCGCGTGGCGCGCGCGCCGGTTCGTCCGGACGTTCGTGGCATACATTTCGGCGTCAGTCTTCCTGAGTAGGTGAAGCCTGAGGTGAAGCTTGGGGTGAAGCCTGCGTGGCCGAGCCGGGTGCGTGGCCGTTCCCGGACGCGCCGGTCTCCTCGGCGCGGACCCGTTCCTGCAGCACGCGGTAGGCGGCCGCGGCCGCCTTCTGCTCGGCTTCCTTCTTCGTGCGCCCGTCACCGGTCCCGTAGGCCTGTCCACCGACGAGCACCGTCGCGGTGAACTCCTTGCGGTGGTCGGGGCCCTGGTCGTCCACCCGGTACTCGGGGACGCCCAGGCCGGCGGACGCGGTCAGCTCCTGGAGACTCGTCTTCCAGTCCAGTCCAGCACCTCGCAGCGGCGCTTCGGCCAACAGCGGGTCGAACAGGTGGTGAACGAGTTGGCGCGCGGTTTCGATGCCGAACTGCAGGTACACCGCGCCGATGACGGCTTCCAGGCCGTCCGCGAGGATGCTCGCCTTGTCCCTGCCGCCGGTCAGCTCCTCGCCGCGACCGAGCAGGAGGTGCCCGCCCAACCCGTCGTCGCCGAGACCCCTGGCCACGCCCGCCAGGGCGTGCATGTTCACCACGCTCGCGCGGAGCTTGGCGAGCTGGCCCTCGGGCAGCTCGGGGTGCGTGCGGTACAGGTGATCGGTGACGACGAGGCCGAGCACCGCGTCGCCGAGGAATTCCAGTCGCTCGTTCGGCGGCAGTCCGCCGTTCTCGTACGCGTACGACCGGTGTGTGAGCGCGAGCGTCAGCAGCTCGGCGTCCAACGGGACGCCGAGCGCTTCGAGCAACGGGGCGCGGTCGGCGGACCGACCGCGCGACGACCTACCCCCCACGATTCGCCGCTACCTTCGCCAGAGGGGTGATCAGGCCGGCTGGACGACCTGGCGGCCGTCGTACTGGCCACAGGCCGGGCAGGCGATGTGCTGCGGCTTCGGCTGGCGGCAGGCCCTGTTCTGGCAAGCCACCAGGTGCACAGCACTGGTCTTCCACTGAGCGCGGCGCGAGCGCGTGTTCGAGCGCGACATCTTCCGCTTCGGGACGGCCACGACTAGTTCTCCTCTGGATTGTCACGATTCCCGTCGAACCGCTCTTGGAGGGCGGCCCAACGGGGGTCAATCGTCTCATGCCCGTGGTCGGGGCCGAGATCAGCCAGCCTGCCGCCGCAGTCGACGCACAGCCCGAGGCAGTCCGGCGAGCACAGCGGCACCTGTGGCAGCGCGAGCACGATGGCGTCGCGCACCACGGGTTCGAGGTCGATCAGGTCGTCGTGCAGACGGCTGACCTCGTCCTCTTCGGTCGTCTCGTCGGTGGTGCTGTCCGGGTACGCGTACAGCTCGGTCAGCTCCACCTCGACCTCCGCGGACAGCGGGTCGAGGCAGCGCGAGCACTCGCCTTCGACCACCGTCGCGGCCGTGCCCGTCACGAGCACGCCTTCGACCACCGACTCCAGCAGGAGGTCGAGTTCGACGTTGCCCCCCGCCGGCACCGCGATCACGCCGAGCAGGCCGACGCCCTCAGCGGGCACCGTCCGGCGCACCCCGCGGCTGGAGCCCGCACGACGCCCGAGGTCCCTGGTGTCGATGACCCAGGGCCCGGTCGCTGTGGGACGCGCGGAGGCGTGACGATGCTCAGACATGATGTTTGGTGTTGCCGTCGGGGACTTACCACGACCAGCCGGTCAAGGGTACGGGACAACGGGCGTCCACGTGAAATCGGCTGGTCGGGGCGTCGTCCGGTCGGGTCATTCGTGGTAGTCGAACGGCGCCGCGGCGCTCGCGACGGCCGGGCCGCGCAGGTGCGAGCGACCCTTCCCGACGCTGCGCAGGGTGTGCGCGAGCAGGTCCTCGAAGTCGGCCAGCTTGCCGTCCACGTACGCGTCGCACTCGCTGCGCAGCCGGATCGCCTCCGTCTGGGCGGCGTCCAGCACGCGGGCGGCCTCGGCGTGCGCGGCCTGCACGACCTCGGTCCCGTCGACCAGGCGCGCCTGCTCCGCCCGGCCCTCCTCGATCGCGCGCTCGTAGTTGGCCCGGCCCGCCTGGACCATGCGGTCGGCCTCGGCGTGCGCCCGGCCCACCAGGTCCTCGTACTCCTGGCGGCCCGCGGAGACGGTGCGCTGCGCCTGGTCCTCGGCCTCGGCGACCATCCGCTCGGCCCGGGCCCGGGCCTCGGACAGCATCCGCTCGGCCTCGTGCTGCGCCTCGGCGACCATCCGCTCGGAGTCCGACCGCGCCTTGCTCAGCGCCTGGTCCGCGTCGTGCTGCGCCTTGCCGACCAGCTCGTCGCGGTGGTCGAGCACGTCCTGGGCGTCGTCCAGCTCCGCGGGGATGGCGTCGCGCACGTCGTCGAGGAGTTCGAGCACGTCGCCGCGCGGCACGACGCACCCGGAGGTCATCGGCACGCCACGCGCTTCCTCGACGATCGTGACCAGCTCGTCGAGGGCCTCGAACACCCGGTACACGTCACACTCCTCGCGCCCACAGCAGTACCCGTCCTAGTGTGCCCTGCCGATCTCTTCGCCGCCGGGAGATCGGCAGGGCGTGTCCGGCTAACGGGTGATGTCCACCAGGACGAAGCTCGCGTAGTGGTCCGACGTGTAGAAGTACAGCTTCGGGGTGGCGTTGCCGGTCACGATCCGCCGCGCGCCGCGGGTGGAGACCCCGGGCGTCTTGACCGTGTACTCCCGGTAGTAGCCGGTCGAGCACGCCGGGAGGATGCCCTCGCGGTTGTAGAAGGTCTGGTTGTCCTGCGGATACGGGTACGGCCCGCCCCGCTGGACCAACCTGACGGTGTCGGTCGCCTGGACGGGCAGGGCGGAGAGGGCGACCTTGCGGAAACCGGACGTGTCACCGCACGCGGCCTGCGCGACCGCGACCGACTCGGCCGCGACCGCCTGGGTCGAGGTGGTGAACGTGCCCGCGAGGACCAGCAGCAGGGAGAGCAGCACCTTCGCGGTGCGCGATGTGATCTCGCTCATGCCAGTGAACGCTAACCGCACCCAGCGACGAAGAGGCGGTCCTCAAGTTAACGGACCGTGACCGGTCAACGACCCTCTGCGCGCCTGGCCGTGAGCCGGTCCTTGATCGACGGCGGCACCAGGCTCGTCACGTCGCCGCCGTAGGTCGCCACGTCCTTGACCAGGGAGCTGGCCAGGAAGCTGTAGATCGGGTTCGTCGGCATGAACAGCGTCTCGACCCCGCTGAGCTGGTAGTTCATCTGCGCCATCTGCAGCTCGTAGTCGTAGTCGCTGACCGCGCGCAGGCCCTTGATGATGGCCTGGACGTCGTTCTCCCGGCAGTAGTCGACCAGCAGGCCGTGCCAGGAGTCGACGCGGACGTTCGGCCACTGCGAGGTGACCTCGCGCAGCATCTCCGTGCGCTCTTCCACCGAGAACAACGTCTTCTTGGTCTTGTTGATGAGCACGGCGACGACGACCTCGTCGTAGAGCTTCGCCGCTCTGCCGATGATGTCCAGGTGTCCGTTGGTGGCCGGGTCGTAGGAGCCGGGGCACACGGCACGCGTCATGGTTTCGGACGGTAGCACCCGATCGGACGCGTCCACTCCGGTGCGTGGTCGGCATCACCCGGAGGCGTCGACCTGTTCGGCCCAGTGCAGCGCCGTGTCGCCGTATCGCTTGCTGCGCAACGATTCCACCGGACTCGGCCAAATCGGTTCAGGACTGCGCGCGTCGCGTTCCACGACGATCAGCGACCCCGGTTTCGTCCAACCGTTCGTGACCAGCGCCGCGAGGAGCCGGTTGAGCTGCCCGTCCGTCACCGCGTAGGGCGGATCGGCGAAGACGACGTCGCACGCCACCTCCGCCACACCGCCCACCACGGCCTCCGCGGTGCGGTTCACCACCGTCGCGCCGGGCAGCGCGACCACCTTGGCGTTGCTCTTCAGGACTTCGGCAGCCCGCTTGTCCGACTCCACGAACGTGGCGCTCACCGCACCCCGCGACAACGCCTCGAACCCGAGCGCCCCCGACCCCGCGTACAGGTCGAGCACCACCGCGCCGTCGAGGTCGAGCAGCGTCTCCAACGAGCTGAACAACGCCTCGCGAACCCGGTCGGAGGTGGGACGGGTACCCCTCGGCGGCACTTGCAGCCGGCGGCCACCGGCGGCGCCCGCGACAATCCTGGTCACCGGGTCATCGTCCCACCGCGAGCGCCTGCCACCACCCGTCGACCTCCGGCGGCTGCTCCACGTCGATCCGCTCGCCGGGCCGCGGCACGGCCAACGGCACCCCGTGCGCCTTCGCCTCGCGCCACACCCGGTCGACCGGCTCGGACCAGTCGTGGAACGCCAGGTTGAAGGTCGCCCAGTGCACCGGGATCAAGAGGCCACCCCGCACGTCCCGATGCGCCGTGACGCCTTCTTCCGGCGTCATGTGGATGTCCGGCCAACCGGGCCCGTAAGCACCGATCTGGATCAAAGAGGCGTCGAACGGACCGTGCTCCTCGCCGATCGCCCGATAACCGTCGAAGTAACCGGTGTCGCCGCTGTAGTAGACCCGGTGCGCCGGCCCCTTCAGAACCCACGACGCCCACAGCGTGTTGTCCCGCTGGAAGCCGCGGCCGGAGAAGTGCTGCGCCGCCGTGGCCACCAACGTGACGCCGGCCACCTCGTGCGACTCGTCCCAGTCCAGTTCCACGACCCGGTGCTCGGGCACGTCCCACCGGCGCAGGTGCGCCCCGATGCCGAGCGGCACCACGAACACCGCGTCCGTGTCCGCGGTCAACGCCCGCACCGTCGCCAGGTCGAGGTGGTCGTAGTGGTCGTGCGAGATCACCACCGCGTCCACCGGCCCCACCTCGGGCAACGAGTGCGGCACGGGGTGCAACCGACGCGGACCGACCACTTGCGACGGTGAGACCCGGTCACTCCACACGGGGTCGATCAACACCCGCGCCCCGTCGATCTCCACCAACGTCGACGCGTGCCCGTACCAGGTGATGTGCAACCCGTCCGCCGAACCAACGGTCGGCGGCACCAACGGCACCTCACCGACGGGCCGCCGCTGCTGCCCACCGAAGAACATCTCCCGCACGGTCCCCGCCGCGCCGTCCGGCATCGTCCGCGTGCTCGCCGCGTTGTGGAACTTCCCGTCGCGATACCGGGGCGACCGCCGCACCCGCTCCCCACCGGGCTTCCCACCCAACGCCAACGACACATCCCGCGCCGCCCAGGCAACAACACCGGCCGTGAGAGCGAACAACCCGACAGCGACCTTCTTCATGCCACGACCAACGCCGCCCCGAACCCCCCGGTTCCCCCGAACGCCCGATGTGGCCGCGAACACTCAAGCCCGCTCCGCTTTCCGCACATCGCGCCGGAACCACGGCCTCCGGAACCACGCCCGCCGCAACAGCTGATCCACCACCACAACGGACCCGGAACACCAGCACCTAGGCCCGATTTGACATGGGTTCGGGTGCCATAGGCTGGACGAAGCCGGGCAGGCTTGGCGGGTGCTTTTTCCGCCATGCCTGCCCGGCTTTGGCCTGCCTGGGGTGCCCGTAAGGGCCCCATGTCAAATCGAGCCGGAAGTGACCTGCCCGGCGCCAGCCCAACCCCGAGCCGGCTCAACCCGCACCGGAGCCGCCCAAACCCGAGCCGACCTCAACCCGGTCCAGCCCAAACCCGAGCCGGCCCACCTCACTCCAGCACGATCAACAAATCCCCACCCTCGACCTGCTGCACCCCACGCACCGCGAGCCGCTTGACCCGCCCGGCCTTGGGCGCCGTGATCGCGGCCTCCATCTTCATCGCCTCGATCGTCGCGATCGTCTGCCCGACCTCGACCTGCTCGTCCTCCGCCACGCTGGGCGTGACGACCCCGGCGAACGGCGCCGCGACGTGCCCCGGGTTGCCCCGGTCCGCCTTCTCCGCCACCGGCACCTCGGCCGCGATCGACCGGTCGCGCACCTGGATCGGCCGCAACTGCCCGTTCAACGTCGCCATCACCGTGCGGATACCGCGCTCGTCCGCCTCACCGATGGCCTCCAGCCCGATCAGCAGCCGCACCCCGGGCTCCAGGTCGACCTGGTACTCCTCCCCCGGCTTGAGCCCGTAGAAGAAGTCCTTGCTGCCCAGCACACTCGTGTCGCCGTACGCCTCCCGGTGCGCCTGGAACTCCTTCGTCGGCGCCGGGAACAGCAACCTGTTGAGCGTCGCCCGCCGGTCGTGCTCCAAGCCCTTCAGGTCGTCGTCGGTCAGCTCCGCCACGCCCTTCGGCGCGGCACGCCCCTGCAACGCCTTGCTCCGGAACGGCTCCGGCCACCCGCCGGGCGGGTCGCCCAGCTCACCGTGCAGGAACCCGATCACCGACGCCGGGATGTCGAACCGACCCGGGTCCGCCTCGAACTCCTTCGGCGAGACACCCGCTCCGACCAGGTGCAACGCCAGGTCGCCCACCACCTTGGACGACGGCGTCACCTTCACCAGCCGACCGAGCATCCGGTCGGCCGCCGCGTACATGGACTCGATCTCCTCGAACTTCTGCCCGAGCCCGAGCGCGACCGCCTGCGTCCGCAGGTTCGACAGCTGCCCACCGGGGATCTCGTGCGAGTACACCCGCCCTGTCGGACCGGGGATCCCCGACTCGAACGGCGCGTAGACCTTGCGCACCGACTCCCAGTACGGCTCCAGGTCGCACACCGCGCGCAGGTCCAGACCGGTCGCCCGGTCCGTGTAGTCCGTCGCCGCCACGATCGCCGACAACGGCGGCTGCGACGTCGTGCCCGCCATCGACGCCACCGCGCCGTCCACCGCGTCCACCCCGGACTGGATGGCCGCCAGGTAGGTGGCGAGCTGCCCACCCGCCGTGTCGTGCGTGTGCAGGTGCACCGGCAGGTCGAACTCCTTGCGCAGCGCCGTCACCAACCGCGCCGCCGCCGGCGGGCGCAGCAGGCCCGCCATGTCCTTCACCGCGAGGACGTGCGCACCGGCGCCCACGATCTGCTCGGCCAGCTTGAGGTAGTAGTCGAGCGTGTAGATCCGCTCGTCCGGGTTCGAGAGGTCCGAGGTGTAGCACAGGCACACCTCGGCCAGCGCCGTGCCGGTCTCGCGCACCGCCTCGATCGCCGGCCGCATCTGCTCCACGTCGTTGAGCGCGTCGAAGATCCGGAAGATGTCAATACCCGTCTTCGTCGCTTCCTCGACGAACGCGCTGGTCACCGCCTCGGGGTACGGCGTGTAGCCCACCGTGTTCCGGCCGCGCAGCAGCATCTGCAGCGTGATGTTCGGCACCGCCTCGCGCAGCGCCGCCAGCCGCTCCCACGGGTCCTCGGCCAGGAACCGCAGCGCCACGTCGTACGTCGCGCCGCCCCACGCCTCCAACGACAGCAGCTGCGGCGCCATCCGCGCCACGTGCGGCGCGATCGCCAGCAGGTCCTTCGTCCGCACCCGCGTCGCCAACAACGACTGGTGCGCGTCGCGGAACGTGGTGTCGGTGACGGCCAGCGCCTTGCTCTCCCGCAGCCAGCGGGCGAAGCCCTCCGGCCCCAGCTCGTCCAGCTTCTGCTTCGACCCCGCCGGCGGCTCGGCGTTCAGGTCGACCACCGGCAGCTTCACCCTCGGGTCCACGACGGACGGGCGCGGGCCGTTCGGCTTGTTCACCGTCACGTCGGCCAGGTAGGTCAGCATCCGCGTGCCGCGGTCGGCGGAGTGCCGCGCCGTCAGCAGGTGGGGGCGCTTCTCGATGAACGACGTCGTGACCCGGCCCTCGAAGAAGTCCGGGTCGTCCAGCACCGCCTGGATGAACGGGATGTTCGTGGACACGCCGCGGATGCGGAACTCGGCCACCGCGCGCCGCGCGCGGGCCACCGCGGCGGAGAACGTCCGGCCGCGGCACGACAGCTTGACCAGCATCGAGTCGAAGTGCGCGCCGATGACCGTGCCCGCGCCGGTCGTGCCGCCGTCCAGCCGGATGCCCGAGCCGCCCGGCGAGCGGTAGGCGCTGATCATGCCGGTGTCCGGGCGGAAGCCGTTGGCCGGGTCCTCCGTGGTGATGCGGCACTGCAGGGCCGCGCCGCGCAGCTGCACGGTCTCCTGGCTCAGGCCGAGGTCGTCCAGCGTCTCGCCGCTCGCGATGCGCATCTGCGACTGCACCAGGTCGACGTCGGTGACCTCTTCGGTGACCGTGTGCTCGACCTGGATGCGGGGGTTCATCTCGATGAAGACGTAGTTGCCGTTCGGGTCGAGCAGGAACTCGACGGTGCCGGCGTTGCGGTAGCCGATGTGCCGGGCGAACTTGACGGCGTCGGCGCAGATCCGGTCGCGCAGCCCGGGGTCCAGGTTCGGCGCGGGCGCGATCTCGATGACCTTCTGGTGGCGGCGCTGCACCGAGCAGTCGCGCTCGAACAGGTGGATCACGTTGCCCTCGCCGTCGGCGAGGATCTGCACCTCGATGTGCCGCGGCTCGACCACGGCCTGCTCCAGGAACACCGTCGGGTCGCCGAACGCCGACTCCGCCTCGCGTGACGCGGCTTCCAGGGCTTCCCGGAGCGCGGCGGGGGCTTCCACCCGCCGCATGCCGCGCCCGCCACCGCCCGCGACGGCCTTCACGAAGACCGGGAACGCGATGTCCTCGGCGGCCCGGACCAGGGCGTCGATGTCGCTGGACGGCTCGCTGGACTTGAGCACCGGCAGGCCGGCGGCACGGGCCGCGGCGATCGCGCGCGCCTTGTTGCCGGTCAGCTCGAGCACGTCCGAGGGCGGGCCGACGAACGTGATGCCGGCGTCCGCGCAGGCCTTGGCCAGCTCGGGGTTCTCGGAGAGGAACCCGTAGCCGGGGTAGACCGCGTCGGCGCCCGCCTTGCGCGCCGCCTTGATGATCTCCTCGACGGACAGGTAGGCCCGGACGGGGTGGCCGGGCTCGCCGATCTCGTACGACTCGTCGGCCTTCAGCCGGTGCAGGGAGTTGCGGTCCTCGTGGGGGAAGACGGCAACCGTGCCGGCGCCCAGTTCGTAGGCAGCGCGAAAGGCCCGGATCGCGATCTCGCCGCGGTTGGCGACAAGAACCTTGCGGAACATGCGGCGTTCCCTCCCGGTTACTCGGCGAGTCCCGCCCGAGCGCGGGCGGGACTCGATGAATCAAGGCACGCTACCGTGCGCTTCCCGCCCCTCGGGAGTTCCATCCCACGTGACGGACGTCATCGTGATCGGTCACTCCTCCGGTCAAGGCGGGCGCGACCTGGGATCACGCCCCGGGATTCTCCCTTGCGAGGTCGCGCGGCGCAGCCCCCACGCGTGCGGCGGATTGACGTCCGCGCGGCGGGACCCATACCCCACCGCCCGCCGACCGGCGTTCGCCCCGCACGGTGGATCACCGACTCGTTACGGTGCGTTCGCTGCATCGGGTGACTACGGGCGGCGACTTCTCGGTAGGGTTGGCCCATGGCCGGGGCTGAAGGGACTGGGCAGCCTGCTGCCCGCACCCATTTCGACGTCGTACTGCGCGGGTACAACCAGCGTCAGGTGAACGAACGGGTGACGCGGCTCGAGTTCGACCTCAAGAACTCGAACCGGGCCCGGGAAGCGGCGTCGGCCCAGGTCGCGGAGCTGGGCAAACTGCTCAACTCCACCCGCGCCGAGCTTGACAAGGTCAAGTCCCAGCTGGGCAAGCTGGCCGCGAGCCCTTCCAGCGCGTCCAACGTCACCGAGCGCGTGCGCGTGATGATGACGTTGGCCGAGGAGGAGATCGCCGACATCCGCAAGGCCGCGCTCGACCAGGCCAACGCCACCCGCGCCGAGGCCGAGCGGGCGGCGGCCGAGGGCAAGGCGGCGCACCACCGCGCGATGGGCGAGCTGGAGGACCGGCGGCGGCAGCTGGAGGCCGCCCACCAGCAGCGGACCACCGAGCTGGAGCGGCAGTTCGACGAGCGCCGGGCCGAGCTGGAGCGCTCCCACGAGGAGCTGCGGGCCAAGCTGACCGCCGAGCACGAGGCGTTGATGGCGGAGTCCCGCGCCGACCGCGAGAAGCTCACCGGGGAGTTCGAGGCCAAGACCGCCGAGCTCGAGGCGAAGCGGGTCGAGCTGGAGCAGAAGTACAAGGGCTACCACGACGACCTCGACAAGGAGTACGACGAGCTGCGCACCAAGCTCCGCAAGGAGCACGAGGTGCACGTGGTCGAGGCCAAGGCCGAGGCCACGAAGCTCCTCGAAGCCGCTCAGGCCGAGGCGGCGGCGCTGCGCGCGGAGACCGAGAAGCAGGTCGCCGAGCTGGAGTCCGAGGCGCTGGCCAAGGCGGAGAAGGCGGTGAGCGAGGCGAACGCCCTCGCCGAGAAGACCGTCACCGAGGCGAACGCGCTCGCCGAGAAGACCATCTCCGAAGCCGACGCCCGCGCCGAGCAGACGGTCACCGAAGCCGACGCCCACGCGAAGAAGACCATCACCGAGGCCGACGCCCACGCCGACCGCCGCACCACGGCGGCCGACGAGAAGCTGGCCGAGCTGCACCGCGTGCACCGCGCGTTGAGCGAGCAGTTCGCCGCGGCGCAGGAAGCGGTGTCCCTGGCGGTGGCCACGCTCACCCCGCTGGACGAGGAAGCCGCGGCCGACGACCAACCCGCCGACGCGGCCGCCGACCGTGCCGCCGACAAGGCGACCAACACCGCCGACGCCGGCGACGCGCCGACCAAACCGGCGACCCCCAAGCCCGTGCCCGCCAAGCCCGCCGGCCCGAAGCCCGCCGACAGCAAGCCGGCCGACACCAGGCCTCCCCACCCCAAGCCGGCCGACGGCAAGCCCGCCACCAAGGCCAAGGACGTCGACCCGTCGGAGCAGCCGACCACCCAGCTGCCGGTACCCAAGGGCAGGCAGTCCAAGTAGGTCCGCGCCCCCGCTCACAGGGACAGCTGGTTACCGGGCAGCCGGCTACTGGGGCAGCTGGTCGGCCGGCACGACCTCACCCGGCGCCGGCACGGTGATCTCGACCGGCTCGCCCCACCCGCGGAACCGGGTGGTCGACTGCTTCACGACCTTGCCGTCCAGCTCGAACCGGTACTCGGCCCGCACCGGCGCGCTGGTGTCGTCCACCCACACCGACGCCGAGATCGTCACCCCGTACTCGGCCAGCTGGGTGTGCTGCAGCTGGATGTCCTGGTCCTCGATGACCTTCGCCATCTTCAACGCGTCGACCACCAGGTCGAACCGCGTCGTCGGCACGCCGTCCACCTGCTCGGAGGACCGGCCCACGATCAACGCCGCCCGCGGCTGCACGTAGTCCAGCTCCGCGCCCGGCGTCGCGCTCGGCCCGAAGCCGCGCAGCAACGCGGACACCTCGCCACCGCTGGCCGACGGGTAGAAGCCCCACTTCTTGCCCGCGGGCATCGGCGCGCCCTCGACCTGCACGTACGTGCCGTCGCGCACGAGCACCAGCGCGATCTTCTTCGGCTGACCGCCGGTCGACACGTCCATCGTCATCGAGCCGGTCACGCCGTCGCCGTCACGCCTCAGCGTGCCGTCCACCACGTTGCGCACCTCGGTGGCCTGCCCGTCCGAGGCGAAATTCTCGGTGTGGAACGTCGCCGTGCCCAGCTCCGCCTGCCGTTGCCCGATGCGTTCGGCGAGGACCGCCAGATCGCCCTTGGGCAGCGAGGACGTGGTCGGGGCCTGGTCACCGGCGGGCGCCGCCGTGCAGGCGACGAGCACCAACGGAACCAGGGCGAGCAGGAATCGGCGCACAAGCCAGGGTAACCAACAGGCCGGCCGGCCCTTCCCCACGCACCCGCACCGGGCTGACCAGTCGTCCGAACCCCGAGCCGACTCGGCCCCCCGGGCACCGGGCCACCCGCCACCGCCCAGCGGCCACCTGGCCACCGCCCAGCCCACCGACCACCCCGCCCACCGACCACCCCGCCACCGGCCACCCCGCCCACCGACCACCCCGCCCACCGACCACCCCGCCACCGGCCACCCCGCCACCGGCCACCCCGCCCACCGGCCACCCCGCCCACCGGCCACCCCGCCCACCGGCCACCCCGCCCACCGGCCACCCCGCCACCGGCCACCCCGCCACCGGCCACCGAGCGGCCTACGCCTTCTCCAGGTACTCCGCCCGCTCGTCGTCCAACAGCCCCGCGACGAGCCCGGCCAACCCCGGGTTCCCGGTCAGCTCCGGGTCCACCTCCACGACCTCCTGCGCCACCACCCGGGCCTCGGCGATCACGTCCTCGTCGCGCAGCAGCGACAGCATCTTCAGCCCCGACCGCTTCCCGGACTGCGCCGCGCCGAGGATGTCGCCCTCGCGCCGCAGCTCCAGGTCGAGCTGCGCCAACTCGAAACCATCCAAAGTGGACTCCACCGCCCGCAGCCGCTCCATCGTCGACGTGCCGTCGGGCATCTCGGTGACCAGCAGGCACAGCCCCGGCGCGCTGCCCCGCCCGACCCGTCCGCGCAGCTGGTGCAGCTGGCTGACCCCGAACCGGTCGGCATCCATGATCACCATGACGGTGGCGTTGGGCACGTTCACGCCGACCTCGACCACGGTCGTGGCGACGAGCACCTGCACCTCGTTCGCCGCGAACGCCCGCATCACGGCGTCCTTGTCCTCCGGTGCCATCCGGCCGTGCAGGATGTCGATCCGCAGCCCGCGCAACGGCCCCTCGGCCAGCTTGTTCGCCACGTCCACCACCGCGAGCGGCGGCCTGCGGTCGGAGCCGTCGTCCTTCGGCGAACCCTTGGCGGACTCCTTGCCCGGCCCTTCTTTCGGGGGGACCTCCCCGCCGTCCTCCGCTTCGCCGTCGCCGATGCGCGGGCACACCACGTACACCTGGTGGCCCTTGCCGACCTCCTCGTGGATCCGCTGCCAGGCCCGGTCCAGCCAGCCCGGCTTCTGGGCCACGGGCACCACGGACGTGCTGATCGGCGAACGCCCCTGCGGCAGCTCGCGCAGCGCGGACACCTCCAGGTCGCCGTACACCGTCATCGCCACCGTGCGCGGGATCGGCGTGGCGGTCATCACCAGCACGTGCGGCGTCGACCCGCCCGCACGCCCGCTCAGCGCGGCCCGCTGCTCCACGCCGAACCGGTGCTGCTCGTCCACCACGACCAGCCCCAGGTCCGCGAACTCGACCTTGTCCTGGATCAACGCGTGCGTGCCGACCACGATCCCGGCCTCGCCGGACACGATCTCCAGCAACGCCCGCTTCCGCGCCGCCGTCGCCATCGACCCGGTCAGCAGCGTCACCCGCGTCGCGTGCTCGGCCCCGCCCAGCTCACCTGCCTGCCCGAGGTCGCCGAGCAACTCGCGCAACGACCGCGCGTGCTGGGCCGCGAGCACCTCGGTCGGCGCGAGCATCGCCGCCTGCCGCCCGGCGTCGACGACCTGCAACATCGCCCGCAGCGCCACTATCGTCTTGCCCGAGCCGACCTCTCCTTGCAGCAGCCGGTTCATCGGGTGCTCGCCGGACAGGTCCCGGACGATCTGCTCGCCGACCTCGCGCTGCCCCGCCGTCAGCTCGAACGGCAGCCGCGCCTCGAACGCGTCGCGCACCAGGCCGTCCCGGGGCGGGCACGCGGGCGCGGGACGGGCCGTCGCCGAACGGCGGCGCTGCGCCAGCGTCAGCTGGACCGCCAGCGCCTCGTCCCACTTCAACCGCTGCTGCGCGACGGTGATCGCGGCCCAGCCGTCCGGCCGGTGGATGTCGCGCAGCGCCTTCTCCAGCCCGATCAGCCCGCGCTCGGCCCGCAACGACTCCGGCAGCGGGTCGTCCGCCACCCCGTCCCACACCGCGAGGACCTGCTCGACGCAGTTGGAGACGTTCCACGACTGGATGCCCTGCGCCGCCGGGTAGACCGGGATCATCGCCCCGGCGAAGTCCGCCGCCGCCACGCCCTCGCCGTCGAGCACCTGGTAGTCGGGGTGCGCGAGCTGGAGCTTGCCGTTGAACATGCCGACCTTGCCCGCGAACATCGCCTCGCGCCCCGGCAGCAGCTCCCGCTCGACCTTGCGCGAGCCGCGCCCGAAGAACACCAGGTGCAGGTCGCTGGTGCCGTCGGTGATCACGGCCTCCAGCAGCTCGCCGCTGCGCGACTTCATCCGCCGCTGCCGCGCGCTCTTGACCCGCGCCTGCACGGTGACGTGCTCGCCCAGCTCCAGCCCGGCGATCTCGGTCAGCTTGCCGCGCTCGTCGTACCGGCGCGGGTAGTGGCGCAGCAGCTCGCCGACGGTGGTCAGGCCGAGCCCGGCCTCCAGCGCGTCGGCGCTCTTCTTGCCGAGCACCGACACCAGCTTCTCGTCGAAGGTCGTCATCCCGGCCTATTCAACTACTCGACACCGACAGTCAGCAGCGCGTCGCGCTGCCCGCCCGGGTACGCGGCGAGCTCGACCTCCGGGTGGGCGACGCGCAGGTGATCTTCCAGCACCCGCTCGACGCCGTCCGGGGCGGCCCGTCCCCACAGCACGGTGACCAGCTCGCCGCCGCTGGCGAGCATCCGGTCGACCAGCCGGCACGCCAGCGCGCCCACGCCGGCCGGGTCGGGCTCGATCAGCACGACCTCGCCGTCCACCATGCCGAGCAGGTCGCCGGGACGGCACCGGCCGACCCAGGTGATCGCCTCCCGGTCGGACACCGCGACCTCGCCGCGCCGGGTGGCCGCCGCCGCCTCGGCCATGGCGACCACGTCGTCACCGGCGCGCCGGGACGGCGAGTGCACGGCCAGCGCCGCCAGCGCCTGCACCGGCGAGAACGTCGGCACGACCACGACGTCCTGACCTGCGGCGACGGCCTGCGTGACGGCCTCGTCCAGCGGTTCGCGCCACGTCGGGTCGCCGGGCAGCACGGTCACCTGCCGCGCCCGCGTGCCCACCACCACGGCCAGCAGGTCGGCCGCCGTCACCTCGTCACCGGGCTCGAACACCACCGCGCCCTCGGACCGGAACAGCTCCGCCGCGCCCTCGCCCTCGACCAGCACGACGATCGCCCGGTCGCGCACGAACCGCGGGGCCTGGGCGGCGATCTGGTCGGCGAAGCGCGCCACCGTGATCCGGTGCGGCCGGCCGGCCCGGATGCCCGCCTCCACCGCCGCGCCGATGTCGTTGCAGTGCACGTGCACGGTCCACAGCGCGTCGCCGTCGCCGACCACGGACACGCAGTCGCCGATGGCCGTCAGCTCGGCCTTCAGCGCCTCCACGTCCGGCGAGCCGTCCAGCAGGTACATGACCTCGTACTCGAACTCCGCCGACCCGGCCTCCCGAGCGGTGGTCAGCGGCTCGCGCGGCACCGTGGCGACGACCGGCACGTCCTCGACGACCCGCCCGGTGATCACCGCCGCCAACGTGTCCAGCAGCACGACCAACCCCCGCCCGCCCGCGTCGACCACACCGGCCCGGGCCAGCGCGGTCAGCTGGCGCGGTGTGTCGGCCAACGCCTCGGCGCCCGCCTTCGCCGCGACCGTGACCACCTCGTCCAGGTCGTCGGACGCGCAGTCGCGGGCCGCCTCGGCCGCCGCGTGCAGCACGGAGAGCACGGTGCCCGCGACCGGCTCCGAGACCGCGGCGGTGGCCAGTTCGTCGGCCCGCCACAACGCCCGCCGCAACGACGCGCCGGACGCCGTGGAGGCGCCTTGAGCGGCCTCCGCCAGGCCGCGCAGCACCTGCGACAGGATCACCCCGGAGTTGCCCCGCGCACCGGCCAGCGCACCCCGCGCGAGCGCGCCCAACGCCGCGCCGACCGTGTCCACGGGTGTCCTGAGCAGCGCGTCCAACGCCGAGCGCATCGTCTGGAGCAGGTTGGTCCCGGTGTCGCCGTCCGGCACGGGGAACACGTTGATGCGATCGATGTCCTCCCGGTGGGCGTCCAGGGACCGAACGCAGGCGTCCGCCCACTGGCGCACCGCGACCGCATCGAGAGCCTGCATGCCGGCGAGGGTATTCGACCCGGTTTGGTGGCAGAACGCGCCACCGGCTACCCTGTCTGGGTTGCCATGCCCGGCTGAGGCTTGTGCACGCTTGCGCGCCCGCCGGGGCGTGAGTATCGATCAGGAACCTTAAGGAGTGGCTGACGTGGCTGCCGTGTGCGACGTCTGTGGCAAGGGGCCGGGCTTCGGCCATTCTGTCTCGCACTCCCACCGGAAGACGAACCGCCGGTGGAACCCGAACATTCAGACCGTGCGCGCGAAGGTTTCCTCTTCGACGCGGCAGCGGCTGAACGTGTGCACCTCGTGCCTGAAGGCGGGCAAGGTGGTGCGCGGCTGATGACCCGCGCCTGAGCTTGGCGAAAGGCCCCCGGAACCACGTTCCGGGGGCCTTTCGGCGTCTGGGGGCCGTTCTTCGCGGGCTTGGGGCCACCGAGCACGTGCGGGAGACGTCCGCGCTCCAGTCGGCGACCCGTCCACGGCCGGCGTCACCGGCCGTGGCGGAAACCCGTCGGCGGGCTAGGGCAGCTTCCAGTCGATCGGCTCGGCGCCCTGCTTCACCAGCAGCTCGTTGGCCTTGCTGAACGGCCGCGAGCCGAAGAAGCCGCCCGCCGCGGACAGCGGGCTCGGGTGGACCGACTCCACGCAGCGGTCGGCGCCCAGCAGCGGCTTGAGGGCGCGCGCCTGGCTGCCCCACAGGATCGCGACCAGCGGCGCGTCCCGCTCGGCCAGCGCCTTGATCGCCTGCTCGGTCACCGGCTCCCAGCCCTTGTTGCGGTGGGAGTTGGACTTGCCCGGCTGCACCGTCAGCGCCCGGTTGAGCAGCAGCACGCCGCGCTCGGTCCACGGGGTCAGGTCGCCGTTGGCGGGCTTGGGGTGGCCCAGGTCGGCCACGTACTCGGTGTAGATGTTGATCAGGCTCTTCGGGATGGGCCGGGTCTCCGGCGACACCGAGAAGCTCAGCCCGACCGCGTGCCCCGGCGTCGGGTACGGGTCCTGGCCGACGATCAGCACCCGGACGGAGTGGAACGGCTGCTGGAACGCCCGCAGGACGTTCTCCCCGGCGGGCAGGTATGTCCGCCCCGCGGCCACCTCCGCCCGCAGGAACTCGCCCATCGCGGCGATGCGATCGGCCACGGGCGCGAGTGCCGCGGCCCAGCCGGCTTCCATGATCTCCTCAAGCGGACGTGCCACGGCGGGACCCTACCTCAGTCCAGGCGTCGCAGTTCCTTGCGGTACAGCAAGATGTTGTTCACGTACTTGTCCACGGCGAACTGCCACGCGCCGTCCGGCACGACGTACCCCTCGCGCACGCGGGCGGGCACGCCGAGCGCCATCGACCGGGCGGGCACGTGGCCCTCGAACGACACCACCGCGCCCGCGCCGACGATCGCGCCGGTCTCCACCACGGACCCGTTGAGCACCACCGACCCCGAGGCGATCAGGCACCGGTCGGCGATGGTCGCGCCCTCGATGTGCACGTTGTGCCCGACGACGCACTCCGCGCCGATCAGCGTCGGGTGGACCTCGGTGCAGTGCACGACCGTGCCGTCCTGGATCGACGTCCGCGCGCCGACCTCGATGCGCCCGTAGTCGCCGCGCAGCACGGCCTGCGGCCACACCGACGCGTGCGCGCCGATCCGCACGTCGCCGATCACCGTCGCGTCGGGGTGCACGTAGGCGTCCGGGTGGATCACCGGCTCGAAGTCACCCAACGCGTAGATCGCCATGCGGTCCTCCCGGCCCTCAGAGATCCTTCGCGAAGCAAAGGCTTTCGGGATCATCCCGGTAGACGCCGAAGTTGTCGATGCGCGCGTATCCATTGGCCTGGTACAGCCCGATCGCCTCGGGCTGGCGCAACCCGGTCTCCAGCACCATGCGCCTGCGCCCGACCGCCCGGGCCGCCGTCTCCAGCGACGTCAGCACGATCCGCGCCAGTCCGCGCCCGCGCAGCGCTTCGCCCACGTACATGCGCTTGATCTCGGCGTCGCCGGGGCGCAACGAGTGCTTGGCCACGTCGTGCGCCCGCCACCCGCCGCACGCCACCGGCACGCCGTCGAGGTACCCGACCACGAAGTGCCCCAGCGGCGCGGCGAACTCGGCCGGGTCGACCGGCGTGACGTCGCCCTCGCCGTAGCGGTCCACGTAGACCTGCTGGAGGTCGGCGATCAGCTTGACCGAGTCTGGATGGTCATACGCGAGCGTGCATAGTTCCACAAACGCGAGGCTACCTACCGCCAGTGCTCCCAGCCAGGGGGTTTCTCGTACGCGCGCCCGTCGACGGTCACGCCGCTGCCGTGCCGGACCGTGCCGATCGTGCGCCAGCCCTCGGGAACGGCCCCCGGTTCGGGGAACGTCGCCGCCAGCGCGTGATCCTCGCCACCGGTCAGCGCCCAGTGCCGCGCGTCCGCCCCGAGCGCCGCCGCGACGTCGATCAGCCGCGGGTGGACCTCCAGCAGTTCCGTGCGGATGTCGATGCCGATGCCCGACTCGTCCGCGATGTGCCCCAGGTCGGCCAGCAGGCCGTCCGACACGTCGATCATCGCCGTGGCGCCCGCCGCGGCGGCCTGGGGCCCGGCCTCGTAAGGGGGTTCGGGGTTCCGCTGCGCGCCGACGACCGCGACCGGCGACCGGAACCCGCGCTGCAGCACGGCCAACCCGCCCGCCGCCCAGCCGAGCCGTCCGCAGACCGCGACGACATCACCCACCTGTGCGCCTGAACGGGTGACGGGCTCCAACCCGCCCATGTCACCCATCGCGGTAACGGAGATCACCAGTGTCGCGGACGACACCATGTCGCCGCCCACCACTCCGGCGCCCGCGACGGTCGCCTCCTGCCACAGCCCGGCGGTGATCCCCTCCACCACGGAGGACGGCGTGTCGGCCGGGCACGCGAGGCCGATCAGCAGGGCCGTCGGCATCGCGCCCATGGCCACCACGTCGGCCAGGTTCACGGCCGCCGCCTTGCGCCCCACCTGCTCGGGAGACGACCAGTCGAGTCTGAAGTGGACACCTTCGACCAGCACGTCGGTGGACACCACCACGCGGCCGTCGGGCGCCGCGACCACAGCCGCGTCGTCACCCGGCCCGAGCAGGGTGGTGGGCGGCTGCGTCCGACCTGCCGTCACCCGGCGGATGAGACCGAACTCACCCACCTCAGCGACCGTGTCCGCGTTGCGCGGCGGCTCCGGACGCAAGATTGCCTCCCGTTCTGAGCATTCGGAACCCCAACTGGGGTACGTTGCTGTGCACGTTCCTACCCCGACCTAACCTGTCGCGACGAAGGGGCACGCCGTGGTGCACGCATACATCCTCATCCAGACCGAGGTCGGGAAGGCAGCCGCCGTTGCGGCGGAGATCTCCGGCATCCCCGGTGTGGCCACCGCGGAAGACGTCACCGGCCCGTACGACGTCATCGTCCGCGCCGAGGCCGACACCGTCGACCAGTTGGGGCAACTGGTGGTCGCCCGCATCCAGAACGTGGAGGGCATCACCCGGACGCTGACCTGTCCGGTGGTCCACCTGTAGGTCCGTGCTGTCATAGCCGGGTGGCACAGGAACCCGCTCCCCCGCTCCCCCGACCGGTGCTCGTCGTCGTCCTCGGGCTGACGGCGCTGCTCGTGGCGGGCGTCGCGGCGGCGGGTCTCTTCCTCGGCGACGACTCCGCGGACCCGCCCCCCGTCCACACCGGGCCCGTCGCGCTCGTGCCGGTGCCCGCGCCGGAGGCCGGGTCGGACGAGTGCACGGCGCTGCTGGGTGCGCTGCCCGCGCAGCTGGTGTCCAGCGGCGTCACGCTGCCCCGCCGCGAACTGGCCGCACCCGCACCGGCCGGCGCGGTGGCGTGGGGTGACGCGCACCACGAGCCCGTCGTGCTGCGGTGCGGGCTGGACCGCCCCGGTGACCTCACCCCGACCTCCGCGCTGCGGCTGATCTCGGACGTGCAGTGGCTCGAGGTGCCCGAGGGCGGTTCGGCCACCTGGTACGTGGTGGACCGGCCCGTGTACGTGGCGCTGACCGTGCCGTCGGACTCGGGCACGGGGCCCCTGCAGGACGTCTCGACCACGATCCGGGACACCCTCGCCAAGGGCCCCGTGGACACCAGGGGCTAGCGCGGCCTAGCGCAGGCCCGTGCCGCGGGCGATCGCGGTCTCGACCAGCGTGGTCAGCAGCGCCGGGTAGTCCACGCCCGTCTCGGCCCACATCCGCGGGTACATCGAGATCGGCGTGAAGCCGGGCATGGTGTTGACCTCGTTGACCACGAGCTCGTCGTAGTCGGTGACGAAGAAGTCGACCCGGGCCAGGCCCTGGCAGTCCAGCGCGCGGAACGCGGCGACGGCCATCTCGCGCAGGTCGCGGGTGACGTGCTCGTCCAGCTTGGCGGGGATGTCGAACTCGCACACGTCGTCGAGGTACTTGGCGTCGAAGTCGTACCAGTCGACCGCGCCGCCGACGATGCGCAGCTCGGCGGGCAGCGACGCCTCGACCCGGCCGTCCGGGAACTCCAGCACGCCGCACTCGACCTCGCGGCCGGAGACGGCGGCCTCGATGATCACCTTCGGGTCGGTCTTGCGCGCCAACGCGATCGCGCTGTCCAGGTGGGCCCAGTCGACGACCTTCGAGATGCCGACGGACGACCCGGCGCGCGCGGGCTTGACGAAGACGGGCAGCCCCAACCGCTCCCGGTCCGGCTCGGCCAGGGTCTCCTGCTCGCGGCGCAGCACGGCGAACTCGCCGACCGGCAGGCCCGCGCCCTTGAGCAGGCGCTTGGTGAACTCCTTGTCCATGGCGACCGCGCTGGCCAGCACACCCGGTCCCACGTACGGGATGTCGGCCAGTTCCAGCAGGCCCTGGATGGTGCCGTCCTCGCCCCACGCGCCGTGCAGGACGGGGAACACGACCTCCACGTCGGCCAGCACGTCGTTGGGCGCCACGGGCACGAGTTCGCTGCCGGACACGGGGACCAGCGCGTTGACGGTGGGCAGCTGCCGGTCGCGCACTTCGAGCGCCTTGGTGTCGTCGGCGCCGATCACCCACGCGCCCGTTTCGGTGATGCCGACGGGCACGACGTCGAACCTGTCCCGGTCCAGGTGCGGCAGGACACTGCCGGCGGACAGGCAGGAGACCATGTGCTCGCTGCTGCGCCCGCCGAACACCACGGCGACCTTGGTCTTGCGCTGTGTCATGGCTCGGACCCTACCCGGATGGCGTAACCCGCCACCCGCACCGGACACCCGAGCGCAGAACTCGGGGTCTCGAACGCTCGACACGCGGTACCTGAACGTTCGGCGTTCAGGACGGGGTGTGGGTGGCGAGGATGCGGAGCAGGTCGGGGATCGCCGCGGTCAGCTGGTCGCGCGAGCAGGCGCTGTAGCCGATCGCGGCGCCGTGCACCTTCGGCCGGCCGGCGTGGTGGCGGCCGAGGCCGTCCAGGCGCAGGCCGCGGTCGTGCGCCTCGGCCAGCACGTCCCGCTCCGCCTGGGCCGACGGCAGCGGCACAACGATGTGCGCGCCCGCGTCGTCGCCCAGCACGGGGATCCCGGCCTCGGCGAACGCCGCCGACAGCAGCGCACGCCGTTCGGACAGCTCACGCCGGAGCTTGCGGAGGTGCCGCCCCAGGTCGCCGTTGCGCGCCAGCTCGACCAGGACCCGCTGCCCCGCCGCGGACGGGCTGGTGCCGGTCCGGTCGCGGTGCGCCATCACCTCCGCCGCGATCGGCTCGGGCGCCACCATCCACCCCGCGCCCAGCGTCGGCGTGAGGATCTTGCTCGTCGTGCCCAGGTGCACCACCACGTCCGGCGCCAACGCCGCCAGCAACGGCAACGGCGCGACGTCGTAGCGCAGCTCGCCGTCGTAGTCGTCCTCGACGACCAGCCACCCCTCCGCCCGCGCCCGCTCCACCAGCGCCACCCGCCGCGCCGCCGACATCCGCCCGCCCATCGGGTACTGGTGCGCGGGCGAGCAGTAGACGCCGCGGACACCCGGCGGCACGGCCTCCACCAACAACCCCTCGGCGTCCACGGGCGCCTGCACGACCTTCACCCCGGCCGACCGCAACGCCCACACCGCCCGCTGGTACCCCGGCTCCTCCACCGCCACCACGTCGCCCGGCCGCAGCACGGCCGACCCCAGCTCCACCAACGCCGCCGTGGTCCCGCCGGTCGCCAGCACCAGCTCCTCCCGCAACCCGCCGCGCACCGCCAACCCCCGGTGCCGCAACAGGTGCTCCGCCACCACCGCCCGGTACTCCGGCAACCCGCCCCGCGCCGGCCGGAACAACGGCTGCACGTCCGCCGCCGCCCGCCACGCCCGCCGCCAGGCCGCCCGGTCCAACCCCTCGGCCCACGGCGCGCCGGGCGCGAGGTCCACCACGTCCACCGGCGCGGCGGGCGCCGCCACCCGCCGGGCCCGCGCCTTCAACGCGCCCGGCGGCGTGGTCGTCACGTAGGTGCCCGACCCGTGCCGTCCGGCGATCCAACCCTCGGCGTGCAGCTGCTCGTATGCTGCCGCTGTCACGGTCCGGCTCACGCCGAGCCGCTCGGCCAACGCCCGGGTCGAGGGCAGCCGGTCACCGCTGCGCAGCCGCCCGTCGCCCGCCGCCGCGCGCAGGGCGTCCGCGAGCTGCACCGCCAGCGGTTCGGCCGACTCGCGGTCCAGCACCACCGCCAACGCCGTCTCCGCCATAGTGGCCTCCTCGAAACGCCGAGAATTGGCACTTGAAGAGGGCCACTTTACCCGACAAGCTCCTCCCATGACGTTGTCACCGACGGACCGCAGCACCATCAAGCGCGGGCGCAACCGCGCCGTCACCGAACGCGAGGCGCTGCACGCCGTCCTCGACGCCGCCCTCGTCTGCCACCTGGCCGTCGTCGTGGACGACGCGCCGCTCGTGCTGCCCACCGGCTACGGCCGCGACGGCGACACCCTCTACCTGCACGGCTCGACCGGCGCGCGCAGCCTCCGCGAGGCCTCGACGGGCGTGCCCGTGTGCGTCGCCGTCACGATCCTGGACGGCGTGGTCTACGCCCGCTCGGTGTTCGACCACTCGATGAACTACCGCGCCGCCGTCGTCCACGGCACCGCCGTCCCCGTCACCGACCCGGACGCCAAGCTGCACGCCCTGCGCGTGCTCACCGAGCACATCGCGCCCGGCTCGTGGGACTACGCCCGCCCGCCGACGCCGAAGGAGCTGGCCGCGACCTCCGTGCTGTCGCTCGACCTGACCGAGGCGTCGGTGAAGATCCGCAGCGGCCCGCCCGGCGACGAGGACGAGGACGTCGCCGCCAACGCGCGCTGGGCGGGCGTGCTGCCGCTGCGCACCGCGTGGGGCGAGCCCGAGCCGGACCCGGCGCTGGTCGGCGACTGGGACGTCCCGCCGCACGTCACCGCGCGGACGTAGTCCCCGAGACCGGGTCGAACCGCACGGGCCGCACGGTGCGCCCGCCGTCGCGGAACACGTGGATCGTGACGGCGGGGTCGACGCCGTCGTTGCGCACCTGGTGCGCGTACCCCGGCCCGAACACCCGCGACTGGCCCGCCACGAGGTGGTGCAGCACCTGGGCCGGGCCCGGCGTGACCACCTCCGTCAACGAGCCGCTGACCACGGTGAACGCGCCGCTGGTGACGCCGTGGTCGTGCAGGTCGGCGTGCTGGCCGGGCAACCAGCTCATCAGCCACACCTCCTGCTCGTCGGTGCGGTCGACCAGCGCGGCGAAGCGGGTCTCGGGGTCGTAGCGGAGCAGGTGGGCCCAGCGCTCGCGCCGTGCCGCCGTGTCGAGCGCGATCCGCACGGGGTGCAGCGCGGCGTGCGACTGGGGCAGGGCGATGGTGTTCTCCGGAACGGCGAACATGATGTCCTTCTCGGCACTCGGTGACGTGTGCGGGCCTCACGGGCCCGCGGGACGCGAGACGATCACCGGGAAGGACAGAGCGCGCTGGCGACCAGGCGGAGGTCGATGTGACCCCGCCCGTCGGTCATGGCGCGAAAAGACATGGTGACGAGGGTGGCAGCCGGTTCGCCGCCACGCAAGCCCTCCCACGCAGTGGACCCGTCAGAGTGACCGGAGCACGTCCTCGACGAGGTCGGCGGTGTCCTCGCAGCCCGCGGACAGCCGCACCAGGCCCTCGGGCACCGGGTCGCCCCACTGCGCCCGCCGGTCCAGGCTCGTGTGCAGGCCGCCGAAGCTCGTGCTCGCGAACACCAGCCGTGACCGCTCCAGGAAGGACGCCACCGCGCGCTCGTCCGCCAGCACGAACGTCAGCACGCCGCCGAACCGCCGCATCTGCCGCGACGCGACCTCGTGCGCGGGGTCCTCCGGGGCGCCCGGCCACCGCAGCCCGCTGACCGCCGGGTGGTCCTTGAGCACCTCGTAGAGCGCCGCCGCGTTCGCCGCCTGCCGGCTCAACCGCAGGTCGAGCGTGCCGAGACCCCGGTGCGCCAGCCACGCCTCGAACGGCCCGGGGATCGCGCCGCCGGTCGTCCGCGCCGCGCGCACCCGTTCCGCCAACCCCGGATCCGACGTGGACACGTGGCCCAGCAGCACGTCGCTGTGCCCGGCGACGGCCTTCGTGTCGCTGCTCACCACCGCGTCCGCGCCCAGCAGCAGCGGTTGCTGCCCCAACGGCGTCGCGGTCGTGTTGTCCACCGCCACCAGCGCGCCCGCCGCGTGCGCCGCCTCCACCAGCGCGGTGATGTCGCACACGTCCAGACCGGGGTTCGACGGCGACTCCAGCAGCACCAACCGCACGCCCTCGAACGACGGGTACGGCCCGGCCGTCGGCACCTCCACCACCTCCACCGGCATCTCGGCGGCCAACGTGCGCGTCAGGTAGTAGCCGTCGCCCGGCAGCGCCACCACGTCGCCGGGCGCGAGCACGACCCGCAGGAACGTCGAGATCGCCGCCATCCCGGACGGGAACAGCACGGTCGTGCCGCCGTCCAACTCGCCCAGCGCCACCTCCAACGCCCGCCAGGTCGGGTTGTGCGCCCGCCCGTAGGTGTCGGCGCCACCCAGGTGGTAGGCGGAGGCGAACACGGGACCGGCCAGGAACGGCTCGCCCTGCACCGCCGGCGTCGAGTGCACGACCCGCGTGCCGTCACCCCAGGTCATTGCCGTTCCGCCTTCCGCTCGCGGCCGAGCAGCGCCGCCGTCAGCACACGGGGGTCCAACCCCTCGTGGCACACCTGGTGCACACCGTCGGTGATCGGCATGTCCACGCCGACCCGCGCGGCCAGCTCCCGGATCGACGAGCACGACTTCACGCCCTCGGCGACCTGGCCGTGCGCGGCCTCCTGCGCCTGCGCCAGCGAGTCACCGCGCCCCAGCCGTTCCCCGAACGACCGGTTGCGCGACAGCGGCGAGGCGCACGTGGCCACCAGGTCGCCCAGCCCGGCCAACCCGGCGAACGTCAACGGGTCCGCGCCCAGCGCCGCGCCCAACCGCGCCGTCTCGGCGAGACCGCGGGTGATGATCGAGGCCATCGTGTTGTCCCCGAACCCCATGCCCGCCGCCATGCCGCACGCCAGCGCGATCACGTTCTTGCACGCGCCACCGAGCTCGCAGCCCACCACGTCGACGTTCGTGTACGGCCGGAAGTACGAGTTCGAGCACGCGTGCTGCAACGCCACCGCGCGATCGTGGTCGGTGCACGCGATGACCGTCGCGGTCGGCTGCTCGGCCGCGATCTCCTTGGCCAGGTTCGGCCCGGACACCACCGCGACCTGGTCCTCCGGCACCCCGGCGACCTCGCGGACCACCTCGCTCATCCGCTTCAACGTGCCCAGCTCGACGCCCTTGGCCAGGCTGACCAGCGTCGCGCCCGCCGGCAGCCACGGCCGCCAGCCGCTCAGGTTCTCCCGCAGCGTCTGGCTCGGCACCGCCAGCACCACTGCCCCCGCGCCGGCCAACGCCTTCTTCGCGTCCGACGTGGCGGTCAGGTTCGGGGGCAGCGTCACGCCCGGCAGGTAGTCGGCGTTGACCCGCTCCGCCGAGATGGCGTCGGCCACGTCGGCGCGCCGCGCCCACAGCACCACGTCCGTGCCGGAGTCCGCGAGCACCTTCGCGAAAGCGGTGCCCCACGACCCGGCGCCCAGCACCGCGACCCGGTCCACGTCAGGCCTTCTTGGTGTAGAAGCCGTCGGGCGCCTGCTCCTGGCGGATGTCCGCGAGCAGGTCCTTCACCTCGTTCATCAGCACGTCGGTCACCTCGCGCAGCAGCGCCAGGTTCTGCGGCCTGCTCCGGTAGTCGTCCAGGTCGACCGGCGGGCCCACCTTCGTCACCACCGTCTTGCGCGGGAACGGCCGGAACTTCTTCCGGTAGTGGTCGTACACCTCGCGCGTGCCCCACCGCGCCGCGGGCAGCACCGGCACGTCGTGCTCCAGCGCGAGCCGCGCCACACCCGTCCGCGAGGCCATCGGCCAGCCGTCCGGGTCGCGCGTGATCGTGCCCTCGGGGTAGATGATCACGACCAGCCCCTGCTCCAGGGCCTCGTGCGCGGCGCGCAGGCTCTGCTGCGCGTCGGCCGTGCCCCGGTACACCGGGATCTGCCGGGCGCCCTTGACGACCATGCCGACGAACGGCACGTTCCACAGGCTGTGCTTGGCGAGGAAGTGCGGCACGCGCCCCTGCTTGTGCGTGAAGACGGCGTCGTAGACCGGGTCCAGGTGCGACACGTGGTTCATCACGATGAGCGCACCGCCCGTCCGGGGAACCCGCTCCGCGCCCTCGTTGCGCCGCCGCGCGATCAGCGCGGTGGCGGGGTAGAAGACCGCCGCGGCGAGCCCGACCCAGAAGCCGCCCTTCTCCTTGGCCACGTGCACTCCCTCTTCGTCGTGGACCTGGAGTCTTCACCACGTCGCCAGGGGCGACAATCAGCCCTGGGCCCCTGGCCAGGTCCAGCCGGCATCCGGGAGTATGGCGGGGTGGGAGCCGACGTCGACCTGGTGGTCCCGGTCAAGACCCTGCACCGGGCCAAGACCCGGCTGGTCGGCACCCGGCTGGACCGGCCGGCGCTGGCCCTGGCCTTCGCGTTGGACACGATCTCCGCGGCGCTGCCGGCCGTGCGCCGTGTGGTGGCCGTCACGTCCGACCCGTCCGTCGTGGCGGAGCTGCGAGCGCTCGGCGTCGAGTCGATCCCCGGCCCCGAAGGGCTCAACGAGTCCCTGCGCCACGGCTTCGCCGTGCTCCGGTCCCGCGACTCCACCTCCGTGGTCGGCGCCCTGCAAGCCGACCTGCCCGCCCTCCGGACCACCGACCTCGCCGCCGCGCTGGCCACCGCCGACGGCCGTTCGTTCTGCCCGGACCGCCAGGGAACCGGAACGACCCTCCTGCTCTCGTCCCCCGGCGGCGACCTCGCCCCGGCCTTCGGCGTCGGTTCCGCCGCCGCCCACGCGGCCTCGGGCGCCACGCCCTTGCGGGGCCCGTGGCCGTCGCTGCGCCACGACGTCGACACCGCCGACGACTTGCGCCTCGCCGCGGACCTCGGCCTGGGCCCGCGCACCGCCGCCGCCCTCACCCCCGTCGGCGGCTGAGCCCGCTCGGGAACGCCGGCGATCGACTACCTTCTGCCCCGTGACCCACCCCGCCGAACACGAGCAGGCCACGGTGAGCGCCCAGCACCCGGACGGCTCGGCCACCGTGCTGCGCGACGACGGCGTGCTCGTGGACGTGTCGGCCGAAGCCGTCGCCGAAGGCGGCTGGCGCTCGCTGCGACCCGGCCAACGGGTCACCCTCGTGCGGGATGCCGCCGGTGAGGTGCGGGGCGTGCTCCGCCCGGTGTGACGCGGAGTTCACTTCCTCGTCGGCTCAGCTCAGCGCGCGGCCGCCCGTATTGGGGAACAATGCTGATCGTGAGCACGGACGACACCCCCGACCAGCCCGCGCCCAAGCGACGGACGAGGACGCCGCGGACCACGCCGGCCGCGAGCACCCCCCGCCGCCGGCCGCGCCCGGCCACCCGCCGCGGCGCCGCCGGCACGCGCGCGGGCACGACGGCGGCGCAGCAACCGGCGCCGCAGCCGGCCGACGGCGCGTCCCGGTCGTTCCCGAGCTCACCACCCGCGGTCACGGCCACCGAGGCGCAGGCCGACCTGCCCGACGACCGGTACTTCAACCGGGAGCTGTCCTGGTTGGACTTCAACGCCAGGGTGCTCGCGCTGGCCGAGGACGCCTCCCAGCCGTTGCTGGAGCGGGCGAAGTTCCTGGCCATCTTCGCCTCGAACCTGGACGAGTTCTACATGGTCCGGGTCGCGGGCCTGAAGCGCCGCGACGAGACCGGCCTGTCCGTGCGCAGCGCGGACGGGCTCACCCCGCGCGAGCAGCTGTCCAACATCTCCAAGCGCACCCAGGAGCTGGTCGAGCAGCACGCCAGGGCGTTCCTCGACCACATCCAGCCGGAGCTGGAGAAGCACGCCATCAGCATCGTCAACTGGGCGCAGTTGACCGACTTCGAGCAGTTGCGGCTGTCGAACTACTTCACCGACCAGGTCTTCCCGGTGCTCACGCCGCTGGCCGTGGACGCGGCGCACCCGTTCCCCTACATCTCCGGCCTCTCGCTGAACCTCGCCATCACCGTCCGCGACCCGGAGGGCGGCGCGGAGCGGTTCGCGCGCATCAAGGTGCCGGACAACGTGCCGCGCCTGGTCCGCGTGGAGAGCGACCGGACCAGCCCGACGGCGACCTTCCTGCCGCTGGAGGAGCTCATCGCGGCGCACCTCGGCGAGCTGTTCGCCGGCATGCAGGTCATCGAGTGCCACGCGTTCCGGGTGACCCGCAACGCCGACCTGGAGGTAGAGGAGGACCAGGACGAGGACCTGCTCAAGTCGTTGGAGCGGGAGCTGGCGCGCCGCCGGTTCGGGCCGCCGGTGCGGCTGGAGATCGCCGACGACATGACCGAGCACATGCTGGAACGGCTGCTGCGCGAGCTGGAGGTCGACCCGCACGACGTGGTCCAGGTGCCCGGCCTGCTCGACCTGTCCTGCCTGTGGCAGCTCTACAGCGTGGACCGCAAGCAGCTCAAGGACGCGCCGTTCGTGCCCGCGACGCACTCGGCGTTCGGCGAGCGCGAGACGCCCAAGAGCATCTTCGCCACCCTCCGGGAGGGCGACGTGCTGGTGCACCACCCGTACGACTCGTTCTCCACGTCCGTGCAGCGGTTCATCGAGCAGGCGGCGGCCGACCCGCGCGTGCTGGCCATCAAGCAGACGCTGTACCGCACGTCGGGCGACTCGCCGATCGTCGACGCGCTGATCGACGCGGCCGAGGCGGGCAAGCAGGTCGTGGCGCTGGTGGAGATCAAGGCGCGGTTCGACGAGCAGGCGAACATCAAGTGGGCGCGTGCGCTGGAGAAGGCGGGCGTGCACGTCGTCTACGGCCTGATGGGGCTCAAGACGCACTGCAAGACCTCCTTGGTGGTGCGCCAGGAGGGCTCGCGGATCCAGCGGTACTGCCACATCGGCACCGGCAACTACAACCCGAAGACGGCCCGGCTGTACGAGGACATCGGCATCCTCACCGCCGAGCCGACCATCGGCGCGGACCTCACCGACCTGTTCAACGTGCTCACCGGGTACGCCCGGCAGGACCACTACCGCAGCCTCCTCGTCGCGCCCTACGGCGTGCGGCGCGGGATCGTGGAGCGCATCGAGCGCGAGATCGAGCACGCGCGGGCGGGCGCGCCGGCCGGTGTGCGCATCAAGGTGAACTCGCTGGTGGACGAGCAGGTCATCGACTCGCTGTACCGGGCGTCGCAGGCTGGCGTGCGGGTGGACGTGGTCGTGCGCGGGGTGTGCGCGCTGAAGCCTGGCATCAAGGGGCTGTCGGAGAACATCCACGTCCGGTCCATCCTGGGCCGGTTCCTGGAGCACTCGCGGGTGTTCCACTTCGTCGGCTCGGCCGAGCACTGGATCGGCAGCGCCGACATGATGCACCGCAACCTGGACCGGCGGGTGGAGGTGCAGCTGCGGGTGACCGACCCGAAGCTCACCGCGCAGCTCGACGCGATGATGGACTCGGCGTTGGAGCCGACCACGCGGTGCTGGGTGCTGCAGCCGGACGGCGAGTGGGAGGCGTCGCCGGCGGACGGCAGCAGGGTGCGCGACCACCAGACCGAGATGCTGCGCAACCGCCGCGCGATCGGGTGAGCCGGTGATCCGGGCAGCCGGCGCCGTGCTGTGGCGCGAGGGTTCCGTGGCGGTCGTGCACCGGCCGCGTTATGACGACTGGTCCCTGCCCAAGGGCAAGGTGGACCCCGGCGAGACCGTGCCCGCGGCGGCGGTGCGCGAGGTGCTGGAGGAGACCGGGTTCCACGCCGTGCTGGGTCGGTACCTGTGCCAGGTGTCGTACCGGGCTTTCGGCAGGCCGAAGGTCGTGGACTACTTCAGCGCGCGGGTCGCGTCGGGTGCGTTCGCGCCGAACGACGAGGTGGACGAGCTGCGGTGGCTGCCGGTCGCCGAGGCGGCTTCGCTGGTGACGTCGGACACCGACCGCTCGGTGCTGGCGGCGTTCGCGGCGGAGCCGGCGGAGTTGGCGACGGTGTTGCTGGTGCGGCACGCGAAGGCGGGCAAGCGCGACCACTGGCCGGGTGACGACGACCTGCGGCCGTTGAGCTCGGCGGGGTGGCGGCAGGCCGGCGGGTTGCGGTCGATGCTGCCGTTGTGGGGTCCGTCACGGGTGCACTCCGCGCCTCGGGTGCGGTGCGTGGAGACCGTTCAGGGGGTGGCGGAGGACCTGGGTGTCGGCGTGCTGCTGGAGCCGCGGTTGTCCGAGGAGGGGTACTGGCCGGACCGCGAGGCCGGGTTGGTGCGCCTGCTGGAGATCGCGGACGGGGCCGGCACGCCGGTCGTGTGCAGCCAGGGCGGTGTGATCCCGGACGTCGTCGCCACCCTCGCCGACCTGGGCGGTCTGTCGTTGGGCGGCACGCCGTGCAAGAAGGGCAGCGCGTGGCTGCTGGCGTTCCGCCGGCCGGAGCCGGGCTGGTCCACTTCGGACTCGCACCGGTCCTGGCCGCGCCTGGTCTCGGCCCACTACTTCCCCACCGCCCTGCCCGCGCCCACCGCCTGACACCTCCACTAGTCCGGTCGGGTCACGCCGGGAGTCCGTCCGGGCACGGTGAGTTCTCCACAGGCGGCCCGAACCGGGCCGAAATCGTCAGACCGAGCCGGCAGCATGAAAACCGGGGATCCCCCGGCGGGGACCCCTGCGAAGCATCTCCACCGCGCGAACGCCGGGTTTCGGGGCCGGCACGACGGCCGACCGGACTGCTCTATCCGAGTGGCCGAACACACTCGCCGACCCGACCGCGCCCCGCGTGTTCCGAGCGCGAAACACCCACGCGTCCACGCCGCGCCCCGCGCGTTCCGAGCGCGAAACACCCACGCGTCCAGGTCGCATATCGCACGTTCGAAGCGCCGAGCGCTCACAGGTTCAAGCCGCGCCCCACCCCGTTCCGGGCGTTCGACTCGGGGGTCCTGGACGTAGGACACGCGAGGGTGCGGGAGGGCGAGGAGAAGAGGTTCGGGGTTCCGAGGTGAAGAGGCCGTCCGCAGGGGCGCGGAAACGGGGCTCAGAACGCCCGTGGCGGATCGGAACGGCGCACCAAGGGTAGAACAGCGCTCAGGGCCCGGTGCGCGTCCGCACCGGGCCCTGAGCGTGTGTTGCGTGCCTGGCCGGTGATCACCCGGCCCGACTTCACTTCTTCTTGGCCGGGGCCTTCTTCGCCGCGGGCTTCGCGGCTGCGGCCGTGGTGGCCTTCGCCGTCGTCGCCTTGGCCGTGGTGGCCTTCTTGGCCGCCGCGGGCTTCGCCGCGGTCGCCTTCGCCGTCGTCGCCTTCGCGGCGGTGGCCTTGGTCGCGGTGCTCTTCGCAGGCGCGGCCTTGGTGGCGGTGGCGGCGGGCTTCGCGGCCGCGGCGGTCCGGCGGGTCGCCGGTGCCTTGGTGGCTGCCGCAGCAGCACGCGTGGCCGTGCCGGTGCTGCGCGTCGCACGCGCAGTGGTGGCACGAGCGGTGGTGCTGCGGGTCGCCGGCGCCTTCGTCGCGGCAGCAGGCTTCGCCGCCGCGGCGGCGGGCTTGGCGGCCGTGACGCGCGGCAGCTTCTTCGTGCCGCTGATGACGTCCTTGAACGTCGAACCCGCGCGGAACGCGGGAACGTTGGTCTTCTTGACCTTCACGGTCTCACCGGTGCGCGGGTTGCGAGCGGTGCGCGCCGCACGGGCACGCTTCTCGAAGACACCGAAACCGGTGATGTTGACCTTCTCGCCCTTGTGGACGCTGCGGACGATGACGTCGACGATGCCGTCGACAGCGGCAGCCGCGTTCTTCTTGTCGCCAAGGCGCTCGGCGAGCGCCTCGATGAGCTGGGCCTTGTTCACCTTCAGTCCCTCCCAGGACGCTCACGGCCCTAGTCGGGCCGACTGATTGCCCACGGTAAGCCCATATGCAAGGAAATACCAATCGCCACGCCAGATTTCTTGTTGTGGCGTGGGCAATTACGACCTGTCGAGGGACACCCGGGCGGCCGGCGGAGGGATCGAAGGGGCCGGATTCCCGCTGTTCGGGGGGAATCCGACCCCTTCGCCGGTCACCCCGCGGGCAGCGGATCGGTAGTCGGCAACCAACCCTGCCTGCGCTGCTCGAACTCCGCGATGTCGTCGGCGTGCCGGAGGGTCAGGGCGATGTCGTCCAATCCCTCCAGCAGCCGCCAGCGGGTGTACTCGTCGACGGTGAAGGGGGCGGTGAAGTCCTTCGCCACAACCGTGTTCAGGGTGAGGTCGACGGTCACCTCGGTGCCGGGCTCGTTCTCGAGCAGCTTCCACAGCAATTCGACATCGGACTGCTCGCACTGGGCCGCCACGAGGCCCTGCTTGCCCGCGTTGCCCCGGAAGATGTCGGCGAACCGGGACGAGATGACCACCCGGAAGCCGTAATCCATGAGCGCCCACACGGCGTGCTCGCGGGACGACCCGGTGCCGAAATCGGGCCCGGCGACGAGCACGCTGCCCGCCCGGAAGGCTTCCTGGTTGAGCACGAACTGCTCGTCACCGCGCCAGGCGGCGAACAGGCCGTCCTCGAAGCCCGTGCGGGTCACGCGCTTGAGGTAGACGGCCGGGATGATCTGGTCGGTGTCCACGTTGGACCTGCGCAGCGGAACGCCGACCCCGGTGTGCCTGGTGAACGCATCCATGTTCGGTGAGACTCCCTTCAGACCAGGTCGGCGGGCGACGACAGCGTGCCGCGGACGGCGGTGGCGGCGGCCACGAGTGGCGAAACCAGGTGGGTGCGCCCACCCTTGCCCTGCCTGCCCTCGAAGTTGCGGTTGGAGGTCGACGCGCTGCGCTCGCCCGGCTTGAGCTGGTCCGGGTTCATGCCCAGGCACATCGAGCAACCGGCCTGGCGCCACTCGGCGCCGGCCGCCAAGAACACTTCGTGCAGCCCTTCGGTCTCGGCCTGCGCGCGGACCCGCATGGACCCGGGCACGACGAGCATCCGCACGCCGTCGGCGACCTTGTGGCCGCGCAGGACGTCCGCCGCCGCGCGCAGGTCCTCGATCCGGCCGTTGGTGCACGAGCCGAGGAACACCGTGTCGACGTGGATGTCGCGCAGCGGGGTGCCCGGCTCCAGCCCCATGTAGGTCAGCGCCTTCTCGGCGGCCACCCGCTCGTTCTCGTCGACGATGGTCTCGGGGTCCGGCACGGCCGCGCCCAGCGGCAGGCCCTGGCCCGGGTTGGTGCCCCAGGTCACGAACGGCGTGAGCTCGTCGGCGTCGAGGCGGACCTCGGCGTCGAACTCGGCGTCGTCGTCGGTGCGCAGGGTCTTCCAGTACTCGACGGCCGCGTCCCAGTCCGCGCCGGCCGGCGCGTGCGGACGGCCCTTGATGTAGTCGAACGTGGTCTGGTCCGGCGCGATCATCCCCGCGCGGGCGCCCGCCTCGATCGACATGTTGCACACGGTCATGCGCGCTTCCATGGACAGCGCCTCGATCGCGCTGCCCCGGTACTCCAGGACGTAGCCCTGGCCGCCGCCGGTGCCGATCTTCGCGATCACCGCGAGGATGATGTCCTTGGCCGTGACGCCGGGCTTCAGCTCGCCGTCCACGGTGACGGCCATGGTCTTGAACGGCCGCAGCGGCAGCGTCTGGGTGGCCATCACGTGCTCCACCTCGGACGTGCCGATGCCGAACGCCAGCGCGCCGAACGCGCCGTGCGTCGACGTGTGGCTGTCACCGCAGACCACCGTCATGCCGGGCTGGGTCAGGCCCAGCTGCGGGCCGACGACGTGCACGATGCCCTGCTCGGCGTCGCCCATCGGGTGCAGCCGCACGCCGAACTCCGCGCAGTTCTTGCGCAGCGTCTCGACCTGCGTGCGCGAGACCGGGTCGGCGATGGGGAGCTCGATGTCGACCGTCGGGACGTTGTGGTCCTCGGTGGCGATCGTGAGGTCCGGGCGGCGGAGCCCTCGCCCCGCCAGGCGCAGGCCGTCGAACGCCTGCGGGCTGGTCACTTCATGCAGCAGGTGGAGGTCGATGTAGAGCAGGTCCGGCTCCGCGCCACTGCCGTGGCGCACGACGTGTGCTTCCCACACCTTCTCCGCGAGCGTGCGGCTCATCGCAACTCTCCCAAGATCTGGACAGTCGATAGATCTGGACTTCCCAGACAGTGGGAAGTTAGTATCGGCTTGTGGGACAGCATAGCGGGATCGGCGTGCTCGACAAGGCAGTGGCCGTCTTGAACGCCGTCGCAAAGGATCCGTGTGGGCTCGCCGAGTTGTGCAACCGGACGGGCTTGCCGAGGGCTACCGCGCACAGGTTGGCGGTCGGGCTCGAGGTGCACCGGTTGCTGCGACGGGGTTCCGACGGCCGCTGGCGCCCGGGCGCGGCACTGGCGGAGTTGGCGGGCGGGGCCACCGACCCGCTGCTCGACGCGGCGTCCTCGGTGTTGCCGAGGTTGCGCGACATCACGGGCGAGAGCGTCCAGTTGTACCGGCGGGACGGGATGCAGCGGATCTGCGTGTCCTCCGCGGAACCACCGAGTGGTTTGCGCGACACCGTGCCGATCGGCGCGCGATTGCCGATGACGGCGGGATCCGGCGCGAAGGTATTGGCGGCGTGGGCCGATCCCGGAACTCAACGTTCCGTTCTCGCCGACGCCGTTTACGGCGAGCGCACATTGTTGGAAGTCCGCCGCCGCGGCTGGGCGCAATCGGTAGCGGAACGCGAACCGGGCGTAGCCTCGGTTTCCGCCCCGGTCCGCGACAGCACGGGCACGGTCGTCGCCGCGGTCTCGGTTTCGGGCCCCATCGACCGCATGGGCCGCCGCCCGGGCGCCCGCTGGGCCGCCGACCTCCTGGCCGCCGCCGAAGCCCTCCAATCGCGCCTCTGACAGCCTGGCTCGCACTGATCGGGCTCCCGCCCACCGGCCACCCGCAGCTCTGCCCAGCAGCCGGGCCCGGCCCGCTCACCAGTCCTCGGACCGCCCCCGCCACCAGCACCAGGCGGGGGCACCCAACTCACCGAGTGCCGGCACCGTGGGCACGAATCCAACTCACCACCGCTGCCAACCGCCAGCGGCCCTCCGACCCCGAACACGGCACCAACCGACGCCGGGGGTGCAGGGGGCGAAGCCCTCCTGCGCGGGGTCCGGGGGTCGCACCCCCGGTGTAAATGCGAAAGATCCCCGTTTCGCGTCAGCGAAACAGGGATCTCCCTGATCTGTAGCCCCGATGGGATTCGAACCCACGCTACCGCCTTGAGAGGGCGGCGTCCTAGGCCGCTAGACGACGGGGCCAGGAACTTTCGATATTCACTTTATCATGTCTTGCTGTCCTGCGTTGCGAGTAGCTTACCACACTCGATTTGCCACTTCGCAGCTGGGGTACCAGGACTCGAACCTAGACTAACTGAACCAGAATCAGTCGTGCTGCCAATTACACCATACCCCATTGGTTTCCCGGTTCGACTCCCCGTCGGTCTTGACTCCGTTGACCTTTGGGGGGCCTCTCCGTTCCGCCGGGAGGAATACTAGACCACGTACCCGGCGGAACGGAAATCGGGGTCACGCCGAGGCGGTCGAGAGCTCGCAGACGAGGAGTTCCGGCAGCTCAGCGAGGCTGCTGATGGCGGCGATGCCGGCGGGCAGCGCGCCTTCGCGCGGGCCCTGGCGGTTCAGCCACACGCCCTTCATGCCGGCGTCGCGCGCGCCGATCGCGTCGGCGTGCAGGCGGTCGCCGATGTGCACCGTGTCACCCAGGTCGACGCCCAGGTCCGCGCACGCGGTGTCGAAGATCACCCGGTCCGGTTTCGCCGCGCCGACCTCGCCGGCGATGAGGACCGTGTCGAAGTACTGCGCGAGCCCCAGCGAGGCGATCTTCACCCGCTGGTGGCGCCCTGAGGCGTTGCTCACGGCCGCCATGGGCAGACCGGTGGCCCGCAGCCACTCCAGGCACGGCACGACGTCGGGGAACAGCCGCCAGCCGGACGCGAGGACTTCCTGCCGCAGCAGTTCCCGGCGGGTCGCCTCGTCCTGGTCCAACTCCTCGCCCAGGGCCGCGAAGAAGGCGCGGGTGCGGATGTTGCGCATCGTCTCGTACTCGAGCTCGCCGGCGAGGAGGCGTTCGCAGTGCTCGTCCGTGATGCGCTGCCACAGCGGCCAGGCGTCGGCGTTGCCGACCATCGCGGCCAGGGCGGCCCGGGACGAGGTGCTGTAGTCGACGAGGGTGTCGTCGACGTCGAGGCACACGGCCCGGATCTCGCCGGTTCTCCGAGGGGTGAAAGTCGGGGCTGCGGTTGTCACCCCGTGAGGCTAGGTGCGGTCACCCCTCGTCCGACTCGACCAGAGAGGTGATATCTATGGGTTCTTGCACGGTCAAGCACCCCTGAACCGCCCGAACGAACCAGTCAGATTGCCCCGAGCGCGCGGCGCAATCGCCCGATCGAGCGACTCCGACCCAGTAGTTCCATGGATTCGTAGAGTGGTGGCGAGACGGTACGGCCCGTCACGGCGACCCGCACCGGCGCGTAGGCCTTGCGCGGTTTGAGGCCCAATCCGTCCACAAGCGACACCTTCAGCGCCTCCTCGACGGCGGCCGTCGTCCACTCCGGAAGCGATTCCAGGGCGGCGATGCTCGCCTCGAGCACGGGCCGGGCGTCCGGGCCGAGGGCCTTGGCCGCCGAGTCCTCCTCGGGGGCGAAGTCCTCCTCCGCGGCGAACAGGAACCGCACCATCCCGGACGCCTCGGACAGCACCACGAGCCGCTCCTGCACCAGCGGCGCGACGCCCGACAGCAGGGCGACCTGCTCGGGCGTCGGCTCGGCGGGCAGCACGCCGTCCTTGACCAGGTAGGGCAGCACGCGGCTGACGAAGTCCTCGACCGGCAGCGCGCGCAGGTGCGTGGCGTTGATCGCCTCGGCCTTCTTCAGGTCGAAGCGGGCCGGGTTGAGGCTGACCTTCTCCAGCTCGAACGCCTCGACCAGCTCGGCCACGCTGAAGATGTCGCGGTCGTCGGCGATGGACCAGCCGAGCAGCGCGAGGTAGTTCAGCAGGCCCTCGGGCAGGAAACCGCGGTCGCGGTAGAGGAACAGGTTCGACTGCGGGTCGCGCTTGGACAGCTTCTTGTTGCCCTCGCCCATCACGTACGGCAGGTGCCCGAACCGCGGCGTGAACGTGGTGACGCCGATCCGGGTCAACGCCCGGTACAGCGCGATCTGGCGGGGGGTCGACGGGAGCAGGTCCTCGCCGCGCAGCACGTGCGTGATGCCCATCAGGGCGTCGTCGACCGGGTTCACGAACGGGTACAGCGGGTCGCCGTTGGCGCGCACGAGCACCGGGTCGGGCGTGCTGCCCGCCTTGAACGTGATCTCACCGCGCACCAGGTCGTCCCACGTGATGTCCTCGTCGGGCATCTTCAGGCGCAGCACCGGCTGACGGCCCTCGGCGCGGAACGCGGCCCGCTGCTCCTCGGTCAGGCCGCGGTCGTGGCCGTCGTAGCCCAGCTTCGGGTCCTGACCGGCGGCCTTGCGCCGGGCCTCGATCTCCTCGGCCGTGGAGAACGACTCGTACAGCTCGCCCGCCTCGAACAGGCGCTTGGCGATGTCGTCGTACAGGTCGCGCCGCTGGCTCTGCCGGTAGGGCGCGTGCGGGCCGCCGATCTCGGGGCCCTCGTCCCAGTCCAGGCCCAGCCAGCGCATGGCTTCCAGCAGCGAGAGGTACGACTCCTCGGAGTCGCGGGCCGCGTCGGTGTCCTCGATCCGGAACACCACGGAGCCGCCGGTGTGGCGGGCGTACGCCCAGTTGAACAGGGCGGTGCGGATGAGCCCCACGTGGGGCGTGCCGGTCGGCGACGGGCAGAAGCGGACGCGGACCTCTGGAGATGCTGCTGATGCGCTCATGACCCGATCAGCGTATCGGGCTTGACCGCGACGCCGCGCAGGAGCATCCTGAACTTATTCAACCGGTGTTGAAAAGCAGAGGGGTGGATCATGGAGAGGACTGGTGTCGTGGTCGTCGGGGGCGGCCCGGCGGGCATGGTGGCCGGGTTGTTGCTGGCCAGGGCCGGTGTCGAGGTGACGGTGCTGGAGAAGCACGGCGACTTCCTGCGCGACTTCCGCGGCGACACGGTGCACGCGTCGACGTTGACGCTGCTGGACGAGCTGGGCCTGGGGCCGTCGTTCGCCGAGGTGCCGCACCAGCTCGTGGACAAGGTGCAGGTGCTGCTGGACAGCGGCCCGCAGACGATGGGCGACCTCACCCGGCTGCCCGGGCGGCACAAGCACATCGCGTTCGTGCCGCAGTGGGACTTCCTGGACCTGCTCGCCGACGCGGGCAAGCGCGAGCCGACGTTCGCGCTGCGGATGAACACCGAGTTCACCGGGCTGCTCAGGAGCGGCGGCAAGGTGACCGGCGTCCGCTACCGCACGCCGGGCGGCGAGACCGGCGAGCTGGCGGCCGACCTGGTCATCGCGGCCGACGGACGGCGTTCGCTGGTGCGGGAGCAGCTCGGGCTGCCGGTGCACGAGTTCGGCGCGCCGATGGACGTGTGGTGGTTCCGGCTGCCGCGCGACCCCGGCGAGCTCAGCGGCGCCACCGGCCGGTTCACGCAGGGCCAGGCCATGGTGCTGATCCCCCGGGGCGACTACTTCCAGTGCGCGTACCTCATCCGCAAGGGCACCGACGAGCTGCTGCGGGCGGAGGGGATCGCCGCGTTCCGGCAGCGGGTGGTGGAGCTGGTGCCGTGGCTGGCGGAGCGGATGGAGACCGTCGAGTCGCTGGACGACGTGAAGCTGCTGGACGTGAAGCTCGACCGCCTGCGGCGCTGGCACGCCGACGGCGCGCTGTGCATCGGTGACGCGGCGCACGCCATGTCGCCCATCGGCGGCGTCGGCATCAACCTGGCCGTGCAGGACGCGGTGGCCGCCGCGACGCTCGTCGCCGCGCCGCTGCGCCGCGGCCGGCTGGACCCGAAGGTGCTGGCGAAGGTGCGGCGCAGGCGGTGGCTGCCCACGGCGGTGACCCAGGCGATCCAGCGGCGGATCCAGGACTCGTTCCTCAAGCCGACGCTCACCGGCACGTCGAGCGCCGCGCCGGGGCGGCCGCCGCTGCCGGTCCGGCTGATGGGGCGGTTCCCGCGGCTGCAGGGCGTGCCCGCCTACCTGGTGGCGATCGGGCTGCGGCCCGAGCACGCGCCGCGGTTCGCACGGCGCGCGCCCGAGCGCATCGAGCGCAGCTGAGCTCAGCGGTTGGTGACGGTGTTCGTCAGCGTGCCGAGGCCCTCGACGGTCACCGAGACGGTCTGGCCGGCGGTCAGCGGGCCGACGCCGGCGGGGGTGCCGGTGAGGATCACGTCCAGCGGTCGCAGGGTCATCACCGAGGAGATGTACTCGATCAGCTCGGGGATGTCGTGCAGCAGCAGCGAGGTGCGCGAGTCCTGCTTGACCACGCCGTCCACCTCGGTGCGGATGGCCACGTCGGACGGGTCGAACTCGGTCTCCACCCACGGGCCCAGCGGGCAGAACGTGTCGAAGCCCTTGGCCCGCGTCCACTGGCCGTCGGTCTTCTGCAGGTCGCGCGCGGTGACGTCGTTGGCGATCGTGTAGCCGAGGATCGACTGGCGGGCCCGTGAGGCGGGGATGTCCCGGCCGCCGACGCCGACGACGACGGCCAGCTCGCCCTCGAAGTCGACCCGCTCGGACACCGCGGGCAGCTTGATGTCCGCGTTCGGCCCGATCACCGCGGTGTTGGGCTTGAGGAACATCAGCGGTTCCGCGGGCACCTCGTTGCCCAGCTCGGCGGCGTGCTCGGCGTAGTTGCGGCCGATCGCCACGATCTTGGGCGGCAGGAACGGCGCCAGCAGGCGGACGTCGGCCAGCGGCCAGCGGCGACCGGTGAACGTGGGGTTGGCGAAGGGGTCGTCGGCGATCTCGACCGCGGTGAGGTCGTCGCCGTCGCCTTCGATCGCGGCGAAGGCCAGGCCGTCGGGTTGGGCGATACGGGCAATGCGCACGGAGATCACCCTAACCGGCGGCTTGAATCCCCACCGTGCGTGCCTAGCGTCGGAGGGATGCGAACCCTGCTGCTCGTGCTCACCCTGCTCGCCGCCGCCGCCGCGCCGGCCGCCGCGACCACCGCCGCCCTGCCGACCCCGCTGGAAGCGGGCACGCCCCTCTACGCGTACAACGGCGGGCGCTGCGCCAACGGCTTCAACGCCCGCGGCTTCCTGATCGTGCCGCCGTCGTGCGGGATCGTCGGCACGGTCGTCCGCGGGCCCAACATGGTGGACATAGGTCCGGTGGTCGCGGTCCGGACGACCTACGCGATCGTCCGGATCACGAACACCGCCGCCTGGGTCCAGCGGCCCACCATCGCCGGGCGCACCGGTGTCATCACCGGCTCGGCGGAGACGCCGGTCGGCGGGTCGGTGTGCGCGGCGGGCCGCACCACCGGGCTGCGGTGCGGCACCGTGCAGGCCAAGAACGTCACGGTCAACTACCCGGAAGGGGTCGTCTACGGGCTGACGCGGACGAACGTGTGCACCGAGCCCGGCGACCAGTGGGCCCCGATCTTCACCGGCTCGCAGGCCCAGGGCCACTCGCTGGGCGGCAGCGGCAACTGCTCGGTCGGCGGCTCGTCCTACTTCGAGCCGCTCAACCGCGTCCTGGCCGCCGAGCGCCTCACGCTCGTGACGGGCTGACCCGCAGCGCCTTGTGCACGAGCGCGTCGCACAGGGCGAGCCAGCTGGCCTCGACGATGTTGCCGTGCACGCCCACGGTGGTCCACTCGCGCTCGCCGTCGGTGGACTCCACGAGGACGCGGGTGACGGCGTCGGTGCCGTGCTGATCGGTCAGGATGCGCACCTTGTAGTCGTTCAGCTCCACCGCGTCCAACCACGACAGGTGGGGCAGGAGCGCCTTGCGCAGCGCGGCGTCCAGCGCGTGCACCGGGCCGTTGCCCTCGGCGGTGGCGATGACGCGCTCGCCCGCCACGTGCACCTTGACCGTGGCCTCGGACACGATCGAGCCGTCCTGGTGGTGGTCGAGCACCACGCGGTACGACTCCAGCACGAACGGTGGCGCGTCCAGATCGGACAGCTCGGCCTTGAGGAGCAGTTCCAGGGAGGCGTCGGCGGCCTCGAACGACCAGCCGCCCGCCTCCAGCTCCTTCACCTTGCGCACCACGTTGGTGAGCGCCTCGGGCCGGCGGGTCAGGTCGATCCCGAGCTCACGTCCCTTGAGCTCGAGACTGGCCCGACCCGCCATCTCGGTGACCAGCACCCGCATGTCGTTGCCGACGGTGTCCGGATCGATGTGGTTGTACAGCTCCGGATCCACCTTGATCGCGCTCGCGTGCAGCCCCGCCTTGTGGGCGAAGGCCGACGACCCGACGTAGGCCTGGTGGGTGTCGGGTGCGATGTTCGCGATCTCGGCCAGCGCATGGGAGACCCGGGTGAGCTCGGCCAGCGATTCGTGCGGTAGCACCTGCAGGCCGAGCTTGGTCACGAGGTTCCCGACGACGGCGAACAGGTCCGCGTTGCCCGCTCGCTCGCCGTAGCCGTTCGCGGTGCACTGGACGTGGGTCGCCCCCGCCTGCACCGCGGCGACGGTGTTGGCCACCGCGCAGGACGTGTCGTCCTGGCAGTGGATGCCGACCCGGAAGCCCGTCCGGGCGATGACGTCGGCGACGGTCTCGGCCAGGCCGAGGGGCAGCCGGCCGCCGTTGGTGTCGCACAGCACGACGACGTCCGCGCCACCCTCCACTGCGGACTCCAGCACGCGCAGCGCGGTGTCGGGGTCGTAGGCGAAGCCGTCGAAGAAGTGCTCGGCGTCGACGAAGACCCGGCGGCCCTCGTTCACCAGGAACGCGACGGTGTCGCGGACCATCGCGCAGTTCTCCGCCACGTCCGTGCGCAGGGCCCGTTCGATGTGCCTGCGGTCGGACTTGGCGACCAGCGTCACGACCGGCGTCCGGGCCTCCAGCAGGGCCCTGACCTGCGCGTCCTGCTCGACCTTGACGCCCGCCTTGCGGGTCGAGCCGAACGCGACGAGCTGCGCGTGCTTGAGCGTGAGCTCCCCCTCCGCCGCCCGGGCGAAGAACTCCGTGTCCTTCGGCATGGCGCCCGGCCAGCCACCCTCGATGAAGCCGACGCCGAGCGAGTCGAGCAGGCGGGCGACGGCCAGCTTGTCGTTGACCGAGTAGGAGATGCCCTCGCGCTGGGCACCGTCCCGCAGGGTCGTGTCGAAGACGTGGAATGAATCGCCGAGGGGGGTCACGAGAGGGCTCCTAGAGATCTTGGAAAACAAAAAGACCCCCCGCAGGATGCGAGAGGTCGGCGCGCCGGGTGCTTCGAGGAAGCACTACCCGACGCGCTCAGAAATAATGATCACGGTGTGGAGAGCCACGGGCCGATGGTGCCACAACCCGTCCGCGGATACCAAGCCACGGACGGGTTGTCCCACACTATGGGTGGTAGCTATCGGCCAGGAACCTCGCGAACGCGGCGATGGCGGCCGGGTTGCGCGGGCTTTCCACCAGGGCCGCGTACGGCAGCACGAAGAACCGCTTCGCCTTGATGGCGGGCACGTCGGCGAGCGGCGGGTAGGACTCCAGGAACGCCCGCTTCTCGTCCGGTGTCGTCGCCTCGCCGTCGGCGTAGTCGTTGATCAGCACGACGTCCGGCGCGCGGTCGACGACGGCCTCCCAGCCGACCGTGGTCCAGCTGTCGTCGAGGTCGCCGAAGACGTTGTCGCCGCCGGCCTTGCCGATGATGTCGTGCGGCGCGGCGTTGCGGCCGGAGGTGAACGGCTGGTCGAGGCCGCTGTCGTAGAGGAAGACCTTCGGCCGGTGCTGCCCGACCAGCTGCTCGGCGTCCCGCACCTGCTCGCGGTAGCCCGCGATCAGGTCCTCGGCCTTCCGCTCCACGCCGAACACGCGGCCCAGGTTGCGCAGGTCGGTGTAGAGGGCGTCCAGCGGCGGCATGATGCCGCGCTGCTTGCCGACGCCGTTGCGGCACGCCTCGGTGAGCTGGTAGGTGGCGATGCCGAGGTCGGCGAGGGCGTCCGGGGTGAAGCCGGTCGCCTCGGAGAAGCCGTAGTTCCAGCCCGCGAACACGAAGTCCGCCTTGGCGCCCTGGACGAGTTCCTTGGTGATCTGCTCGCCGAGGTTGGGCACGCGGTCGAAGTCCGCCTTCCACGGTGAGGAGGCGACGTCGCGCGCCTGGCCGCCGCCGATCACGTAACCGGCCATCCGGTCGCCGAGGCCGAGCGCGAACATGAGCTCGGCGATGCCGGTGTCGTTGGTGACCACACGGGACGGTTTCGCGTACGAGACCTCCTGGCCGCAGTTGGTGACGGTGACCCTGTCGGTGGCGGCGGTGGGCGCGATCTGCGCGCCGCAGCCCGTCGTGAGGAGGAGGGCGAGGGCGACGAGCTTCTTCACTTCGGTGGGCTCCCTAGTGTTCGAACAGCAGTTGGGGCGCGCCGCTGGTGGGGTGGCGGACGACGTGCGCCCGGACGTCGAAGACCTCGCGCAGCACCTCGGGGGTGAGCACTTCGTCCGGTGTGCCGCTGCGCACCACGCGGCCGTGGTCGAGCACGTGCAGGCGGTCGCAGTAGGCGGCGGCGAGGTTGAGGTCGTGCAGGACCGCGAGGACGGTCACGTGCAGGCTCCGGACCAGCGACAGGACGGCGAGCTGGTGGCTGATGTCGAGGTGGTTGGTGGGCTCGTCCAGGACCAGCACCTTCGGCTGCTGGGCGAGGGCGCGTGCGATGAGGACGCGCTGGCGCTCGCCGCCGGACAGGCTGAGGAAGCCCCGGTGGGCGAGGTGCGAGGCGTCCACGCGGGACAGTGCTCCGGCCACCACTTCGTCGTCGTGCTCGGGCGTGCCGCGGTGCGGGAGGCGTCCCATCGCGACGACCTCGGTGACGGTGAAGTCGAACTCGACGTGGCTGTCCTGGGTGAGCGCGGCGAGGTGCTCGGCGGTGTCGCGGACCTTCATCGCGGCGACGTCCCGGCCGCCGAGGCGGACCACTCCCCCGGACGGCGCGAGCGCCCGGTACACGCAGCGCAGCGCAGTGGACTTGCCGCTGCCGTTGGGTCCGACGATGCCGTGCACCTCGTGCTCCGGGGCGTGCAGGTCGACGCCGTGCAGGATGTCGGTGACGGTGAGGTCTTCGAGCCGGACGTCCATCAGCGGCCGCCGAACACGTAGCCGCGGCGGCGCATGAGCAGGATGAAGCACGGCACGCCCAGCGCGGCCGTGATGACGCCCAGCGGCAGCTCCTCGGGCGCGGCGAGCAGGCGTGCGGCGACGTCCACCCAGATCAGGAAGCACGCGCCCGCGAGCGGTGCGACGGCCAGCACCTTGCGGTGGTCCGCGCCGACCGTGAGGCGGACCAGGTGCGGCAGCATGAGGCCGACGAACCCGACCGCGCCGCTGACCGCGACCAGCACGCCGGTCATGGCGGCCGTGACGCCGAACAGCGCCTTGCGGGTGCGGGAGACGTCGATGCCGAGGGTGGTGGCGGTCTCGTCGCCCATGGAGAGGGCGTTGAGGTGCTTGGCGCGGGTCCGGAGGTAGGCGACGCCGGCCAGCACGACCGCCGCGGCGACGGGCAGCGAACCCCACGTGACGCCGCCGAGGCTGCCCAGCAGCCAGAACATCGCGGCGCGCGCGGCCTCGCCGCGTGGCGACTGGAAGACCAGCAGCATGGCGACGGCGGAGAAGCCGTAGGCCAGGGCGGTGCCGGTGAGGACCAGGCGCAGCGGGGCGAGGTCGCGGCCGGCGACCACGTAGACCAGGGCCATCGCGGCGAGCGCGGCGAGGAACGCGGCCGTGGACAGGGCGTAGATGCCGAGCGAGGCGAACAGGCCCGTGGTCACGACGGCGGTGGCGCCGACGCTCGCGCCGGAGGAGATGCCCAGCACGTACGGGTCGGCCAGGGCGTTGCGGACCATGGCCTGGATGGCGACGCCGACCACGGACAGGCCGGCGCCGACGACGGCGGCGAGCAGGACGCGGGGCAGGCGGATGTCCCAGACGATCCGGTAGGGGCCCGCTTCGGCGGCGTCGATCGTGCCGCCGGTGAGCGCGGCGGCGAGGAAGCGCAGGACGTCGCCGAACGGGATGCTCACCGGTCCGAGCGCGACGCCGGCGACGACCGAGGCGGCGAGGACGGCGGCGAGGACCAGGCACAGGCCCCCGGTGGGCGGCCGACGCGGCGCCGACGGGGTGCTCGTCGTCGGTGGGCGGCGGCGGGTCGGCGCGGTGCCCGGTGCCGGCGGGGTGGGCGGTGTCGGCGGCGGGGTGTGGTCGGTGTTGCCCCGGTTGCTGGTGGAGGTCACCGGTCGCCTTTCGGACGGGTGGCCCAGACCGGCCACCCGCACCCGCTCGCGGCAGGCCGGCGCACCCGTCCCGCAGACCACGGCAGGAGTTGGAGCTTCTTCCCACCGCCCACGGGTGATCGGGCTCGCCGGACGTCGTGCAGCACGACGTCCGGCCTACCGTTGCGGGTCAGCGCCGGAATTCGACCGGACTTCCCCCACGGGCGGCTCCGGCGACCCTACGGCCCGAGACGCGGTCAGGGCCACCACGACGTCGCCGTGGTGGCCCTGATCACGTAGTGCGCTCGCGGCTAGGCCGTCCTCACGTTCGAGGAGACCAGGGCGGCCAGGCGGTCGCCCACCGCGTAGGTCGCGCCCGGCGACGAGTGGTCGCGGGTGGCCAGGTCGAACGCCACCGACGCCTCGATCCGCCGCGCCGCCTCCGACTCGCCCAGGTGGTCGAGCATCAGCGCCACCGACAGCACCGCGGCCGTCGGGTCGGCGATGCCCTGCCCGGCGATGTCCGGCGCGCTGCCGTGCACCGGCTCGAACATGCTCGGGTTGCGCCTGGTCACGTCGAGGTTGCCCGACGCCGCCAGCCCGATGCCGCCGGTCACGGCCGCCGCCAGGTCGGTCAGGATGTCGCCGAACAGGTTGTCCGTCACGATCACGTCGTACCGGCCCGGGTCGGTGACCAGGTGGATCGTCGCCGCGTCCACGTGCTGGTAGGCCACCGTCACGTCGGGGTGCTGCAACGACACCTCCTCCACCACGCGCGACCACAACGACCCGGCGTGCGTGAGCACGTTGGTCTTGTGCACGAGCGTGAGGTGCTTGCGCGGCCGGTTCGCGGCACGGGCGAACGCGTCGCGCACCACCCGCTCCACGCCGAACGACGTGTTGATCGACACCTCGGTCGCGATCTCGTGCGGCGTGTCCTTGCGCAGGAGGCCGCCGTTGCCGGCGTACAGCCCCTCCGTGCCCTCGCGCACCACCACCATGTCGATCTCGGGCGGGTCGGCGATCGGGCTGCGCACACCGGGGTAGAGCCGGGCCGGGCGCAGGTTCACGTGGTGGTCGAGCTCGAACCGGAGCCGCAGCAACAGGCCGCGTTCCAGGATTCCGCTCGGCACCGACGGGTCGCCCACGGCGCCGAGCAGGATCGCGTCGTGCTGGCGGAGTTCCCCGAGCACGGACTCCGGCAGCAACTCACCTGTGGCGTGCCAGCGCGCCGCGCCGAGGTCGTAGCGGGTGATCTCAGCCGCTGGAACGACCTCACCGAGCACCTTCAGGGCCTCGGCGACGACCTCGGGCCCGATCCCGTCTCCTGGGATCACTGCGAGCCGCATCCACACACCTCCCAGGTATCAGTCCCATTGCACGGGACTAGTTTCCATTGCGAAAGGCTACCGGTCCGAGGCCGTGAAACCGCACTCGGAACACCCCTCCGTGGTCATGTCTCCCGGACTGCGGGACACCCGAACGGTCCAGTGCACCCGTTCGGGCGTCACCCGATGCGCTTAAACGGCTCTGGCCGGCCGGGGCAACCCCCGACCGGCCAGAGCGGTGCACGACGATCAGGCCACTGGGCGGACGGCCACGCCGACCGTCGACCTCGCCCGCACCTTCACCACGTCCGCCTTGTCACCCGAGGCGTTGTGGTGGTGCAGGACCAGCAGGCTGTCCGCGCCGTCGGCCGCCGCGGCCTCGGCGTCGTGGTTGACCACCAGCGCGGTGGCCGGACGCGCCAGGTAGGACAGCGCGGGGTCGCCACCGCCCTGCACCCACAGGCCCGGCTTGAGCGGGTCGAACGACAGCGGGCTCGCGATCGCGTCGACCAGGCCGTTGGACGAGCCCGGGGCCACGTAGTACCCGGCCACGCCGACCTGGTAGCTGATCCGCGACGTGTCCGCCGAGGCGTCGATGCCCAGCGCCGACAGCAGCACGGGCAGGACCACCACGTTCGTGTCGAACACGTTGGTGTCGACGTCGCCGAACTGGCCGTTGACGCCCTGGAGGTCGACCGTGGCGCCCGTGTTCAGGTCCACCGTGGCCGCGACCAGCAGGTCGGTGTCGGTCAGCTTGGTCGCGTAGACCTCGTAGTCGAACGTGCCGTCACCGTTGGTGTCGACGTCGACGAACGGGATGGTGTTGCTGCCCAGGTTGTACCAGTTGCCCCAGGTGGAGAGGCCGAACGCGAGCATCGCGTCCTGCGGCCTGCCCTGCGCCTTGGCCAGCGGCGCGGTCGAGGCCACGCCCACGTGCCGCAGGTCGCCGCCCTTGGCGGTGTCGTTCAGCACGCAGTTGTCGGTGACGTTGCGGCGGCACTCGGGCAGCTGCGGCGAGGACGCCTGCAGCTCCAGCACGCTCACCAGGGACCGGTAGGCGCCCTGGTCGACGCCCCGGCCGGTCAGGTTCAGCACGCCCTGGCCCTTGCCGTTGACCCGCACGCCGTTGGCCACGGCGATGTCCGCCACCGGCTTCGGCGCGGAGTACACCGGCACCCGCAGGGACACCGCGGAGCCGGACTTCGGCGTGAGCACGACCCGGCCCGACGCGTCGGCCAGGTACTGGCGCGGCACGTCGAGGTGGTTCGCCTCGATCGTCGGGTCGGCGGTCTTGCGCAGCGCCGCCGGGTCGTCGATCTTCAGCGTCACGGTGATCCGGGCGATGCCGCGCGGGCTGAGCCGCACGGTGTTCGCGGACAGCTCGTAGCGCACGCCCGGGATCTGGGTCAGCGCCTCGTAGCCCACGGTGTAGTCGACCCACTTGGTGGACTTGTTGACCACCTTGATGGTCTTGGTGAGGCTGACCGGCGCGGCCACCTCGACCGTGCCGAACGACGCCGACACCGAGCCCGGGTTGTCCTGCACGTACGCGAGGACCTGGTTCTCGACCGCGGCCTTGCCGTCGACGCGGCCGGCGCCGACGCGGTTGGGCGCGTAGGTCTTGCCGTCGGCCTTCACGTCGTGGCCCGCGGTGTTCATGACGGCGGCCTTGACCTCTTCGGTCGTCCAGTCCGGGTGGACCTGGCGCACGAGCGCGGCGATGCCGGCGATGTGCGGCGCGGCCATCGACGTGCCCGAGTTGACCATCGTCTTGTTGCCCGAGCCGACCAGCGCGGAGGCGATGGAGTCGCCGGGCGCGGCCACGTCCGGCTTCACGACCGGGCCGCGCACGCCACGCGAGGTGAACGAGCTCGGGGTGTCGCTGATGGACTGGTCGTAGGTGGGCAGCGAGGTGCGCAGGTCGCCCGACTGGCGGACGGCCAGCGTGCCCGCGGCCAGCGCCGGGCGCAGCGCCGCGGTCGCCGAGCCGGTCAGCTGGAACACCGGGATCGCCGCGTTGCCGGAGATGCCCGCGTTGAAGTGCTCCAGGTTCGAGGTGAACAGCGCGCCGATGGCGCCCGCGGCGGTGGCGTTGTTGCTCCGGCCGACCGAGCCGCAGCGACGCGTGGCGTCGTTGTCGTCCCACTCGAGCCACACCATCTTGCCCGCGACGGCGGCCTTGTCCGCGGCCGAGAACGGCAGGCAGCCGTCCTTGTTGGCCGCGTCGCTCATCGCCACGACGGAGCCGCTGACGTTCGCGCCCTCGTAGTTGTAGGCCACGCTGTACTGGCCGGGCTTCGACCCGGCGGAGCCGGCGGGCGCGGTGACCTCGACCGCGTCGCGCAGCACGTACGCGTCACGGGTGCTGGCCACGGTCAGCGCCTCGGGGGTGCTGCCCGGCGAGCCGCCGATGTCGTACAGGTCGCCGCCGTTGCCCGCGGAGAACACGGTCAGCACGCCGGAGGCGTTGAGCTTGCGCACGAACAGGCTGTCCGGGTCGTCCGGCGCGCCGTAGTCCGAGCCGAGCGACAGGTTGACCACGTCGAGGTGGTCGGAGAAGTCGCCGTCGCCGTCGGGGTCGAGCGCCCAGTCCAGGGCCTGCGCGGTGACGTTGGTCGAACCCTCGCAGCCGAACACCTTCAGCGCGAACAGCAGGGCCTTCGGCGCGGTGCCGGGGCCGATGCGCATCGCGTCCAGCGCCTCGGGGGTGAGCTTGGTGTAGTCACCCTTGAAGGTGGAGCCGTCGGCGTTGACGCCGAAGCCCGCGGCGGTGCCGGCGACGTGCGAGCCGTGGCCGTTGCAGTCGAGCGGGTTCGGGTCCGGCTTCGGGGTGTTGATCGCCGGGTCGTCGCTCTCGCCGTCGTAGGCGTTGCCCACGAAGTCGTAGCCGCCGACCACCTTGGCGGTCGGGAAGTACGAGGCGTCGACCTTGGTCTCGTCGATCGCCTGGAACGCCTCGATGGTGCCGGGGCCCGCGAAGTCGCTGTGGGTGTAGTCGATGCCCGTGTCGATGATGCCGACGCGGGTGTCGTCACCGAGTTTGCCGTACTCCTGCCACGCCTTGAGCGTGTTCGTCAGCTGCACGGCGCTGGAGTTCTGGCGCTTCTTCGGCACCACGGTGCGCACGGACTTCACGTCCGCGCGCTGGGCCAGCTCGCGCACCTTCGCGGCGTCGGCCTGCACGACCACACCGGGCACGCCGTTCGCGGTGCGGAACAGCTCCCTGGTGGCGGAGTCCTTGCCCTTCAAGGCGTCGACGACGACGTCGGTGACCCGGCCGGTGTCGTTCTTCGTGGCCTTGGCGGCGTCCTTGGCCTGCTGCTTCGTGGCGCCCTGGCTGGTCTGCTCGGCGAACGCGTCGACGGCCGGTTTGGCCTCCAACTCCACGAACGCGGTGACCCTGCCCTTGGCGGCCGTCAGCCGGTCGGACACCTTCAACTGCAACTTGCCCGCATCCAGACCGCGCGCGTTCGCGACGGACGGTGCCAGTGGATCTTCCGCGGCCAGTGCGGTACCGGCGGTGGACCCGGCGACGAGCATCGCGGCCAACACCGGTACGGCAGATCTGGCGAAAACGCGAGATCGGCTCACAACGTGCCCCAAGCGAGGTCGGATTCGACCGGGCAGGCAGCGTCTTCTCCAGTGGGGGCACTGCCCGCGTGGTGCCGTGCCCTCTACGGCACCGGGTCAACCTCGTGCGAGGAACCTAATCGCTCGATCGAGCTGATCAGTTAGCCCATACGAGTGACGGCAACCACAGTTTTGACAACTAACGGTTAACTGTGACGCCGCCGAGACCTGCGACGATATACATCGACAGGTCTCGGCGGCGTTACTCCGTTTCGGGGACTAGCCGATCACTCGAAGTTGACCGAGCGCACCGTGCGCGCGCCGACGGCTGCGCCGATCGGGTCGAGCACCGCGGTGTCCACCGGGCGGTCGACGCGCAGCAGCATGAACGCGTCCGCGCCGTCCTTGGTCTGGCTGATCTGGGCGGCCTCGACGTTCACGCCGGCCTCGCCGAGCAGCGTGCCGACCGCGCCCATCACGCCCGGCCGGTCCGGGTACTCCAGCAGCAGCACGTTGCCCTCGGCGCGCAGGTCGAAGCCGCGGCCGTTGATGCCGACCAGCTTCTCGACCTGGTCCAGCCCCGTGAGCGTGCCGGACACCGTGATGACCGCGCCGTCCGCCTGCACCGCGCGCACCGTGACCAGGCTGCGGTGGTTGGCGCTCTCCGGCTCCTTGAGCAGGTCGACGCTCACGCCGAGCGAGGTGGCCAGCGCGGGCGCGTTGACGAAGGTGACCTGCTCCTCGACCACGCTGGAGAACACGCCGCGCAGCGCGGCCAGCGGCAGCACCGCGACGTCCTCGTTGGACAGTTCGCCGCGCACCTCGACGGTGACGCTCGTCGGGGCCTTCGCGCTCAGCGCCGCGACCACCGTGCCCAGCTTCTGCACCAGCGGCAGGTACGGGCGGACCTCCTCGCCGACCACGCCGCCGCCCTGCACGTTCACCGCGTCCGGCACGAAGTCGCCGGCCAGCGCGAGCAGCACCGACTTGGCCACGTCCGTGCCCGCCCGGTCCTGCGCCTCCGTCGTCGACGCGCCCAGGTGCGGCGTTACGACGACGTTCGGCAGGCCGAACAGCGGGCTCTCGGTGGTGGGCTCGGTGGAGAACACGTCGATGCCCGCGCCGCCGACCTGGCCCTCCTTCACGGCCTCGGCCAGCGCCTCCTCGTCGACCAGACCGCCGCGGGCGGCGTTGACGATGATCACGCCGCGCTTGGCCTTGGCCAGCTGCTCGGCGCCGATCAGGCCCTTGGTCTCCGGGGTCTTCGGCAGGTGGATGGAGATGAAGTCGGCGCGCTCCAGCAGCTCCTCCAGCGTCACCAGCTCGATGCCGAGCTGCGCGGCGCGGGCGGCGCTGACGTACGGGTCGTAGGCGATGAGCTCGGTGCCGAAGGCCGCGATGCGCGCGGCGAACAGCTGGCCGATCTTGCCCAGCCCCACCACGCCGACGGTCTTGCCCTGGACCTCGACGCCGTTGAACTTGCTGCGCTTCCACTCGTGGTTCTGCAGCGTGGCGTGCGCGGCCGGGATCTGGCGCGCGGTGGCGAGCAGCAGGGCGACCGCGTGCTCGGCGGCGCTGACGATGTTGGAGGTGGGCGCGTTGACCACCATGACGCCGCGCTCGGTGGCGGCGGGCACCTCGACGTTGTCGAGCCCGACGCCCGCGCGGGCGACGACCTTCAGCTTGGTGGTGGCCTTGAAGACCTCGGCGTTCACCTTGGTGGCGGAGCGGACCAGGAGTGCGTCGGCGTCGGCGACGGCTTCGAGCAGCGCGGGACGGTCGGTGCCGTCGACGTGGCGCACCTCGATGCCATCACCGAAGACGTCGAGAACGGACGGTGCGAGCTTCTCGGCGATGAGGACAACGGGCTTGGTCACGGACGTCGCTCCCGGAGGTGTGAACGGGTGGGGAGCGCGGGGCCGTCGAGCAGGTCGTCACCCGCGCCGGCCGGCCACGGCAATGTGTCCGGGTTGTTAACGAGCATAGTCAGCACCCGCCCGGCGGTTGACACCCGGGTGCCCCGTTTCACCTGCTGGAACACGGTACGCGCGTCCCGCGAAGCGCCCCGGTCGCGCGGGGAGGGCCCGGTGCCGGGGCGGTCGCCCCTCGGCGAAGTCCGCCGGTGCCCCGGCCGTCGACCGACCGACGACAGCCCGGTGGTGGGCTCGGGTCCGCGCCCACCACCGGGCTGCCACCGGATCAACGGGTCGGCTTGGTCCCGATGCCGTCGACCACCGCCGTGGTGGTGGAGGAGTAGCCGGTGACGGTGCCCCTCGGGATGCCGGCGAACATCGAGTCGGACACCGTGCGCTCCCCGATCACCTCGCCCGTGCCGGGGTCGATGATGATCTCCTGGCGCTCCCCGTCCTCGGAGATGCCCAGCGCCACGCCCCGGCGGCCGTCGAGGTCGGCGGCGCCATCCGTGACGTCCAGTCCGGGCAGGTGGGTCAACGCCCGCAGCAGGGTCGCGCGGGCCGCGGCGGGCAGCAGACCGGTGCGCAACGCGTCGGCGGCGTAGACCAGCGATCGCTTCCCGCCCCCGCTGTCCTGGCGCAACCGCTCGTACAGCCGCTCGGGGTCGGTGGGCAGGCCGGCGAGGAACTCCGGCTCGGGGAACTGCCAGTTGCCGTGCTCGGGGGCCCCCGCGGTGAAGACGCCGCCCTTGGCGCGCTGCTCCGGCCACGGCAGCTCCTCGATGACGGCCCCCGCCGCACGGGCTTCGGCCTCGGTGCCCACGACCCACTTGCGGTTGCCGGTCTCCCCGCGTCGCCGCAGCCACTCCCCGCCCGGGTCGGCGGGGATCCAGGTCTCGACGACGTTCTCGTTGAGGAAGGAGAAGCTCTCGCCCTCCGTGCCCGTCGTCCTCATCCACCAGGCGTGGGTGGCCACGTAGCGGTACCGGCCGTCGGTCAGCACCGGGTCCTCGGCCCGTGCGGCGAGGTCGGCGGCGCTGGTCAACGCCTCCCGCGCTTGCGCCGTGGCGGTGCTGTCGGAGAACAACACCGTCGGCGCGAGCACGCCCGCGGTCACGAGCACCGCGACCGCGGCCGCCGCGGCCAACCATCGGCGCAACGGCCGCCGCCTTCCCTCCCCTGCCTCGACCTGGCCCGGCCGCGGCCCGGCTTGGCCGTCCGCCGCCGCCACCACGTGCTCACGCACTCCGGCCAGACCCCGTTGATCGGTCTCGACCTCCAGGTACAGCCCGGTCAGCGCGCGGTCGAGCTCGTCCTCGGTCCACACCTGCCGGACCCCGCCCCGATCCCCTTCACGCATCGCCGTCCTCCGCTCCACCGGTCGCACCGGAACCGTGTGATCGCAGCCACCGACGCACCCGGTGCAGGCGCGAGTAGACCGTGCCCACCGGGATGCCCAGGGCCTGGGCCACCTCGGTCGAGCTCAGGTGACCCCATGACGTCAGCAGCAGCACGTCCCGGTCCCCCGGTTCCAGCGCGGCCAGCGCACCGGCCAGCCGCCGGATCCGCTGCTGCGCGGTGACCCGCTCGGTCGTGCGCACCTCGGGCGACTCCGCCTGCGCCCGTTCCGACCCCGCCACCCGGGCCCTGGCGCGCCAGCCCCGGACCTCTCGCCGCACGTGGCGCCGCAGCAGGTTGCTGGCGATCCCGTACAACCACGGCCGCACGCCGGCGCGTTCCGGGTCGTAGGTGTGCCGTTGCTGCAACGCCACCAGGAACGTCTCCGACACCAGGTCGTCGGCGGTCTGGTCCCCGACCCGACGGGCCAGGTAGGCGTGCAGCGACCCGGCGTGGTCGTCGAAGAGCCGCCCGAACACCGCTCCCGGATCCGGCCCCGACAGGTCCGGGTCGTCGTCGAGCGGCGGCCCCGGGCCAGGCCCCGCCGCGCTCGCAGTCGTCCTCGTCATGCCCCTACTTGCCCGCGGGCCACCGGGCCCTTCACGGGACCGACGTGTCCTGCGACACCCCGTCCACCGGCGGGCACCACGACCGCGCCGCCGACGGGAACGGTGGACTCGGGGTACGCGAACGTTCGGCACGGCCGTCCTGAACGTTCGACACGCGCGGCGGGAACGCGGGACGCGCGCGGTTCGGAGGCTGGGAGCGCGGGTGGCGCGTCACCAGGGTTCGTCGAACTCGCCGTCCTTGACGCCGAGGATGAAGGCCTCCCACTCGGCGGGGGTGAACACCAGGACCGGGCCGTCGGGGTGGGCGGAGTTGCGCATCGCCGTGTAGGTCACGCCGTCGGTGTGCTCGACGAACGCGATCTCGACGTGCTCCTCCTCGTCCTCCGCGCCCTCGTCGCTGCGGATCCACTCGGCTCCGCCGAGGTCGAGGTTGCCCCGGACGTGGGCCTTGTCGTCGTAGATGGGCGCGCTGTCGGTCATGGGGCCTAGGTATACCCGGGCCCGCGGTCGAAACCGCGGGCCCGGGTGAAAAAACCGCTGATCTTACGCCGTTTCGGTGATGGGGCGGTCGACCCAGGACATCAGGCCGCGCAGCTTCTTGCCGACCTCCTCGATCGGGTGCTGCTCGCCCTCCTGCTGCAACTTCTTGTAGTTGCCGCGGCCGGCGTCGTCCTCGTTCACCCACTCGGTGGCGAAGGTGCCGTCCTGGATCTCGCCCAGGATCTTGCGCATCTCCTCCTTGACCCCCGCCGTGATGACGCGCGGGCCGCGGGTGAGGTCGCCGAACTCGGCGGTGTCGGAGATCGAGTACCGCATCCGGGCGATGCCGCCCTCGTACATGAGGTCCACGATGAGCTTCAGCTCGTGCAGGCACTCGAAGTAGGCGACCTCGGGCGCGTAACCGGCCTCGGTCAGCACCTCGAAACCGGCCTGCACCAGCGCGGACGTGCCACCGCAGAGCACGGCCTGCTCACCGAACAGGTCGGTCTCGGTCTCCTCCTTGAACGTCGTCTTGATGACGCCCGCGCGCGTGCCGCCGATGCCCTTGGCGTAGGACAGCGCCAACGCCTGCGCGGTGCCGGAGGCGTCCTGCTCGACCGCGATCAGCGCGGGCACGCCCTTGCCGTCGACGAACTGGCGGCGCACCAGGTGGCCGGGGCCCTTCGGCGCGACCATCGCGACATCCACATTGGACGGCACGGTGATCAGGCCGTAGCGGATGTTGAAGCCGTGGCCGAAGAAGACCGCGTCGCCGTCCTTCAGGTTCGGCGCGATGTCGTTGGCGTAGATGTGCCGCTGCGCGGTGTCCGGCGCCAGGATCATGATCAGGTCGGCCTCGGCGGAGACCTCGGCGGGCGTGCCGACCGGCAGGCCCTCCTCCTCGGCCTTGGCGCGGGACTTGGAGCCCTCGGGCAGGCCGATCCGGACGTCGACGCCCGAGTCGCGCAGGCTCAGCGCGTGCGCGTGACCCTGGCTGCCGTAGCCGATGACCGCGACCTTGCGCCCCTGGATGATGCTCAGGTCGGCATCGTCGTCGTAGAAGATCTCGACGCTCACTGGTGGTACTTCCTTCCTCGGAACTGGAAAATCAGCGCACCGCGGTCGCGGTGATGGAGCGGGCGCCACGGCCGATGGCGACCATGCCGGACTGGACGATCTCGCGGAGCCCGTAGGGCTCCAGCATCCGCAGCAGCGCGTCGAGCTTCTCAGACGTGCCGGTGGCCTCGACGGTGACCGCCTCCGGGGAGACGTCGACGACCTTCGCGCGGAAGAGCTGCACCGTCTCGAGGACCTGGCTGCGCACCGTCGCGTCGGCGCGCACCTTGACGAGCAGGAGCTGCCGCTGGACCGACGCGGCGGGCTCGAGCTCGACGATCTTGATGACGTTGATGAGCTTGTTGAGCTGCTTGGTGACCTGCTCCAGCGGCAGCTCCTCGACCGACACCACGATGGTCATCCGGGAGATGTCCGGGTGCTCGGTGCGGCCGACGGCCAGCGACTCGATGTTGAAGCCGCGCCGCGAGAACAGACCCGCCACACGGGCGAGGACACCGGGCTTGTCCTCGACCAGAACGCTCAGGGTGTGCCTAGTCATCAGGGGTCACTCGTCCTCGTCGAACAGCGGGCGGATGCCACGCGCGGCCATGATCTCGCTGTTGCCGGTGCCGGCGGCCACCATGGGCCACACCTGGGCGTCCTTGCCGACCACGAAGTCGATGACGACCGGCCGGTCGTTGATCTCCATGGCCTGCTGGATGACCGGGTCGACCTGCTCGCGCGACTCCGCGCGCAGGCCGGCGCAGCCGTAGGCCTCGGCGAGCAGCTTGAAGTCGGGGATGCGGTGCTTGTGCGTGCCCAGGTCGGTGCTGGAGTAGCGCTCGCCGTAGAACAGCGTCTGCCACTGCCGGACCATGCCCAGGTTGCCGTTGTTGATGACCGCGACCTTGATCGGGATGCCCTCGATGGCGCAGGTGGCCAGCTCCTGGTTGGTCATCTGGAAGCAGCCGTCGCCGTCGATCGCCCACACCTGGACGTCCGGCACGCCGGCCTTCGCGCCCATCGCGGCGGGCACCGCGTAGCCCATCGTGCCCAGGCCGCCGGAGTTGATCCACGTGCGCGGGCGCTCGTACTTCACGAACTGCGCGGCCCACATCTGGTGCTGGCCGACGCCCGCGGTGAACAGGGTGTCCGGCGGGGTCAGCAGGCCGATCCGCTCGATCACGAACTGCGGGGACAGCGTGCCGTCCTCGGGCCAGTCGTAGCCCAGCGGGAACGTCTCGCGCAGCGCGTCGAGCTGCTCCCACCACGGCGCCAGGTCGACCGTGCGGGCCGAGTTCTCCTTCTCCGCGCGCACCGCGTCGACCAGGTCGCGGATGATCTCCTTGCAGTCGCCCACGATCGGCACGTCCGCGCGGCGGTTCTTCGAGATCTCGGCCGGGTCGATGTCGGCGTGCACGACCTGCGCGTCCGGCGCGAACGTGGACAGCTGGCCGGTGACCCGGTCGTCGAATCGCGCGCCCAGCGCGATCAGCAGGTCCGACTTCTGCATCGCGGCGACCGCGCCGACCGTGCCGTGCATGCCGGGCATGCCCATGTGCTGCGGGTGCGAGTCGGGGAACGCGCCGCGCGCCATCAGCGTGGTCACCACCGGGATGCCGGTGGACTCGGCCAGCTCCAGCAGCTCGGCCGACGCCTCGGCCTTGATCACGCCGCCGCCGACGTACAGGACGGGGCGACGGGCCGCGGCGATCAGCTTCGCGGCCTCGCGCACCTGCTTGCCGTGCGGCCGGGTCGTCGGCCGGTAACCGGGCAGGCGCAGCTCCGGCGGCCAGGAGAACGAGGTCATCTCCTGCAGCACGTCCTTGGGGATGTCCACCAGGACGGGGCCGGGTCGGCCGGTGGCGGCCAGGTGGAACGCCTCGGCGATGGCGCGCGGGATGTCCGCGGCGTCGGTGACGAGGAAGTTGTGCTTGGTGATCGGCATCGTGATGCCGCAGATGTCGGCTTCCTGGAACGCGTCGGTGCCGATCAGCGGGCGGGACTGCTGGCCGGTGATGGCGACCACCGGGACGGAGTCCATGTTGGCGTCCGCGAGGGGCGTGACGAGGTTCGTCGCACCCGGCCCCGAGGTCGCCATGCAGACGCCGACCTTGCCGGTGGCCTGGGCGTACCCGGTGGCGGCGTGGCCCGCGCCCTGCTCGTGGCGGACCAGGATGTGGCGCACCTTGGTGGAGTCGAGGAGGGGGTCGTAGGCAGGCAGGATCGTGCCGCCGGGAATGCCGAAGACCACTTCGCAGCCCACTGCCTCCAGCGAGCGGACGAGGGACTGGGCACCGGTCACGCGGATGGGAGCGCCGCTCGGCGGGGCCGGTTTCGGCCGCGGTCCAGGGCGGGGCGACGACGACTCTCCGGGAGCCGGTCGCGAGGTTGCGCTGGTCATCTGTCTGCCTCGTGGGTAAGGAGAATGCACGGTCCGGGCACGAAAAAACCCTCGCCAACCCGAACGGGTCGCACGAGGGTCGCGCGTCGACGCAAGCTCGAATGCCTAGGCGTCGACGCGCCTGGGAAGTACGAGAACGAGGTTGCGCTGCATGGGGCTGACGTTAACCGTCAAGGAGGTGGAGCGTCAACTGTGCGGGACGGCACTCCCGGATGGTGGAAGCCCGCACGTGCGTGGACGCGGGCCGGAGTCACCCGCTCGGACGATGGGTGGCAGCATCTCGATTCGTGCCGAAAGTCGTGTTCCGCATCCCCACACCGGCCCTGCTCGCGGCCGGGTCCGCGGCCATCTGCGCGACGCCCGTCGCGTGGGGCGTGCCGGGTCTCCAGGTCCTCTACCTGCTGCCGGCGGCGTTCGCGTGGTGGGTGCTGCGCAACCGGACGACCGTGGACGGCGAGCGGATCGTGGCGCGCGGCACGTTCGGCGCGCGCGAGGTGCCGTGGTCGGACGTGAAGGCGATCAAGGTGGTCCCGAAGGGGTGGTTGTCGGCGGTGCTCGCGGACGGCTCGCTCGTCCGGCTGCCCGCCGTGCGCGCCGCGCACCTGCCGGTGTTGTCGCAGGTCAGCGGCGGTCGGGTGGCCGATCCGACGGCCGTGCCAGAGGCCGCGGCGGCCGAGGAGGAGCCCGCCGGGCCTGACCAGGACGAAACGCCGCCGCCCGTAAAGTCCGACGGGTGAGTTCTCGCACACAGTGGGTGCCCGTCCTCAGCCTGGTGCTGTCGCTGGCGGGGCTCGCGGTCTCGGCCTACCTCACGGTCGCGCACTTCAGCGCGGGCGCGCTGCTGTGCGCCGAGGGCGAGGTGATCGACTGCGGCACGGTGACCACCAGCGAGCAGTCGGAACTGTTCGGCATCCCGGTCGCGGTGCTGGGCCTGGTGTTCTTCGCGTTCATGACCGTGGCCTGCCTGCCGTTCGCCTGGCGCAACGAGGCGCTGCACTGGGCGCGGCTGGTGTCCGTCGGCGTCGGCGTGCTGTTCGTGGTGTACCTGGTGGCCGCCGAGTTCCTGCTGATCGGGAAGATCTGCCTGTGGTGCACGGCTGTGCACGTCATCACGCTCGCGCTCGCCGCCGTGCTGGTCGTCGGGGCGTTGCGGCGGAGTAATCTCTGAGGCACCGCTCCCGCTTTCCGCGCCCCACACCCCGCGCGCGTCGTTCGCGATTCTCTTCTTGGCAAAGACCTCTGGAGGAGCCGTGCCACCGCTCCGTTCCCGCACCACCACCCACGGCCGCAACGCCGCGGGCGCACGCGCGCTGTGGCGCGCGACCGGCATGACCGACAGCGATTTCGGCAAGCCGATCGTGGCCATCGCCAACTCCTACACGCAGTTCGTGCCGGGGCACGTGCACCTGCGCGACCTCGGGGACATCGTGGCCGAGGCGATCCGCGAGGCCGGCGGGGTGCCGCGCGAGTTCCACACCATCGCGGTCGACGACGGCATCGCGATGGGCCACGGCGGGATGCTCTACTCCCTGCCGTCGCGGGAGATCATCGCCGACTCCGTCGAGTACATGGTCAACGCGCACCAGGCCGACGCGATCGTGTGCATCTCCAACTGCGACAAGATCACGCCCGGCATGCTCAACGCGGCGATGCGGCTCGACATCCCCGTGGTGTTCGTCTCGGGCGGGCCGATGGAGGCCGGCAAGGCGGTCGTGGTGGACGGCGTCGCCGTCGCGCCGACCGACCTGATCACCGCGATCTCCGCGTCCGCCTCGCCGGACGTGGACGAGGCCGGGTTGGCCGAGGTCGAGCGGTCGGCGTGCCCGACCTGCGGCTCGTGCTCGGGCATGTTCACCGCGAACTCGATGAACTGCCTCACCGAGGCGCTGGGCCTCGCGCTGCCGGGCAACGGCTCCACGCTGGCCACGCACGCCGCGCGCCGCGAGCTGTTCGCCGAGGCCGGCCGCACGGTCGTGGAGCTGTGCAAGCGGTACTACGAGCAGGACGACGAGTCGGTGCTGCCGCGCTCGATCGCGAACCGCAAGGCGTTCGAGAACGCCATGGCGCTGGACATGGCGATGGGCGGCTCCACGAACACCGTGCTGCACATCCTCGCCGCCGCGCGCGAGGGCGAGATCGACTTCACGCTGGCCGACATCGACGCGCTGAGCCGCCGCGTGCCGTGCCTGTCGAAGGTGTCGCCGAACTCGGACTACCACATGGAGGACGTGCACCGGGCGGGCGGCATCCCGGCCCTGCTCGGCGAGCTGTGGCGGGCCGGCCTGCTCAACGAGGACGTGCACACCGTGCACAGCCCGGACCTGGCGTCGTGGCTGGGCGAGTGGGACGTGCGGGCCCCGTCGCCGTCGCCGCGGGCCGTCGAGCTGTTCCACGCGGCGCCGGGCGGTGTGCGCACGACGCAGGCGTTCTCCACGTCCAACCGGTGGTCGAAGCTGGACACGGACGCGGCGGGCGGCTGCATCCGCGACGTCGAGCACGCGTACACCAAGGACGGCGGCCTGGCCGTGCTGCGGGGCAACCTGGCCGAGCGCGGCGCGATCATCAAGGCGGCGGGCATCGACGAGGAGCTGTGGCACTTCGAGGGGCCGGCGCGCGTGGTCGAGTCCCAGGAGGAGGCCGTCTCGGCGATCCTGAAGAAGGAGATCCAGCCCGGTGACGTGCTCGTGGTCCGCTACGAGGGCCCCGCGGGCGGGCCGGGCATGCAGGAGATGCTGCACCCGACCGCGTTCCTGAAGGGCGCGGGCCTCGGCCGCAAGTGCGCGTTGATCACCGACGGCCGGTTCTCCGGCGGCACGTCGGGCCTGGCGATCGGCCACGTCTCGCCGGAGGCGGCGGGCGGCGGCGTGATCGGCCTGGTCCAGGACGGCGACCGAATCCTGATCGACGTCCACGAGCGGCGGCTGGAGCTGCTGGTGGACGAGACCACGCTGGCCGAGCGGCGGGCCAAGGTGGAGGCGTCGGAGCGGCCGTGGCAGCCGGTCGACCGGGTCCGCCCGGTGACCGCGGCGCTGCGCGCCTACGCCCGGATGGCGACGGACGCATCCACGGGCGCGGTGCGGGACGTGAACAAGTAGGTGCGGGAAAACCCGGCCGGACATCCTTCACCGGCCGGGTTTTCGCTGGTCGACGGCCTAGCCGAGCAGCCGGACCGCGGCCAGGGCGGCGAGGAACACCGCCCACCCGGCCAGCGGCCCGACGACGGGTCTTCGCGCCCTGGTGGCCACCAACCCGCCCACGACCAGGCCCGCGAGCAACCCGACGGGCGGCAGCAGCGAGCGCGCGGTGAGGCCGATCGGGAACGCGACCAGGTAGACCACCGGCACCCCGACCACCACGAGCGCGAGCTGCAAGCCCGCCACCACGACCCGCTGGTCCACTACCGGAAGACGTAGAGCGTGGCCGCGGTGGCGCCGGCCGCGATCACCAGGCAGATGAAACCGGACAGCAGCGGGTGGCGGAACCAGCTGCGGTTGTAGTCCAGGGCGGCCCGGCCGGGGCCGGCGAACAGCGTCGCGAACGCCATCGCCGCGTACACCGCCTCCAGCTCGACGCCGTTGGGCGCGAAGAAGCCGCCCCGGTACTTCAGGGCGATGACGTTCGCCATCACGCCGAGCACACCGGCCGCCGCGAGCGGCGTGAACAGGCCGAAGATGAGCAGGGCACCACCGCCGAGCTCGGTGATGCCGGTGACCCAGGCCAGGATCCGGGCCTCGCGGAACCCGGTGGACTGGAGGTACTGGGCGAACCCGTCGATGCCCGGCCCGCCGAACAGGCCGAACACCTTCTGCAGGCCGTGCATGACGAACGCGCCGCCCAGCGCCAGCCGCAGCACCAGCAGGCCGATGTCGGCACTGGCGCTCCAGCCGAACTGCTTGCGCTCGTCCTCGTCCTCGAACGTGTCGTAGTGGGAAGCGGGCTTGTCCTCCAAGTCCGCGATCGGCGTGTAGCCGGAGGCGTCGAAGCCCTTGGTGTCCTTGCCGAACGCGTCGCCGTCGATCGTCCGCGTGCCGTCGTCGAAGTGGTGAACTCCTCCGCCAACGCCACTCGTCGAGTAGAACCCGTCGTCGGAGTAGCCGCCAGATGTCCTCGAGCGGTCGTCGTGAGTAGCCACGCACCCGCACGTTAGGAGGTTCGGACGACGTCCGCGAGCGTCCGTTCAGCCGACCGAATTCACCCGAATGGGCTAATAGTCGCCCTTGACCAGGTTCCGCGGCCGCTCGCCGCGGGCGAACCGGTCGACCTCGGCGGCCACCACGGCGTACGCGCGCTCGGCGTGGCCCGTGCAGCTGCCGGCCACGTGCGGCGTGAGGAACAGGCCCGGCGCGGTCCACAGTGGATGGTCCGACGGCAGCGGCTCCGGGTCGGTCACGTCCAGCGCCGCGCGCAGCCGCCCCGAGGACAGCTCGGCCATCAACGCGCCGGTGTCGACCACCGCGCCGCGCGCCGCGTTGACCAGGATCGCGCCGTCCTTCATCCGGGAGAGGAACTTCGCGTCCACCATCCCGGTGGTCTCCTCGGTCAGCGGCACCACGACCAGCACCGCGTCGAACCGGCCGAGCAGGTCGGGCAGCTCGTCCACGCCGTGCACGCCGGGCCGGGCGGTGCGGCCGACCAGGGTCGCGGTCGCGTCGAACGGCTCCAGCCTGCGCCGGAACTGCTCGCCGAGGTCGCCCGCGCCGACCACGAGCACCTCCTTGCCCTGCAACGTCTCCGTGAGGTGGTAGTCCCAGCGGCGTTCCTGCCTGGCCCGCTCGAACACCGGGAAGTCCCGGTAGATCGCGAGCAGCGCGCCGATCGCCCACTCCGCCGTGCTGCCGCCGTGCGCGCCGCGGCACGTCGACAGCATCACACCATCGGGTACGACGCCGATGAACCGCTCGGCGCCCGCCGACAGCAGCTGCACCAGCTTCAGCGCCGGCAGCTGGCCGAACACGTCGCGCGGGTCCGTGCCCAGCAGGAACTTCGGCACCAGGACCTCCGCGTGGGCGGCCTCGGCGGGCAGCGGCTGCCCCGGCTCGTAGCGGACGGGCCGCACGCCCTCCACGTCGGACAGCACGCGGACACCCAGGTCGTCGGGGACCAGCACGGTGAGGCTCACGGGACCGCACGTTACGGCACACTTGCCGCCATGCGGGAGCACGACGTCTTCTCCGCGGACGGCACGCGGATCAGGTTGTGGCGCACCGACGCGGACGGGCCGGACGTGCTGCTCAGCCACGGCCTCGGCGCCGTGCCGACGGCGTGGCCGGAGCTGCCGTCGGCCCGCGTGCACGGCTGGTACCACCGCGGCACCCTCGACTCGGACCGGCCGGCCGACCCGTCCCGCGTCGAGCTGGCCGACCACGTCGCCGACGCGCTGGCCGTGCTGGACGACGGCGGCGTCGAGCGGTGCGTGGTGATGGGCTGGTCGATGGGCGTGACGGTGGCCGCCGCGCTGGCGTTGCGGCACCCGGACCGGGTGAGCGGCCTGCTGCTGGTCACGGGCGCGCCGGGCGACACGTTCGCGAGCGTGTTCGGCATCCCCGGCGTGCCGGAGCCGGTGCGGCGGCTGCTCGGCGTGGGCGGGCTGACGGCGTTGAAGGCCGCCGCGCCCCTGCTGGACGCCGTGCTGCACCGCGTGCCGGTGCCGGACGTCGGCGGGCCGCTGCTCGGGTCGCTGCGCCGCTACCTCCGGCACGACTGGGGCTGGTACCTCACCCTCGCGCTGGCGCTGGGCCGCACGCCCCGGCTCGACCTGACCGGCGTGACGTGCCCCACAACGGTGCTGGCGGGCCGGTACGACTTCCTGGCCTCGGCCGACGGCGTGCTCGGCCCCGTCGCCGCCCTGCCGCAGGCCAGGGTGCGGGTGCTGCCGAACACGCACTTCCTCCCGCTGGAGGACCCGCGGGTGGTGGCGGAGGAGCTGGAGCTCCTGCTCGACCGGGCCGACGCCGTGCGCCGGGCCGTGCACGAGGACGTGGAAGGGCCGCTCACCTCGCGTTCACGGCCACGCGCTTAACCTGGGTCTCGTGTCGCGACTGCGTGGAGTGCTGATCGGTTCGGCCCTCGGCCTGCTGGCCGCGGGCTGCGCGAGCTTCCCCGAGCAGCCGGGACCGGCCGGGTGGAGCGCGGCCCAGCAGTTGACGCCGCAGGCCGGGCCGGTGCCCGAGCTGCCCGGCGAGCTGCCGAAGGGTCCCGTCGGCGGCCAGCAGCCCGGTCAGCAGCCGACGCCCGTGCCACCGCCGCAGGGCTGCAAGGACTTCAACCCCGCCGTGGTCGGCACGTGCCTGAACCCGATCTCCGGCGTGGCGCTGACCGACGTCAACCAGACCACCGGCGCGGTGACGGCGCTGGCCACCGAGCGCACCACCGGGCGGCTGCTCAAGGTGACCAAGGACGTCGACCCGGTCGAGGTGGCGAAGCTCGAGGTGGACGCGGCGGGCGACGGCGGGCTCACCGGGCTCACGCTGTCGCCGACGTACGCCGAGGACCAGTTGGTCTTCGTGTACGTGACCACCGCGACCGACAACCGGGTGCTGCGGATCGCGCCGGGCGACGTGCCCAAGCCCGTGCTGACCGGCATCCCGAAGGGCCCGACCGGCAACCGGGGCGTGCTCGCCTACGACCGCACCGGCGCGTTGCTGGTGGCCACGGGCAACGCGGGCAACCCCGGCGCGGCGGCCGACCCGAACTCGCTGGCCGGGAAGGTGCTGCGGATCGACGCCACGGGCCAGCCCGCGCGCGGCAACCCGACGGCGGGCTCCCGGGTGCTGGCGAGCGGCCTGAAGTCGCCCGGCGGGCTGTGCGTGTCCGGCGACGGCACGAAGGCGTGGGTGACCGACGCGGGCGCGACCGCCGACCTGCTGTACCGGGTCGAGCCGGGCAAGGCGCTGGGCGACCCGGCGTGGTCGTGGCCCGAGCGCCCGGGCGTCGCCGGCTGCGCGTCGTTCTCGAACGCCGTGATGGTGGCCGCGAGCGCCACCCCGGGCGTGCTCAACCTGCCGATGAACCCGGACGGCAGCTTCACCGGCAAGCCCGAGGCGAGCATGCACGGCGAGGACGGCTTCGGCCGCCTCGGTCCGCTGCTGATGCTGGACGACACGACCGCGCTGGCCGGCACGGTGAACAAGAACCAGGGCGGCGCGCCGGTCTCCAGCGACGACCGCGTGGTGATCATCGTGCGCCAGGGCGGCCCCGTCGGCGGCAAGGACTGACGTCCGGGCCTCGCGGTGCGGTGGCGTGTCGCAGCGCGGTCAGGGCCTCACGGTCCGGTGGCGTATCGCGGTCCGGCCAAGGCCTCGCGGTGCGGTGGCGTGTCGCGGTCCGGTCGGGTGTCGCGGTCCGGTCCGGTGTCGCAGCGCGGGTCAGGTGTCGCAGCGCGGTCAGGGGGCCGTGGTGCGGTAGATGGCGTCCGCCACCTGCGCGTACAGGCCCTTCGGGTGGTCGCGGAACAGCGGTTCGGTGCCGAACAGCACCGCCCGCGCGCCCCGCGGCGACGTGCCCGCGACGACCGCCGCCTGCCCGGCCGCGTCACGGCTGCCCCCCGAGCCGTCCGGGCGGGCCGCCCAGTGCCCGGCGACGAGCGCCTGGTACCGCTGCCGCGCGCTCACGCCCGCCCCGAGGTCGGTGAACCAGTACGGCGCGTAGACGAACGAGTGGCCCACCGCGCCCGCCTCGTCCACCACCGAGACGACGCCGTTCGCGTCCTCCCGGCCCGCGACCGCGCGCACCGGCAGCACCCCGGCGTCGGCGTTGAACCGCACACCCGTCGCGCCGCGCGTCACCACGCCGCCGCGCGCCAGGAACCCGTCCACCGCCGCCCTGGCCGGTGCGCCGAGCTGGTCGTACCGCAACCCCGACGACACGAGCAGCACGTCGACACCGGACAGGTCGAACCCCTGCTCCAGCACCGCCGTCGACACCGGCCGGATGTCGAAGCCCATGTCCCGCAACGCCTTCAGCTCGTCGGCCGCGACCGCGCCCGCCACCACGGGACGCCGCAGCGGCGCACCGCCCGGCGCCGCCGCCGTGAACCGCGCCCCGTACCGGTCCGACACCTCCTCGGCCGCCGACCGCGCCGACGCGGGCACCACGATCGTGCCGTCGTCCTGCCTGCGCAGCCCGACACCCCGCGCGAGCAGGTCGTTCACCGCCGCCACGTCCTTGCCGTCGGCCAGCACGAGCGCCAGGTCGCTGCCCTCGGGCGCCCGCAGCGAGCCCGAGGGCGACGCCGCCGACACCTCCCGCCCGCGCACGTCCAGCGGCCCGTCCCGCACGACGTCCACCGACGCGCCCCACAGCAGCCGGTGGCTCCAGCCGCTGATGTCGTACATGACCGGCACGGTGGCGGAGATGTCCCGGCCCGCCTCCAGCATCACGTTCGCCAGCGCCCGTTTCGGCTGGTGCAGGTCCACCACGTAGGACCCGGCCGGGTAGGAGCGCTCACCCAGCGTGAACGGTCGGTCGGCGCGCTTCACCCGGACGTCGTGCGCCACCAGGTGGTCGACCAGCCGTGCGGCGGCCTGCCCGGACCGCTGCCCGTCACCCACCGGTATGACGTACCCGCGCGGGAACTCCGTGGTGTAGCGATCTTCGGAGCCGAAGCCGGGCACGAAGCCGTCCGGCACGGCCCGCTGCGGCTCGCCCGCCAGGCCGCGGCGGAACATCTCGATCTGGTTGTCCACCATGGCGGACCGGTGTTCGTTCACGTACGTGAGCGCGCTGCGGATCGTCGCCTCGACGACGTCCGTGTTGATGGCCGAACGCCGCCGCAACTCCGTCACCGGCTGGGTCGTGTAGTCGCCCCGGTTCACGCGCATGGGGATCTCGATCGTGTAGGACACCGCGCCGTGGTACATCGAGTACTGCGCGGTGTAGATCGGCGCCCAGCCGTCCCACACGCCCGGCTCGTAGTCGCGGAACGGGATCTCCGGCGAGGCCGCCTCGGGGTGGCCGAGCGCCTGGACCGCGTCCTCCATCCGCAGGCCGCCCGCGTAGCCGTGCCCGATGTAGAGGTCGAAGTCGTAGTTCTGGCCGTGCGGCGGCGTGGTCGGCTCGATCAGCGTGTTGGCCACGTAGCCGTGCTCGTCGAGCACCAGCAGGGGCTGGATGCGCTTGACGACGTCCCGCATCGCCCGCGACTCCGGCTGCGACGAGGTGACGAAGTCGCGGTTGAGGTCGAACCCGGTCGCGTTGGCGCGCGTGCCGGCCACCCGGCCGTCCGGGTTCGCGGTCAGGTTCACGTAGACCCGGTGGCGGCGCAGGAAGTCACCGGCGGCCGGGTCGGAGGCGAGGTCCTCGATCACGCGCAGCGCGCCGTCGGTGCCCTCCCACTCGTCGCCGTGGATGTTGGCGTTGATCCACACCGGGGCCTTGTAGCCGGTGCGGAGGAAGATGTCGCGGGCGGCGCGGGTCGGGTCGTTCTCGATCCGGTCGCGCCACGCGTCCTGCCTTCGGGTCTCCGCCGGCGTCTCCGGCGCGGTGAGCGTGACCAGGTAGAGGTCGCGGCCCAGCGTGGAGCGGCCGACGACCTCGACGGACACCCGGTCGCTGCGCCGTTGCAGGTCGTTGAGGCGCGGCGCGAGCGCGTGGTACGGCGCGAGGCCCAGCTTGATCGCCCGGTCGGCCTGGTCCTCCGGGTACGCGCGGAGCAGCGTGCGGCGCGGGTAGCCGGGGTTGGCGTCGGGCCGGTTGTCGCCGCGCGCGGTGGCGTGCAGCGGCGGGTCGACGGCGGCGACCTGGTTGCGCTCGGGCCCGTTGCCCGGCTCGTGCGCCCGGCCGGCATCGGGCGCGGCGGTCGCGGGGGTGGTCATCGTGGCCAGCAACAGCACCGTGAGCGTCAACCAGCGCACCGGGCCCCCTAGGGGTGATCGCCGAGGAACTCCTCCACCCTGACTAGTGGGTGCGGGTGATCCAGGTCAACCGGTCGAATGGCTGGTCAGCCGCGCTACCCCGAACCGAGGCACACGAACGGGCGACGCAGCGGGTCGACCGCGACCGCCTCGGCCAGCGCGACCGCGGGCGACGCGCCGCCCGCGAGGTTGCGGTGGAAGTCGGCCATCGCCGCCGCCGAGGGCTGGTCGCCGACCCGGCTGGACGCGGCGATCACCGTCCGCGCGCCGCCTGCCAGCAACGCGCCCGCGAACCCGAGCGGCTCGTCGCCGGGCCGCACCCGGTTGAGCGCCAGCTCGCACGCGGCCAGCACGACCTGGTGCGGCGGGCGGCGCACCCGGCCGACCTCGTGCGCGAACATCGCGCCGTCCACCAGCTCCAGCCGGGAGAACAGCGCGTTCTCCGGCTCGTGCTCGCCGTGCGCGGCGATGTGCGCCAGCTCGACCCCGTCCAACGCCTCCAGCACCGCGCCGACCTTGGCCTCGTCGACGCCGAGCAGCTTCGCGTCGCCGTGGTAGCCCGCGAGCCGGTCGATCTCGCCCTGCGCGGCCTGCAAGCCGGGACCGCGCACCAGCAGCACGCCCTCGACGTGGTCGCGCTCCTGGCGGATCGCCGACACCCACGCGGTGGCCGACGGGACCGCCGTCGTCGGCCGGTTCACGCAGGTGGGCAGCACGCCCCACGGCACCACGTACAGCGCGCCGGTCGGCACCACGACCAGCGACCGGTCGCCGATCATCGGCGCCAGCGGGCCGAGCAGCAGCCGGTCCAGCTTCTCCGCCTCACGGCGCGCGGACGCCGAGATGACCTCGACCAACGGCGGCGGCAGGTGGTCGGGCGCGAGCGCGTTGAGGTCGGCGTGCAGGCGGCGCGCGCCCTCGGTGGCGTCGGCGGCCGACCCGAGGCGCACCATGCGCACGCGGGCGCCCGCGAACACCACGGCGATCAGCTCGTCGCCGGACACCGCGAAGCTCACCATCGCCCGCCCGTCCAGCCGGGACAGCACCTCCTCGGGCGTGACGACGGGGCGCGGCGTGCCCCACGGGCTGGCGCTCCAGCCCATCCGGGTGGCGGCGCGCTGGCTCGCCTTGAGCCGCGACTCCAGCTCACCGGTCGGCAGGCCGTCCAGCCGGGCCCGCAGCAGGGCCCGGCTCAGCGTGCGCACCTCGGCGATCCGCTCGCCCAGCTCGGAGTCCACAGTGGACACGGCCGGGTCGTACCGGTACAGCTGCGCCCTGGTGCGCTCCAGCCAGGTGAACAGGCGCTTGGCGTTGGCCGCCGAGTCCGTGCCGCCCAGCACCAGGCGCACGGCGAGTTCGCCCAGCTCACGGCCGTGCACGGCGGTGCCGGACACCAGCTCCAGCCCGCCGAGCCGGTCCCGCATCCGGCCCAGCTCGGCCAGCCCCGCCTTGGCCTGCGCCAGCGCCACCCGCTGGTTGCCGCGGGCCAGCGCCAGCTCCGCCCGGCACAGCCGCAGCAGCATCCGGTGGTCGATCGGCGTGATCCGGCGCGTCTTGGGCACGCTGCGCAGCAGGTCGGCGCCGCGGTCCGGGTCGCCGCGCCGGATCTCCAGCCGTGCGGCCAGCACCAGCGCGAACGCCGACTGGTCGTGCAGCTTCAACGCGGACAGCTCGGCGGACAGCTCGACCGCCCGGCGCACCACCCCGGCGACCGGGCGCCGGGAGCCGAGCGCGCGGACCACGTCCACCCGCAACGCGATCAGCCCCGCCACCGCCGCCCACGCCGGGCTGCCGCGCCGGACCAGCTTGCGCTGCGCCGAGGTCGCCATCCGCCGGGCCAGGACGAGGTCCCCGTCCTGCAACGCCGCCGCCGCGCGGAACAGCTCGGCCTCGGCGACGTCCTGCCCGATGCGCTGGCGGCGCAGCTCCGGCAGCACCTCGTCCAGCAGCCGGCCCGCCTCGTCGGCCAGGCCGACGCTGATCATCGCCTCGGCCTGGTCGATGCGCAGGCGCAGCAGCAGGCCGGGTTCGAGGTCCTGGAACGCCCGGTTGGCCTCGTGGTAGTGGCGCAGGGCGGCCGGGATGTCGCCGGCGCGCTGCACGGCGTTGCCCAGCGCGTGCTTGGCGATCGCGGCGCGCAGGGGCAGGCCGTGCGCGTCGGCGAGCTCGACCGCGCGGTCGAGGTCGCGGGCGGCCTTGTCGTAGCGGTGCACCTCGCCGTGCGCGTTGCCCCGGTTGGACAGGGCCAGCGCGAGCAGGTCGACGGCTTCGGGGTCGGCGTGCTCGGGCAGGCGCCGTGCGCTGCGCTCGATCTCGCGGTCGAGCTGGGCGATGCCCTCGTCGATGCGGCCGACCCGGCACAGCAGGGCCGCGCGGTTGAGGTTGACCAGGGTCGACAGGTGGGCGCGCAGCTCCTCGTCCCGCAGCCCGGCGAGCTCGGCGTCGACGCCGGCGAGCTGGGTGAGGCCGTCGTCGACCTTGCCCGTCTCGGCCAGGCAGAACGCCAGCGTGTTGAGCAGCCGGGTGCGGACCTCGAGGCGTTCCTGCGGGTCGATCCCGGGCACCTCCAGCAGCGCCAGACCCCTCCGCATCTGCCGGATGGCGGACGGGTGGCGGTCGGCGGTGGCCGCGTCCAGCGCGCGGCGGTGCAACTGCCGGGCCCGTCTGACGGCGTGATCCGGTCCGGAGGAGCCACGCGTTTCGCCAGGCACGCTCATATGAGATCACAAGCGGCAGAGGAATGCCGCCGACCTGTGGCCGGCGGCATTCAGCGTGACGTCACCGTGATTGTCGGCGACCCGTATTACTTCGTCTGGGTGACGGCCGCCGGCTCGTCGGTGGTCGGCTTGTACGGGCCACCGTTCGTCTCCGGGTCACCGGTCGGCTTGTAGGGGCCGCCCATCGGCTTGACGAGCCGCTCGACCTCGGGGTCGTCGGTGGTCGGCTTGTACGGGCCGCCGGTCGGCTCCAGCCCACCGATGTCGACCAGGTCCGTGGTGCTCTGATCGGTGTCGACGGCCCCGTCGACGACGTCGCCCTCGATGGCGTCGATCTCGGCGACGAGCTTCGGGTCAGTGCGGGTCATGACGTTGCCTCCCCTACAACGGGACCCCCTGATCGGGGGATCCTCGGCGGCTGATCCAGGTCGTTTCGGTGGCCCCCCGGCCCTGCCGAACGGCCCAAGCCTTACACAGATGGACGCACCTGGGGAGGTGGAAATTTACCGAGAGCGACCAACGTGTCGATCTTGAGCTTCGCTGACCAGCACGGGAGGGGCCGTTCGGAAAGTGTTACCACTCGAATGGAGGAATGTGTTAACAGGCTGCAGGCACCCAGGGTCCGCAATAAGGCGCGTCCACCCGGTCCGTCCGACGTGGAATCACACCCGGGTCATTTCCGGTTCGGACACGGGCCGTCCCGAAATGGTGACGAACAGTGTCCGAGTAGGACGAATCCCGAATGGACCGCTCCCGCGTGGACCCATCCCCCGCGGACGCGAAAACGGCGGTGGGGCGGCGCCGCGACCGCGACACCGACCCACCGCCGAACCGACCCCTACGAACAGCGGGCGATGATCAGCTCGCGCACGCGCTTCGCGTCCGCCTGACCCTTCGTCGCCTTCATCACCGCGCCGACGATCGCGCCGGCCGCCGCCACCTTGCCGTCGCGGATCTTCGCCGCCACGTCCGGCTGCGCCGCCAGCGCCTCGTCCACCGCCTTCTCCAGCGCGGAGTCGTCCGAGACGACCTTCAGGCCGCGCGCCTCGACGACGGCCTCGGGCTCGCCCTCGCCGTCCAGCACGCCCGTGACGACCTCGCGCGCGAGCTTGTTGGTCAGCTCACCGGCGTTCACCAGCGCGATGACCCGCGCGATCTGCGCCGGCGTGATGCCGAGCTCGGCCAGCTCGACGCCGCGGGCGTTGGCCTCCTTGGTCAGGTAGGCCACCCACCACGACCGGGCCTCGGCGGGCGTCGCGCCCGCCTCCACCGTGGCCGCCACCAGGTCCACCGCGCCCGCGTTGACCAGGTCGCGCAGCTCGGCGTCGGTCAGCGACCACTCCTGCTGCACGCGCTTGCGGCGCTCCCACGGCAGCTCCGGCAGCGTGCCGCGCAGCTCCTCCACCCACTCGCGCGAGGGCGCGATGGGCACCAGGTCGGGCTCCGGGAAGTACCGGTAGTCCTCCGCGGTCTCCTTCGTGCGGCCCGACGAGGTGGACCCCGTCGACTCGTCGAAGTGCCTGGTCTCCTGCGTGATCGTGCCGCCGGCCGCCAGCAGCGCCGCCTGGCGGGTCATCTCGAACCGCACCGCCCGCTCGACGCTGCGCAGCGAGTTCACGTTCTTGGTCTCGGTGCGCGTGCCGAACTCGGTCGCGTCCTTGGCCATCAGCGACACGTTCGCGTCGCAGCGCAGCGAACCCTGGTCCATCCGCACGTCCGACACGTCGAGCGCCTTCAACAGGTCGCGCAACGCGGTGACGTAGGCGCGCGCCACCTCGGGCGCGCGCTCGCCGGTGCCCGTGATCGGCTTGGTGACGATCTCGATCAGCGGCACGCCGGCGCGGTTGTAGTCCAGCAGCGAGTGCTCCGCGCCGTGGATGCGGCCGTCCGAGCCGCCGACGTGCAGCGACTTGCCGGTGTCCTCCTCCATGTGCGCGCGCTCGATCTCGACCCGGAACAGCGAGCCGTCGTCCAGCGTCACGTCCAGGAAGCCGTTGAACGCGATCGGCTCGTCGTACTGCGAGGTCTGGAAGTTCTTCGGCATGTCCGGGTAGAAGTAGTTCTTCCGGGCGAACCGGCACCACTCGGCGATCTCGCAGTTGAGCGCCAGCCCGATCCGGATCGCCGACTCCACCGCCGTGCCGTTGACCGCGGGCAGCGCGCCGGGCATGCCCAGGCAGACCGGGCAGACCTGCGTGTTCGGCTCGCCGCCGAAGACGTTCGCGCAGCCGCAGAACATCTTGGTGTTGGTGTGCAGCTCGACGTGCACCTCCAACCCCAGCACCGGGTCGAAGCGCTCGATGACCTCGGCGTAGTCCATCAGCTCGTGCACCGACGTCATGCCTTCCCGTCCTTCCGCAGACCCCGCACGGCCAGCGCCGCGCCCGTGATCGCCACCAGGATGCTCGCCGCCGCGTTGGCCAGGGCGAGCTTGTCGTTCTTGCCGCGAGCCGCCTTCAACGTGGAGAACGCGCTGGTCGCCGCGCCCGCGGCGCCGACGAGGGCCAGCACCGTACGGGCCCGCTTCACCGCACACCCGCCAACTGCGGCACGCCGCTGATCACCGTCGCGCCCAGCGCCGCGTCCCGAGCCACCTCGTACGCCGCCGCCACCCGGTACATCCGGTGGTCCTGCAACGCGGGCGCCATGATCTGCAGGCCCACCGGCAGGCCGTCCTCGTCGGACAGTCCGCTCGGGACGCTCATCGCGGCGTTGCCGGCCAGGTTCGCCGGGATCGTGCACAGGTCGGCCTTGTACATCGCCATCGGGTCGCCGGTGCGCTCGCCGATCGGGAACGCGGTGGTCGGCGTGGTCGGCGAGACCAGCACGTCCACGGTGGCGAACGCGGCCTCGAAGTCGCGGCTGATCAGCGTGCGCACCTTCTGCGCCGAGCCGTAGTAGGCGTCGTAGTAGCCCGACGACAGCGCGTACGTGCCGATCATGATGCGCCGCTTCACCTCGGGGCCGAAACCGGCCTCGCGGGTCAGCGACATGACCTCCTCGGCGCTGCGGGTGCCGTCGTCGCCCACGCGGATGCCGTAGCGCATCGCGTCGAAGCGGGCCAGGTTGGACGACGCCTCGCTCGGCGCGATCAGGTAGTACGCGGGCAGCGCGTAGTCGAAGCTCGGGCACGAGACCTCGACGACCTCCGCGCCGAGCTGCTTGAGCTGCGCCACGGCCGCCTCGAAGCTGCGCAGCACGCCGGGCTGGTAGCCCTCGCCGCTGAACTGCGTGACCACGCCGACGCGCACGCCGGACAGGTCGCCGTTCGCGCCCTCGCGCGCGGCGGCCACCACGGGCGGGACGGGTGCGTTGATCGAGGTGGAGTCCATCGGGTCGTACCCGGCGATGACCTCGTGCAGCAGGGCCGCGTCCAGCACCGTGCGGGCGCACGGCCCGGCCTGGTCCAGCGAGGACGAGAACGCCACCAGCCCGTACCGGGACACACCGCCGTAGGTGGGCTTCACGCCGACCGTGCCGGTGACCGCGCCGGGCTGGCGGATCGAGCCGCCGGTGTCCGTGCCGATCGACAGCGGCGCCTGGAACGCGGCCAGCGCCGCCGCCGAGCCGCCGCCCGAGCCACCCGGGATGCGGTCCAGGTCCCACGGGTTGCGGGTCGGGCCGTACGCGGAGTTCTCGGTGGAGGAGCCCATCGCGAACTCGTCCATGTTGGTCTTGCCGAGGATCACCACGCCGGCTTCCTTCAGCCTGCGCGTGACCGTGGCGTCGTAGGGCGGGACCCAGCCTTCGAGGATCTTCGAGCCGACCGTGGTCGGCACGCCCTCGGTGGTGAGCACGTCCTTGAGCGCGATCGGCACGCCCGCCAGCGGACCGACGTGCGCGCCGGCGGCGATGTCGTCGTCGACCTTGCGGGCGGCCTCGAGCGCGCCCTCGGTGTCGACGTGCAGGAACGCGTTGACCGCGCCGTCGACCTCGGCGATCCGGTCGAGGTGCGCCTGGGCGACCTCCACCGCGGAGACCTCGCGGCTCGCGATCTTGGCCGCGAGCTCGGCGGCGGTGCTGCGGATCAGACTGTTCATGATTCCGCCTCCGCGCGGAAGATAACGTCGGCGGTCATGCTTCCTCCCCCAGGATGCGGGGCACGCGGAAGCGTCCGTCCTCGGCGGCGGGGGCGCCCGCGAGCGCCTGCTGCTGACCGAGGCTGGGACGCACCACGTCCTCGCGGAACACGTTGGTCAGCGGAACGGCGTGCGAAGTGGGCGGGATGTCCGCGGTGGCGATGTCGCCCACCGTGGCCACCGACTGCAGGATCACGTCGAGCTGGCCGGCGAACAGGTCCAGCTCGTCGTCGGTGACGGCGAGCCTCGCCAAGCGGGCCAGGTGCGCGACCTCGTCGCGGGAGATGCTGGGCACCTCGTCAACCCCCGTGGGTCGGTTTTTCGGATTTGGGACCTGCCGAGTCTATTGGCTGGTCAGGCCGACCTCCGACCGGGTTACCCGCGCTCGCGCGCGTGGGTGCGCGATTTTACCCGCGCGCAACGCGCCTGGTGGGTCGGAAAGCGAAGCTGCGTCTGCGAGAATCATCGACCGGCGAGTTTCCACCTCGATGCTCCACCACAGCCTTTGGAGGCGTGCACCGTGTCCTTCCTGATCCGGGTCCAGCTCCCGGACCGTCCCGGCACCCTGGGCGCGGTCGCCTCCGCGCTCGGCGAGATCGGGGCCGACATCCTCAGCGTGGACGTGGTGGAGCGCGGGGCGGGCCTGGCCATCGACGACCTGGTGGTCGAGCTGCCGTCCGGGCGGCTGCCCGACGTGCTGATCACGGCCGCGGAGTCCATCGAAGGCGTCGAGGTGGACGCGGTCCGGCCGTACGCCGGCGTGCTGGACACCCACCGCGAGCTGGAGCTGGTGGAGGAGGTCGCCGAGGACCCCCGCAACGGGCTCGCGGTGTTCACCGAGGGCGTGCCGAAGATCATCCGCGCGGGGTGGGCGGTGGTCGTGTCGTGGGACGGCGGCGCCGTGCACCGCCTGACCTCCTCCTCGGCCGCTCCGGAGACCAAGCTGCAGACCCCGCCGTGGCTGCCCCTGGCCCGTGCCACCGTCCTGGACGGCGAGGACTCGTGGGTGCCGGAGACGTGGCAGGAACTGGGCACCGAGCTGGCCGCCACCCCGCTGGGCAAGCCGGACCGCGTCCTGCTGGTGGGCCGCCCGGGCGGCCCGATGTTCCGCGCCGCCGAAGTCGCCCGCCTGGCGCACCTGGCCGGCATCGTCTCCGTCGTCCTCCCCGACTGACCCGCGCCGGTCGAACGCTCAGGACCCCCGAGTTCCACGTCCGGTGAATTCGGCGGTCCTGGAGGTTCGCCACGCGGGCGGTCAGTCCTGGCGGCCCGTGGTGGCGATGGTGACGCCCAGGCCGATCATGGCCAGGCCCCCGGCGCCGCCCACCAGGGCCAGCCGGCGGGGTGAGCGGGCGAACCACGTCCGGGCGGTGGCGGCGGCGAGGCCCCAGACGCTGTCGGACGCCACCGCGATGAGGTTGAACACCAGCCCGAGCAGCAGCATCTGGGCGACGACGTGGCCTTGCGCGCGGTCGACGAACTGCGGCAGCACGGCGGCGAAGAACACGATCGTCTTGGGATTCGCCACGCCGACCGCGAAGCCCTCCCACAACGTGCGCAGCCCGCCCCGCGCCGGACCGCCGGCGGTGAACGTCGCGTGCAGCGACGCGCGCTGCCGCACCGCCTTCACCCCCAGGTAGACCAGGTACGCGGCGCCGGCCAGCTTCAACGTCATGAACACGACCGCCGACCGCTCGACGATCGCCCCGACGCCGAACGCGACGGCCACGACCAGGGCGTAGGCGCCGAGCGTGTTCCCCAGGACCGTGATCAACGCGGCCCGGCGACCCTGCGCCAACGCCCGCCCGACCACGAACAGGACGCTGGGCCCCGGTATCACGATCAGCAGGAACGACATGGCCGCGAAGGCGAGAAGCCGGTCGGTGGACACCATGGCGCAACGAAACCACGGCACGCGACCGCGCTACCAGTGGTTTTCCCGCCTCAGAGAGCCAGCTCCACCAGCTGCGCGTTGTCCGCGGCCGGCGTGCCGTCACGCGAGGTGAGCGTGTCCTCGAGGCCGATCCGGGTGTCCAGCCCGCGCGTCACCGCGTAGTCCAGCACCGGCCACGCGCTGTCGTCCTCGCCGTGCAGCAGGATCGGCGCCCCGAGCGGCCCCAGCAGGTCGAGCAGCCGTGCCGCGTCCTCCGGGGTCTCCCCCGGCTGCACCTCCGCCAGCACCCGCACCGTCCCCGGCGGCACGCCGACCTCCAGCAACGTCCGCGCCGCCTCGACGTGGAACACGCCCAGCTCGATGCCGATGCCCGCGTCGTGCAACGCCTCCGCGACGGCGAGCCACCCGTCCTCGTGGACGTTGACCGACGCGAAGTCCGGACGTCCCGCCGCCAGCCCCGCCCACCCGCGCACCAGCTCCGCCCGCCGCACGGGGTCCGGCACGATCCACGCGCCGGTCGTCACGCCGATCTCCGCGTGCGGCACCAGGGACCGCACCACGGACACCGAAGTGGCGACCTCCGGGCCGGCCAGCACCTCCAAGCCCACCACGTCGCGCGGGTGCACGTGGAAGGACGTCACGCCCAGCTCGCCGCACGCCGCGGCGTCGGCCGCCAGCTGCTGCGGCGTGATCGGCACACTAGGGTGGCTGCCCGGCTCCCGGGCGCCGTTCAGACAGGCCTGGAGCACGAAACCCACCGAACCACAAGGTGTTGGATACCGCCATGCCGACGCTGACCTCAGCCCTGCTGCGCCACCACGCGGGCGCCAAGTCGTACTGGCGCGGGCTGACCTACCGGGACGCCGTGGTCGAGCTGGCCGTGCGCTCGCGGCACGTGGAAGGCGTCGTGGTCGGCGCGGCCGAGTACCGGGTGACGCTCCAGTGGGACGACACCCGCCTGGCCGGCGCGTGCACTTGCCCGTACGGGTCGCAGGGCTTCTTCTGCAAGCACTGCGTCGCGGTCGGCCTGGTGCTGCTGGAACGGGGCCTGACCGTGCCGCCGCCGGACGCGGAGGACGAGGAGCTGCGCGTCCGCCTCGCCGAGCTCGACCACGCGACGCTGGTGGAACTGCTCTACGACCGGGCCGCGCGGGACCGCTCGCTGCGCGACGAGATCATGCGAGTTCGAGGCTGAACCCGAGCGCGGTCACGTCCACGCCGGGCACCGGCCGCCAGTCGCGATCGGGACGTCGTTGGAAACCGAGCCGCTGGTAGAGGCGGTGCGCCGTGGTCATGTGCTCGGAGCTGCTCATCACCAGCCGGTGTGCGCCGAGCTCGCGCGCCCGCACGATCACCGCGCGCACCAGCGCTTCGCCGACGCCACGGCCCCGTGCCGACGGGCTGACCGCGAGCATCCGGAACTCCACTTCGCCGTCCTTGCTGACCTCGGCGTAGGGGGTGCCGGGCCGGACCACCGTGACGGTGCCGAGCACGGTGTTCTCGACGTCCACCGCCACCAGCAGTTCCGCCTCGCGGGCACGGGTGCGCGTATCGACCAGCGTGTCGGCGTACCCGCCGGTGTGGCTGTCGATGTGGCGGTCGGCCTGGTAGGCGGCCACGGTGATCGCACCCGCCGCCGCCCACTCGTCTTCCCTGGCGGGCCTCACCACGATGTCGGCCATCTGGTTCCCTTCCACGTCATCGGACAGTCCCCGATTGTCGTCCAGACAACTGCCCCGACACGGTGCGATCAAGATTCCGGCCCGATGTCGTCCGCGGCACCTGCCTTTGGCCGCAAGACTGCGGGTCGCGATGATGGGGCGATGAGCCTTCCCGGTGCGATCGAACTGCCCGACGGCGCTCTCGTGCGCGGTCGGGGCTTGCGGAACCCCACACCTGAGGGCACGCCCGACTACGGCCTGTACTTGGGATCGCCTCGGATGCGACGCGCGGTGATGGCCCGCGTGGACGCTCCTTCGTGGAAGCACGAGTGGGTCGAGTGGCCGGACTTCCGGCTGCCGAAGGCACCGGCGGACGCCGTCGTGCTGATCAGGGACCTGCACGCACGGGCCGTCGCCGGTGCGCGGGTCGAGGTGGCGTGCGGCGGCGGGGTCGGGCGGACGGGCACCGTGATCGCGTGCCTGGCCGTGCTGGCGGGCGTCCCGTCGGGTGACGCGGTGGCGTGGGCGCGGACCAACTACAACCGGCGTGCGGTGGAAACGCCGTGGCAGAAGCGGTGGGTCGCACGCTTCCCGAATGTGACGTCGGCGGGTTAACCGCTTGGCGGCCGTTCTCGCCGGGCTGTGTTGGTGGGCGACATCCCTGACACCTCACCGAGGAGGACGCTCGCGCGAGCTGTCATGCCCTTGCGGGGGGTGGAGGGTTGGAGGGTTGGCAGAGCGGGACCCGTTGGCCGAGCAGGACCCGTTGATCGGGTTGCGGCGCGGTGGGCGGACTGTGCCGCGGTGGGCGGGCTGCGCCGCGGCGGGCGGGTTTCGCTGGACGGCGAGGCGCAGAAGTGAGGTGCTGCGGGCGACGTTGGCCGGAAGCACGGGCTGGAGGGAGTTCCGGGAGACGACCACCGTCTGTCTGGAGCGGCCGGCTGCTTGGAGTGGCTGGCTGCCTGGAGCGGTCAGTTGCTTGGAGTGGCCGGCTGCTTGGAGTGGCTGGCTGCCTGGAGTGGCTGGCTGCTTGGAGTGGCCGGCCGGGTTGGGTTGGGGCGGGGGTTGGTGGGATGGGGCGCGGGTTGGTTGCCGGCCTCGTTGTTTCAACCGACGTTTCAGGTGGCGGATAACGGTGTTTTGATTTGGTCCTCCTATCGTGATCACTCGGTCGTGGTTGGTGTAGTTGGGGAAGTTGCTGGTCAGGGCGGCGTGGGGGTTGAGGTTAGGTGGTGGGGGTGGTGGAGTGGTCGGTGAGAGGTGGGGGGTCGGCGAGGTCTTCGGTGGGGTCTTCGGTGGGGTCCTCGGCGATGGTGGCGACCTTGGTGGCGGCTTCCGGTCCGCTCGTCAGCAGGATGCGGAAGCCTGCTTCGTCCAGGATCGGGACCTTCAGCTGTTCCGCCTTCTCCGCCTTGGAACCCGGCGACTCGCCCACGACGACGAACGCCGTCTTCTTCGACACCGAACCCGCCGCCTTGCCGCCGCGCGACAGGATCGCCTCCTTGGCCTCGTCCCTCGAGAACGTCTCCAGCGAACCCGTCACCACGATCGACAACCCCTCCAGGTTGCGCGGGACCGAAGTGTCCCGTTCCTCGGCCATCCGCACCCCCGCGGCCTGCCACTTCGCCACGACGGCTTGACGCCACGGTGTCTCGACCCACTCGCGCACGGCCGTGGCGATGGTCGGGCCCACCCCCTCGGCGGCGGCCAGTTCCTCCTCCGTCGCGGCGACGATGCGGTCCAGGGAACCGAACTCCCGCGCCAGCGCACGGGCCGCGGTGGGGCCCACGTGGCGGATGGACAGGGCGACCAGGACTCTCCACAGTGGACGCTGCTTGACCGTCTCCAGGTTGTCCAGCAGCTTCACGGCGTTCGCGGTCAGCTCGCCGTCCTTGGTGCGGAACAGGGCGACCCGCGCCAGCTTCTCCGCGTCGAGGTCGAACAGGTCGCCCTCGTCGCCGTACACCGGGGAGTCGACCAGCGCCGCCGCCGCCTCGAAGCCCAGCACCTCGATGTCCAACGCCGACCGCGACGCCAGGTACGCCAACCGCTCGCGCAGCTGACCCGGGCACCCGGCCGCGTTGGGGCACCGGATGTCGACGTCCGCTTCCTTCATCGGGCGCAACTCGTGCCCGCACTCGGGGCACGTCAGGGGCATCTCGAACGCGTAGGCGTCATCGGGCCGGGCGTCGATCACCGGCCCCAGCACCTCGGGGATCACGTCGCCGGCCTTGCGGATCACGATGCGGTCGCCGATCAGCACACCCTTGCGCTTGACCTCGCTGGCGTTGTGCAAGGTGGCGCGGGCGACCGTCGAACCCGCCACCTTCACCGGCTCCATCACCGCGAACGGCGTCACGCGGCCCGTGCGGCCGACCTGCACCTTGATGTCCAGCAGGGTGGTCGTGGCCTCCTCCGGCGGGTACTTGAACGCGATCGCCCACCGCGGCGCGCGCGACGTGCTGCCGAGCCGCCGCTGCAACGACACCTCGTCCACCTTGACGACCACGCCGTCGATCTCGTGCACGGCGTCGTGCCGGTGCTCGCCCCAGTGCGCGACGTGCGCGCTGATCTCCTCGAACGTGCTCAGCACCGCGGTGTGCGGCGACACCGGCAGCCCCCACGCCTTCAGCGCCTCGTACGCCTCGGACTGCCGGGTGAGCTCGAACCCCTCGCGCTTGCCGAGCCCGTGGCAGATCATCCGCAGCCGGCGCGACGCCGTCACCTTCGGGTCCTTCTGCCGCAACGACCCGGCGGCGGTGTTGCGCGGGTTCGCGAACGGTGGTCTGCCCGCCTCCACCAGCCGTGCGTTCAGCTCCAGGAAGTCCTCCACGGCGAAGAACACCTCGCCGCGCACCTCGACCAGCTCGGGCACGGGGTACTCGTCGGTGCCCCTCAGCACATCCGGGACGTCCTCCAGGGTGCGGACGTTGAGCGTCACGTCCTCGCCGGTCCGCCCGTCACCCCGGGTCAACGCGCGCACCAGCACCCCGTGCTCGTAGAGCAGGTTGATCGCCAGGCCGTCGACCTTCAGCTCGCACAGGAAGTGCGCGTCCGCCCCGACCTCCTTGCGCACCCGCTCGAACCAGCCCTGCAGCTCCTCGGCCGAGAACACGTTGTCGAGGCTGAGCATCCGCTCCAGGTGGTCGACCGCCTTGAACTCGGTCGAGAACGTGCCGCCGACGAGCTGCGTGGGCGAATCGGGCGTGGCGAGCCCGGGGTGCGCCTGCTCCAGCGCCTCCAACTCCCGGAGCAGCGCGTCGAACTCGCCGTCACTGACCGTCGGCGAGTCGAGGACGTAGTAGCGGAACTGGTGCCCGCGCACCACCTCGGCCAACGCGGCGTGCCGCACGCGCGCGTCGACGGGCACGTCCTCGACGCCCTCGGCGGGAGCCTGGGCCGGGTTCAACGAGTCGCTGCTGGTCACGGCATGAGGGTATCGAGGGGGTCCGACAATTTCAGGAGGGATCCTCGGCGATCGCCCGGACCAGGTCGCGCAGTTCCAGCAGGCCGATCGTGCCCTCCGGCTCGGCGGACGCGGTTTCCACCCGGCCGAGTCGTTCACCGGCCAGTCGCTCACCGAGCGTGACGTCCAAGGGCAGGAACGTCATGGTCTGCCTGGCCTTGTCGTCGAGGCCGGCGAACTCCGGGTGGTAGACGGCGACGTCCACCAGGCCGTCCGAGACCTGCGCGACCACCCGCACGTCGGCCAGGCGCATCCGGCGCGGTCCGAGGTTGATGGTGACCAGGGTCGGGTCCGGCACCGCGGGCACCGAGTCGTGGTACTCCCAGATCATGTCCTCGGCCGGCGCGGCGGCGATCCACGCGTCGGTGTAGGGCCGCAGCTTCGGGTCTTCACGGCCGGTGATCACCAGGGCGTAGATCGCGCGGTGGCCGCGTTCGAGGGAGAACTCCAGGTCGGGGTGCATGGCGGCGACCATCGCGCCCAGGTCGCCCTCCACGCGGAACGGTTCGCCGTCGCCCAGGGCCGCGCTCACGGTCGGCAGCAGCTCGAACCACTCCTGCCAGAACGCCACCGCGGCCTCGGCCGGGTTGGGCAGGTGGACGGGCGCGGGTTCGGGTTCGGTGCGTCGGCGGAACCAGCTCATGGCTCCATTGAACTACGGCCGGACCGCGGCCGTGCCCGGATCCGCGGCGGCGCCGGACCGCGGCGGCCGGCCGCGGCGGTCGGCCACGGCGAGGAGTTCCGCGGCGGGTCCCACGAGCTTGCGCCCGCCGGGCCACACGGCGCGCAGCACGCGTCGGAGGTCGAGTTCCGCGGGCACTTCGACCAGTCGGCCCTCGGCGAGGTCGACGTCCACGGCGAGCACGCTCAGCACGGCGGGGGCGACGCCGGCGACCACCGCGCCGCGCACCGCCGTGGTGGAGCCGAGTTCCAGCGCGGGCGGGCACGCGTCGGGCAACGCCCGGTCGAGCGTGTCGCGGGTGCCGGAGCCGCGTTCGCGCATCACGAGCGGTGTCGCGGCCAGTTCCGGCGGGGTGAGCGGCCGTCGCCGGCGGGCCCACGGGTGGCCGGGCGCGACGATCACCGCGAGCCGGTCCACGGCCACTTCCCGCGACGAAAGCCCTGGTAGGGGGCCTGGCGCTTCGACGAACCCGAGGTCGACCGCGCCGTCGCGGACGAGGGCGACGACCGTCTCCGAGTTGGTCACCCGCAGTCCCACGCGCAGGTCGGGTCGGGCGCGGCGCAGTTCGCCGATCCAGCTCGGCGCGAGGTGCTCGGCCACGGTCATGCTCGCGGCGACCCGCAGCTCGGCCTCCTGCGCCGACCGCAGCGCCCGTGCGCCCTCCACGAGCCCGGCGACCTCGTCCAGCACCCGCCGCGCCCGTTCGGTCACCACCACGCCGGCGGGCGTGAGCACGGAGCCGCGCCGGCCCCGGTCGACCAGCACGACGCCGAGTCGCCGTTCCAGGGTGGACAGCCGCTTGCTCGCCGACGGTTGCGCGATGCCGAGCTGCTCGGCGGCCCGGCCGAGGCTGCCCAGCTCCCCGACGAGCACCAGCAGGCGCAGCGATTCGAGGTCCGGGGTCATAGCCCCAGGGTATGACCGCGGGGTCGACTGCCGCCTACCGGAAGCACCCGCGCCGACGGAGGCTGGACGGTGTGCTGATCGCCGCGTTGGTCCTGGGTGTGCTGGTGGGTGGACGCCTGCCGGATCTGAGCGGCGTCACGCGCAAGCTGCTGCGCACCGGGGTGGTGCTGCTCGGTCTGCAACTGTCCGTCGTGCAACTCCTCAACCTGGGACCGGGCGTTCTGGTGGCGATCCTGGCCACGGTCTCGGTGACGTTCTTCGGCACGGTGCTGCTCGGCCGCTGGCTGCGCCTGCCACGCGGCCTGTACATCCTCGTGGCCAGCGGTTTCTCGATCTGCGGCGCGTCGGCCATCGCCGCCGTCGAGGGGCGGGTCGACCGCGAGGACGAGCACGTGGCCACCAGCGTCGCCCTCGTCACGCTCTACGGCACGCTGGCGATGGTCGCGTTGCCGCTGCTGCACGCCTCACCGCAGTGGATCGGGCTGAGCGTGCACGAGGTGGCGCAGGTGGCCGCCGCCGCACCGGCCGGCGGTCTGGCGACGGCGATGGCGGTGAAGCTCGGGCGGGTGGCGTTGTTGGCGCCGATCGTGGCCGGTGTCGGCGGTCGCGGCGCTCCGCCGGTGCCCGGCTTCCTGCTCGGCTTCCTGGCGTTGATGCTGGTCAGCCCGCTGGTGCCGGCTGCTGTCGTGGACGTGGCCGGTACCGCGACGACGGTCGTGCTGGCCGCCGCGCTGTTCGGCCTGGGCACGTCGGTGCGGCTCAAGAGCCTCGTGCGGACCAGCCCCAGGGCGCTCCTCCTGGGGCTGCTCTCCACGCTCCTGGTGTGCGGGACGGGTTACCTGTCGCTGCGGGTGGTGTGAGCGCGCAGCAGGTCGGCGTTGAGCCGGGCGATGGTGGTCAGCGGGATGCCCTTGGGGCACGCCGACGTGCACTCGCCGGTGTTCGTGCAGCCGCCGAAGCCCGACGCGTCGTGCTCGGCGACCATGTCCCGCGCCCGCGAGTACCGCTCCGGCTGACCCTGCGGCAGCACGCCGAGGTGGGTGGCCTTCGCGGCGGTGAACAGCATCGCGGACCCGTTGGGGCACGCCGCCACGCACGCGCCGCAGCCGATGCACGCCGCCGCCTCGAACGCCGTGTCCGCGTCCGGCTTGGGCACGGGCGTCGCGTGGGCGTCCGGCGCGGACCCCGCGGGCACGCTGATGTACCCGCCGGCCGCCACGATCCGGTCGAACGCCGACCGGTCCACCACCAGGTCGCGCACCACCGGGAACGGCTCGGCCCGCCACGGCTCCACGGTCACCACGTCGCCGTCGCGGAAGTGCCGCAGGTGCAGCTGGCACGCCGTGGTGGCCTTCTCCGGCCCGTGCGCCATCCCGTTGATCATCATCCCGCACATGCCGCAGATGCCCTCGCGGCAGTCGTGGTCGAACGCCACCGGCTCCTGCCCGGACGTGATCAACCGCTCGTTGAGCACGTCCAGCGCTTCGAGGAACGACATGTCCGGCGACAGGTCGTCCATGGCGTACTCCACCAGGCGCCCGGTGGCGCCGCTCTGCCGCCAGATCCGCAGGGTCAGCTTCACGAGTAGCTCCGGGTGCTCGGCGTGACGTGGTCGAAGACCAGCTCTTCCTTGTGCAGCACGGGTGGTCGGCCCACGCCCGTGTACTCCCACGCGGCGACGTAGGAGTAGTTCGCGTCGTCCCGCAACGCCTCGCCGTCCGGCGTCTGGCTCTCCGACCGGAAGTGCCCGCCGCACGACTCGGCGCGGTGCAGGGCGTCCACGCACATCAGCTCCGCCAGCTCGAAGAAGTCCGCGACCCGGCCGGCCTTCTCCAGCTCCTGGTTGAGCCGCTCACCGTCGCCGGGCACCTTCACCCGCCGCCAGAACTCCTCGCGCAGCTCGGGGATCCGCTCCAACGCCTTGCGCAGCCCCGCCTCGTCGCGCTCCATGCCGCACTCGTCCCACATCAGCCGGCCGAGCTCGCGGTGGAACGACTCGACCGTGCGGTCACCGTTCACGGCCAGCAACGTCTTCACCCGACCGCGCACCTCGGACACCGTGTCGGCCACGACCGGGTGACTGTCGTCGAGTGGCCCGAACGGCGCGTCGGCCAGGTAGTCGCCGATCACGCCGGGCAGCACGAAGTAGCCGTCCGCCAGGCCCTGCATCAGCGCCGACGCGCCCAGCCGGTTCGCGCCGTGGTCGGAGAAGTTCGCCTCGCCGATCACGTACAGGCCGGGGATCGTGGCACGCAGGTCGTAGTCGACCCACAGCCCGCCCATCGTGTAGTGCACGGCCGGGTAGATGCGCATCGGCGTCCGGTACGGGTCGTCGCCGGTGATCCGCTGGTACATCTCGAACAGGTTCCCGTAGCGCTGCTCGACGGCGAGCGCCCCGAGTCGGCGGATGGCGTCGGCGAAGTCGAGGTAGACGCCGCGCTTCTCGTCGGAGATGTTCTTGGCGGCCCTGGACGCGATGTCGCGCGGCACGAGGTTGCCGAACGCCGGGTACATGCGTTCCAGGAAGTAGTCCCGGTCGGCCTCGGGGATGTCGTTCGGCGCACGCGTGTCGTGCTGGTCGCGCGGCACCCACACGCGGCCGTCGTTGCGCAGGGATTCACTCATCAGTGTGAGCTTCGACTGGTGATCGCCGCTGATCGGGATGCACGTCGGGTGGATCTGGGTGAAGCACGGGTTGGCGAACAGCGCGCCGCGCCGGTGCGCCCGCCAGATCGCGGTGGTGTTGCAGCCCTTGGCGTTGGTGGAGAGGTGGAACACGTTGCCGTAGCCGCCGGTGGCGAGCACGACGGCGTCCGCGAAGTGGGTGGACACCGCGCCGCTGACGAGGTCGCGCACGACGATCCCGCGCGCCCGGTCGTCCACCACGATGAGGTCGAGCATCTCGGTGCGCGGGTGCATCTCGACGCGTCCGGCGGCGATCTGCCGTTCCAAGGCCTGGTAGGCCCCGAGGAGGAGTTGCTGGCCGGTCTGGCCGCGGGCGTAGAACGTGCGGGAGACCTGCGCGCCGCCGAACGACCTGGTGTCGAGCAGGCCGCCGTACTCGCGGGCGAACGGCACGCCCTGCGCCACGCACTGGTCGATGATCTCGACGCTGATCTGCGCCAACCGGTGCACGTTCGACTCGCGGGAGCGGAAGTCGCCGCCCTTGACCGTGTCGTAGAACAGCCGGTGCACGCTGTCGCCGTCGTTGCGGTAGTTCTTGGCCGCGTTGATGCCGCCCTGCGCGGCGATGCTGTGCGCGCGGCGCGGGCTGTCCTGGTAGCAGAACGACTTGACCTGGTAGCCGAGCTCGGCCAACGTCGCCGCGGCCGAGCCGCCCGCGAGGCCGGTGCCCACCACGATCACGCTGCGGTTGCGCCGGTTCGCGGGGTTGACCAGGCGGGCGGAGAAGCGGCGGCGGTCCCAGCGGGTCTCGATCGGCCCGGCGGGCACGCGCTGGTCGGCGATCGGCGCGCCTTCGGTGTAGGACATGTCAGCTCACCAATCCGGTGAAGACGGCGAAGGGAACGGAGAGGAAACCGGCGCAGACGACCACGGCGACGCCGAGGCCGATGACGCGCGAGGTGGTGACGCCGAGGGTCTGCGTGGCGCTCCACACGCCGTGGCGGATGTGGAAGCCCAGCGCGAGCACGGCCACCGCGTACGCCAGCACCACGTACCAGTGCTGGAAGTCGGCGACGACGTTCGCGTGGATCTCGCCGGGCACGCCGTGGGGGTTGAGCCACCCGGCGGTGAGGTCGAGCAGGTGGTAGACCACGAACAGGGCGATGATCACGCCGCCCCAGCGCATGGTGCGGGCCGCGTAGCTGCCCTGGACGCGTCGGCGGTGCTCGTACCGGCCCTTGGCCCTGCGCGCCTTCGCGGTCAGTTGGTAGGCGGCGGCGAAGTGCAGTCCCACGCACGCGAGCAGGGCGACCCGCGTCGGCCAGACCGCGCCGATCTCGCGCAGCCACCGGCCGTAGCCGTCGATCGCGTCCGCGCCGGAGAAGACGGTCAGGTTGCCGAGCATGTGCACGACGACGTACAGCAGCAGTCCGGCGCCGGTGACCGCCATGACGACTTTCTTGCCGACGGTGGTGCGGTAGAGCCCGATCGTGTCCACGTCGCTGACGCTAGGAACCGGTGTGACGAGTCGTCCAATACATCGTGAGCTGCCTGAAGATAGCCTGGGGCTATGACGCTGCAGCAGCTCGTGTACTTCCTGGCAGTGGCCCGGACGCGGCACTTCACGCGCGCGGCGGCGGAGGCGCGTGTGGCGCAGCCCTCACTGTCCAAGCAGATCCACGCGCTGGAGAAGGAGCTGGGCGCGGAGCTGTTCAGCCGGGCGCGCGGGAACGTCACGTTGACGCCGGCGGGTGAGGCGCTGCTGCCGGTGGCCGCCCGGATCCTGTCCGATGTGGACACGGCGCGGCTCGAGGTGGCCGAGCTGGTGGGGCTGCGGCGGGGGCGGGTGCGGGTCGGTGCGACGCCGAGCCTGTGCGTCAGCCTGTTCGCGGACGTGATCAAGCGCTACCACGACGCGTACCCCGGGATCCAGGTGTCGGTGACGGAGGGCGGGTCGCGCGACCTGGTGGCGGCGCTGGAGGCGGGGCAGCTCGACCTGGCGCTGGTGATCGTGTCGCCGGCGGACGCGGACCGGGCGTTGACGGTGGTGCCGGTGCTGCGGGAGGAGCTGGTGGTGGCGTCGGCGGCGCCGCTGGGCGTGCCCCGGATGCGGTTGACGGACCTGCGCGAGCAGCCGCTGGTGATGTTCCGGCCGGGGTACGACCTGCGGGAGACGACGTTGGCGGCGTGCCGGCAGGCGGGGTTCGAGCCGCGGTTCGCGGTGGAGGGCGGGGAGATGGACGCCGTGCTGCGGTTCGTGGAGGTGGGGTTGGGGGTGGCGATCGTGCCGAGCACGGTGCTGGCCACGCGGTCGTTGCACGGGACGCCGCTGACCCCGGCGACCACGCGGACGGTGGCCCTGGCGCATCGGACCGACGTGGCGCCGACGTCGGCCGGGCGCGCGTTCCAGAGCGTGCTGCTGGCGTTCCTGCGCGGTGCGGAAATGCCCTCGGGGGTTCACCTGGTGGGGTCGTAAGGTGCTGTGTCGTGCTGATCCGACGCGAGACCACCGCCGACATCCAGGCCGTCCACGACGTGACGGAGGCCGCGTTCGCGGCGCGACCGGGCGGTGAGGTGGGGCTGGTCGCGGCGCTGCGGGCGGACCCCGGCTGGATCCCGGCCCTGTCCCTGGTCGCCGAGGTGGACGGCGCCGTGGTCGGTCACGTCGTGTGCACGCGCGGGTCCGTGGGCGGAGCTCCCGCGCTGGGCCTCGGCCCGCTGAGCGTGCTGCCCGCCCACCAGCGCTCCGGCGTCGGCAAGGCCCTGATGCACACCGTCCTGGGCGCCGCCGACGCCCTCGACGAGCCGTTGGTGATCCTCCTGGGCGACCCGGCCTACTACTCCCGCTTCGGTTTTGCGCTGGCGTCGACCTACGGCATCACGCCGCCGGACCCGGACTGGGCCCCGTACTTCCAGGCCAGGGCCCTGTCCGCCTACACGCCGGCCCTCACCGGGCCTTTCACCTACGCCGCGCCGTTCAGCGACCTGTAGGCGGGGTCACCAGTCCTCGGGCGGCTCCACGAACGCCTTGCCCACGTCACGCGTCAGCGCCAACGCCCGTCGCACCCACTTCGCGCTCGCGCCCGCCATGCCGCACGTCGGCGTCGGCACCGCGTGCGTGCCCAGGATCGACCGCGGGAAACCGAGCCGGTCCACCAGGTCCAACGCGGGCTGGGCCAGCGACCTCAGCGTCCTCGGGGTGGTCGGGTCGGTGCTCGGGGCCAGGCCCAGGAACAGCTGGGTCTTCTCCTCCCACGCCTCGCCGAGCTCGTCCCACATCGTGTCGTCGAGGATCGTGACGTCGAACGAGACCGCCCGCGCGCCCGCCTGCCGGATCAGCGTCACTGGCGGGGCCGGGGCGCAGCAGTGCACGATCACGTCCGCGTCGAGGCCGTCGATCACGGTCTGGAGCAGGGCCCGGGCGTCCGGCTCGGGGACGGCGGCGACGGTGCCGAGCTTGGACGGCGTCGGCAGCAGGCCCTTGAGCACGGCGGGCAGCGCCGGTTCGTCCAGCTGCACGACGACCTTCGCGCCGGTGCGCTTGGCGACCTCGGCGACGTGCCGGTTGAGGCCTTCGACCAGCGACTCGGCGTGCTCGCGCAGCGCGCCCCGGTCGGTCAGCACCCGGTGGCCGCGCGGCAGCTCGACGCTCGCGGCGAGCGTCCACGGTCCGGCGGACTGCACCTTGACGACCGACGGCGGCGCGGGCTCGGCGGCCTCCTCGAACGCGTCCAGGTCGCGGCGCAGCAGGTCGACCGCGCGCCGGTGGTCCTTGCCGGCGTGCGCGGCGGTCCGCCAGCCGGACGGGACCACCTCGACCGGCAGGTCGACCAGGAGCGCGGCGGCGCGGCCGATCATGTCCGCCCCGACGCCCCGGGCGGGGAGTTCGGGCAGGTGAGGGAGGTCGGGGAGTTCGCCGAGAACGATCCTGGCGGCCTCCAGCGGGTCGGTTCCGGGTAGCGAGCCGACGCCGGTCGCGGCGCCGGCGGACCAAGGGAGGGCATCCACCCGGACAGTCTCCCACTACGGGCGGTCGGCCGTTCGTGACCGAAAAGGTCTAGACCCATTGACGAGGTGGTCCAGTCCACCTACGGTCACCTTGTCGGTGCCGACGGTGTTCGCGGGCACCGCCACGACGTGGTGTGGGGGCGTGCCGCGCCCCGCGCTCCCGCACCACTCCCACCCCGTCCCCCCTGCACGGGAGTAGGTGCCCATGTCCCTCAAGCGCACGAGCCTGGCCGCACTCGCGGCAGGCGCCACCGCCGCCGTCACCGCCGGTCTGCTGCTCGCCGCCCCCGCGGGCGCGGCGCCGACCCCGACGGCCGTGTTCACCCAGGACTCCACGTGGAGTTCGGGCTACCAGGGCAAGTTCACCGTCACCGCGGGGTCGAGCGCGGTGTCCGGGTGGAAGGTCGAGTTCGACCTGCCGGCGGGCAGTTCGCCCGGCTCGTACTGGGACGCGACGCTGACCAGCAGCGGCTCGCACCACACGTTCACCAACCGTGAGTACAACGGCGGGCTCGCGGCGGGCGCGTCCACGTCGTTCGGGTTCCTGGTGAACGGCACGGGCCTGCCCGCCAACTGCAAGCTCAACGGCCAACCCTGCACCGGCGGCACCACGACTACCACCACAACTACGACGACGACCACTACTTCGGACCAACCACCTCTCCCCGGCAGCCTGAAGTCCGCGCCGTACGTGGACATCACCATGCCGACGCCGTCGCTGGAGTCGGTCGCCCGCGCCACCGGCCAGAAGGTGTTCACGCTCGCCTTCGCGCTCGCGGACAGCAGCGGCTGCAACCCGTCGTGGGGCGGCACGATCCCGTTGCACGACAGCCGGATCGTCAACGACGTGCGTGCGCTGAAGGCCATGGGCGGTGACGTGATCGTGGCGACCGGAGGCGCCGCCGGGCCGTACCTGGAGTACTCGTGCTCCACCGCGGACGCGTTGTTGGCGGCGTACAAGAAGGTGCTCGACGCGGTCGGCAGCAACCACCTGGACGTCGACGTCGAGGCCACCATCCCGCACGACCTGGTGAACACCGCCTTGAAGCGCCTGCAGACCGAGCGCGGCACGTCGATCAGCTACACGATGCGCGTGCAGGGCGACGACTACGGCATGGACCCGTACTCGGTGCAGATCCTGCAGAACGCGGCCGCCAAGGGCCTGACCGTCCTCGTCAACCCCATGACCATGGAGTTCGGCTCCTCCCGCGCCGACTGGGGCGACGCCGTCATCGCCGCCGCCGAGAGCAGCCTGCGGCAGCTGAAGCAGATCTGGCCCGCCAAGTCGGACGCGGAGCTGAAGCGGCTGCTCGGCGTGACCCCGATGATCGGCCGCAATTTCAACGGCAAGGTCTTCACCCAGGCGCACGCGCGGAAGCTGGTGGCGTGGGCCAACACGAACCGCATCGGCCTGCTGGGCTTCTGGTCGGTGGGCCGGGACAACGGCGGCTGCCCGGGCGGCGGCATCTCGCCGACGTGCAGCAGCATCAGCCAGACCCAGTACGAGTTCACGAACATCTTCAAGGGCTTCACCGCCTGACCCGCACGTGAACGGCCGCGCCGGGCTCGGTGGGAGCTCGGCGCGGCCGGGTCGGGGTTGAGGGGTCAGGCGGTTGGCTGAGGCTGCTCGGTGCAGAACACCGCCTTGATGAGGCCGTCCAACGCCGTGGGGAACACGCCGGCCGGGTCGATGTCGCCGGTGGTCACGGATGCGGTCAGGGTCTTGTGGCCGTCGGGGGTGCTGATCATCAGGGCGCCGTAGCCGCCCGGGGCGCCGCCGTTGTGGTGGACGATGGTGCCGTGCGGGCCGAGGTCTTGGATCCAGAGGCCCAGGCCGAGGTTCAGCTTGCCGTGCGGGGTGGTCATCTCGGCCAGGAGAGGGGCCGGGAGGAGCTCGCCGCGCAGCAGGGCGGAGATGAACTTGGCCAGGTCCTTGGCGGTCGAGATCAGGTCGCCGGCGCCGGCCAACAGGGATGGGTTCTGACGGCTGACGTCGACGACCTTCCACTCGCCGGCGTCCTGGTAGCGGTAGTAGCCGCGGGGGTGCGGGCCGGGGAGGTCCGGTGAGTCGGTCGACACCACGGTGCCCGTGAGGCCGAGCGGCTCGATGATCCGCTGCCGCACCTCCTCGGCGTAGGAGCGGCCGGTGAGCTTCTCGATCAGCAGCAGGGCCAGCGTGTAGTTGGTGTTGGCGTAGCTCTGGTCCGTCCCCGGCTCGAAGCGCGCCGGCTTGGCCAACGCGAACCGCACCAGTTCCTCGGGCCGGTAGGAGTGGAACCGGTTGTCCACCCACGCCTTGCCGGTCGAGGGCAGCCCCATCGCGAACGTCCCGTCCGGCTCGACGTCGCCGGTGTAGTTGTACAGGCCGCTGGTGTGCCGCAGCAGCATCCGCACCGTGATCCGCTCGTCCAGCCCGAGCTCGGGCAGGCGGTCGGCGACCGGGCTGTCCAGCCCGATCCTGCCCTCGGCCACGAGTTGCAGCACCACGGTCGCGGTGAACGGCTTGCTGACGCTGCCCGCCCACACCTGCCCGTCGGCGGGCGGCTCGGCGGTCCCGCCCAGCTCGCTCACCCCGGCGCGACCGACCCAGTCACCCTGCTCGTCGTGCACGCGCAGTTCCACTCCGGCGAAACCCGCGTCGACGACCGCCTGCGCGGCCTGCTGCAAGTCCGGCCGGTCCGGCCGCTGGTCGCCAGGCAGGCTGTGGGCGGTGATGTCGCCGTAGGACGTGGTGGCGCGGATGTCGAGCCGGTCGGCGGAGCCACCGGTGTTCACGAGCGCGTTGTGGATCCGGCCGTAGGACGTGCCGGCGTTCAGGGTGGCCGAGACGCCGTGCGCGGCGCCGATCGAGATCCCGCCCGCCTGGGTGGACAGCGTCACGGTGCCGCGCACGGCCTCGGCGATGCGGATGTCGCCTTTCTGGGTGCTGATCACGGCCGGGCCGCCCAAGCGGCCGACCGAGACGTCACCGGCGTGCGCGGTGAGGTGGACGCTGTCGGCCTCGTCGAGCGTGATCACGCCGTGCGCGCCGTCGAACGCGACGTCGCCGAGCCGTCCCACGCCCCGGAACTCCGCGGCGGCGGCCTTCGCCTCGACCCGCGAGCCGGCGGGCAGCCGGACCGTCACCGCGACCGAACCGGACGGGCCGAGGACCTGGTTGCCCGTCGGCGTCTCGATCCGCAGCACGCCGTCGCCGTAGGTGACGGTCGTCTGCTCCGCCGCCTTCACGTCGCGGCGCTTCGCGGCGTCCGCCGGCAGCACCTCGACGGTGGTGTCGACCCGGTCGGCGGCGATGAACTGGACGCGCCCGGCGGGGATGTCCAGGACGGTGGCGATCGGGGCGGGGGTGTCGAACGTCTGCATCGTGCTCTCCGGGTGTTCGTTCGGGCTGACCTGCTGACGGGAACCACGATCGCCCGCCGTCCTGACACCGGGCGGTCACCGGGCTGACACGACCGCTGACACCGCCGCTTTACAGTGCAGGGATGAACGGACCAGCGGAGATGCTCGCCAACGACGCCGCGTCGACCGCGCTCGGCATCAGGGCGCTCGAACTCGGTGACGGCACGGCCACGCTGGCCATGACCGTCACCGACCGGATGGTCAACGGGCACGGGATCGGCCACGGCGGGTACGTGTTCCTGCTCGCCGACACCGCCTTCGCCTGCGCGTGCAACCGCCACGGCTCGGTGACCGTGGCGGCGCAGGCGGAGATCGACTTCATCGCCCCCGTCCACCAGGGGGACGAACTGGTGGCCGAGGCCGTGGAGCGGGTCCGGTTCGGGCGGAGCGGGATCTACGACATCACCGTGCGCCGGGGCGACGAGGTGGTGGCGGAGTTCCGCGGCCGGAGCCGGACGCTCAGGCCGAACGGCGCAGACCCAGCACCTGGAGGGTGATGAAGCCCATCACGGCGACCGCTTGGGCGACGATCAGGAAAACGCCCAGCCCGGTCACGGGGAACCAGCCCGCGAAAGCGGTCAGGAAGCTGTCCAGCACCCACACCGAATTGCCGATGATCACCACCGCGACCAGCGGGCGGATGGGGCGCATGCCCAAGAGGAAAACACCGACGCCGTAGGCGAGCAGGAAAACGCTGAGCCCGATCACGAGCCCGTTCGGCAATCCCGTGTGCAGGTCGTTGAACACCAGTGCGATCAAGCCGAGCCCGCCCGAGGCGACACCGTCGAGCTTGAGGGCGAAGCGGAGGAGGTTGTCGTTGCGGACCTGAGTCGTCGTCATGGCTCGGAAGTTAGGGTCGGCGGCACTGCCGGCGGTACGCCGAACACTGCCAACGCCTGCCAGTCAGGACGCCTCGACCTGGGCGGACAAGTCCTCGGCCACCAACTTCGCCCCCGCGTTCTGCCAGTTGTGCAGCGTCCGCTCCGGCACCTGGTTGACGAACCACGCCAGCGCCCGCCGCGCCTCCGGGTCGAGGCCCTCGCGCTTGGTGCGCCTGCTGTACGGGCGGATGCCGACCACGTAGTAGAAGTACAGCGCGTTGTAGTGCCGCCATTCGTCGCTGGTGCCGAACTCGCCGTCGCGCGGTTTGAGCCGGCAGATGCTCTCCAGCAACAACGACTTCAGCTCGGCCGCGCGTTCCAGCGGTTGGTCCGACGCACCCCGCGCGGCGAGCCGGGCGTCGATCACCGGCAATTCCGTCAACGGGCTCGCGACCAACTTCCCGAGGTCGCCGTAATTGCTCAACGCACGCCTGGTCAGCTTCACGAATTCGGTCGGGTCGAGCGGGGCGCGCCGGGGCAGCGACTCGGCGGCGTCGCGCAGCTCCGCGCGCGAGGCGGCCACCTCGGGCACCGCGACCCGGTCCACCAGCAACGCCAGCGGGTTGGCCAGCACCTGCACCGCGATCGCGGCGGCGACCGTGCCGAACAGCAGCGGCACCAGCCGGTCGTCCAGGAACAACGCCACCTGCCCGCCGAACACCGCCGCCAGCCCCGCCGACGTGAGCAGCGAGCGCACCATGTCCGCGCGGATCGCCTCACCCTCGTCGAACGCGTCCGCCACCGCCACGATCACGCCGAACACCAGCAGGTCGAACCCGGCCGACGCGATCACCAGCGGCGGAGGCAGCACGTCCACCAGCAACAACGCGCAGCTGAGCCCGAACAGGATCGTCGCCGCCCCCAGCAACGCCCGCCGCACCCGCAGGCACAGCACCAGGGCCGCGGCCAACGGGATCAGCACCACCACCGGCGCGAAGTAGGCCGCCACCAGCAACGGCAGCGCGCTGTACCGCCACCAGCGGTCGTAGCGCACCGGCAGCCAGCACACGACGACCCCGGTCCACGCCACCGCCGGCACCGCCATCGCCATCGCCGGCAGCGGGAGGACGATCACCAGCGCGTAGGCGAGCAACCCGATCGAGGCACGCTGGAGCAGCCGCTTGCGGGGATCGCGCACGAGCAGGTACAGCCCCAGCCACCAGGCCAGGCCGAACGTCACCACCGATACCGCGATCACCCGGAAATCCTAGAGCGCCCGGCGCCCTCCCCCGAGGCACTCGGTCGTGCGGATTCGACTCCCGATGCCGGGACGAGGTCACCGCGCGGTTGCCCGTGCTGGGACGATGTCGCTCATGCCGCTCGAGCCGACGCTCCGCAAGGCCGCCGCAGAGGTCGAACGCGGTGACCTGGCCAGTGTCCTGCGGGCGCGACAGCGGCTGGTCGGGCTCGTCGCCAGCTACCCCGACCGGCTGGACCTGCGCGAGCGCCTCGCCGAGGTGTGCCGGCTGCTCGGCGACGCGGCGCAGGCCGGGCGGTGGAGCTACCTGTCCGAGGTGCGCGACGAGGCGGAGGTGGCGGCGTTCGAACGCGCCTACCGCACGCCGTTGGCGCGGCTGCGGGCGATGAACTGGACCAGCGGCGAGGCCGGCGCGTCGACCGAGACCGCCAGGGAACGGCTGGTGGCGTTGCGGACCGCGGCCAACGAGCAGTTGCGGGCCGAGCTGGCGGTGGCCGACGACCGCGACTCGTCCTGGGGCACGAACGTGCTGGTGCTGGTAGGCCTGGTGATCGTGCTGCTGTGCTTCGTGGTCGGCGCGGTGACGCTGGTCATGTGGGTCTACAGGTGGTCAGCCGGATGAGCGCATGCTGGAGGCATGACCCCCGACGTCGCCGCCGCCGCTGACCGCATCCGCCCGCACGCCCGCCGCACGCCGTTGTGGCGCACCGAGGTCGACGGCAGGCCGATCGTGCTCAAGCTCGAGCACCTCCAGCTCACCGGCTCGTTCAAGCTGCGCGGCGCGCTCAACACCCTGCTCGCCGGCGGGTCACCGGATCGGGTGGTCACGGCGTCCGGCGGCAACCACGGCCTCGGCGTGGCGAAGGCCGCGCAACTGCTCGGGCTGCACGCCACGGTGTTCGTGCCGGTGAGCGCGCCGGAGGGCAAGGTGCGGCGGATCGAGGCGGCGGGCGCGAAGCTGATCCGGCACGGCGACACGTACGCCGAGGCGGTGCTGGCGGCCCGCGAGACGCCCGGCTTCTACGTCGAGGCCTACAACGACCCGATCGTCGTGGCGGGCCAGGGCACGGTGGCCGCCGAGGTGGTCGAGGACGCGCCGGACGTGGACGCGATCGCGGTCGCCGTGGGCGGTGGCGGGCTGGCCGCGGGCACGGCGCTGGCGTCGGGTCGCCTCACGGTCGCGGTGGAGCCGGAGCGGTGCTGCGCCCTGCACCACGCGCTGGCCGCGGGCGAGCCCGTGGACTCCGAGGTGGTCTCGGTCGCCGCCTCGGCGCTGGGCGCCACCCGGGTCGGCGACGTCCCGTTCGAGATTCTGAGCACGCACCCCGTGACGTCGGTGCTCGTGCCCGACGCCGAGATCCTGGCCGCGCGCGACCGGCTCTGGGAGGAGTTCCGGCTGGCCGTGGAACCGGCGGCGGCCGTGCCGTTCGCCGCGTGGCTGGCCGGGCAGGTGCCGGGCGAGCTGGCGTGCGTGGTGCTGTGCGGCGCGAACACCGACTGGACGGCCTGATAGGCGGTGTCGGATCGCCGCTGCTCCACGGCCGGCGGCTCGATTGCCTGGCTCGGGTCGGATCGGCCGCTCCGCGGGCGGCAGACCGTTCGCGACCTCGCGGGAAGCGTCAGCCCACGGCGCGGCGATTGCCGCCGGCACGACCTGGCGACTCCAGCCCGCACGGCGCGGCGGTCGCTGCCGGCGCGGGCGGTGAGGCTCACGAGGTGGTCCGAGCGCCACCGCGCCCGGACCCGTCGTCCTCGTCCCGATCGCCTACCGCGCCCCCAGCGGCGCCACGGCGGCCTACAACGCGTTCGTCCGACCGCTCAGCGGCACCCGGTCGCCCGGCTGGGCCGATCCCCGCTCGGCCGAACCGCGGTCCGGCGCCACGCGCCCCAGCGACCCGCCCGCCTGCGGCGGCACCTCGACCTCCAGCGCGAGCGCCGGGTCGAGCCCTTCCACCCGTTCCACCATGGCCTCCACCTCGGCGATCAGGTCGGCCCACTCGGGCCGGTGCAGGCGCTCCCGGACCACCCAGCGCAGCGTGCGGACCTCCGCGCGCAGCCGTTCGAACTGCTCCGCGTCGAGACGTTGCGCGGACGGGTGGTCGAGCTTGCTCGAGAGCACCCTCACCCGGATCCCGATGTCCACCAGCGACCTCCGGCGTCGTGCGTTGTCATACGGCACGCACGCAGTGTCGCAGGCGACACCGACAAAACAACAAGCCGGACCTCAACGCGTCGAACTGATGGTGGCGCTGGCGAGCACCAAGTCGCCCGCCGCCGCGTCCTCCCGGTACACCGCGACCGCCTGACCAGGGGCGACGCCGCTCAACGGCGTGCGGAGGCGGACCAGCAGCTCTCCACCGACAACTTCGGCCACCGCAGGTGCGAGACCGCCGTGCGCCCGCACCTGCGCCACGCACTCGACCGGACCGTCGAACGTGACCCGCGTCACGGGCCGCTGAGCGACGATCTCCGTCACCTGGAGCTTCTCCGCCGCGCCGACCCGCACGGTGCCGGTCACCGGCTCCAGCGACAGCACGTACCGGGGCCGCCCGTCGGGCGCGGGCGCGTCGATGCCGAGGCCCTTGCGCTGGCCGACGGTGAACTCGTGCACGCCGACGTGCCGCCCGAGCACCGCGCCGGTCTCGTCGTCGACCAGGACGCCGGGCTGCTCGCCGAGCTTCCTGGTCAGGAACCCTTGAGTGTCGCCATCAGGGATGAAGCAGATGTCGTGGCTGTCGGGCTTCTCCGCGACCTGGAGCCCGCGCTCGGCGGCCTCGACGCGCACCTGCGCCTTGGTCGAGTCGCCCAGCGGGAACATCGCGTGCGCCAGCTGCTCGTGCGTCAACGACGCCAGCACGTACGACTGGTCCTTGCCGTCGTCGGCCGAGCGGCGCAGCTCCAGCACACCGTCCACAGTGGACAGCCGGGCGTAGTGCCCGGTCGCGACCGCGTCGAAGCCGAGCGCGATCGCCTTGTCCAGCAGCGCCTCGAACTTGATCTTCTCGTTGCACCGCAGGCACGGGTTGGGCGTGCGGCCGGCCGCGTACTCGGCCACGAACTCGTCCACGACCTCCTCGGTGAACCGCTCCGCGAAGTCCCAGACGTAGAACGGGATGCCGAGCACGTCCGCCGCGCGCCGCGCGTCCCGGGCGTCCTCGATGGTGCAGCAGCCGCGCGCGCCGGTGCGCAGCGTGCCGGGCTTCGCCGACAGCGCCAGGTGCACGCCGGTCACCTCGTGCCCCGCCGCCACCGCCCGCGCCGCAGCCACGGCGGAGTCCACCCCGCCGCTCATCGCCGCCAGCACCCGCATGCCCGTCACACCTCCGCCGTCGCCTTGCCCGCAAGCCTCTTCAACCCCGCGATGCCCGCCGTGCGGGCGCGGTCGACCACCGGGCCGATCACCTCGGCCAGTTCGCGCACGTCCGCCGCCGTGGACGTGTGGCCCAGCGAGAACCGCAGCGAGCCGCGGGCCAGGACCGGGTCCACGCCCATGGCCAGCAGCACGTGGCTGGGCTGCGCCACACCCGCCGTGCAGGCCGAGCCGGTGGAGCACTCGACGCCCTTGGCGTCCAGCAGCATGAGCAGGCTGTCGCCCTCGCAGCCGGGGAACGTCAGGTGCGCGTTGCCGGGCAGCCGGTGCACCGGGTCGCCGTTCACCTCGACGTCCGGCACCACGCGCCGCACCGACGCCACCAGCTCGTCGCGCAGCGCGGCGAGCTCGGCGGCGGCCTCGACCTGGTGGGACACCGCGTGCCGCACCGCCGCGGCGAGGGCCACGATCGACGGCACGTCCAGCGTGCCGGACCGCACCTCCCGCTCCTGCCCGCCGCCGTGCAGCACGGGCGTCGTCGCCACGTCACGCCCCAGCAGCAGCACGCCGACGCCGTACGGGCCGCCGAGCTTGTGGCCGGTCAGCGTCAACGCGGACGCGCCCGAGTCGGTGAAGTCCACCGGCACCGCGCCGACGGCCTGCACCGCGTCGGTGTGGAACGGCACCGCGCGGTCGGCGGCCAGCGCGGCCAGCTCGCGCACCGGGTTGATCGTGCCGACCTCGTTGTTCGCCCACATCGCGGTGACCAGGGCGACGTCGTCGTCCAACGCGTCGCGCAGCGCCTCGGGCCGGATCCGGCCGAGCCCGTCGGGCTCCAACCAGGTGACCTCGGCGCCCTCGTGCTCGACCAGCCACTGCACGGCGTCCAGCACGGCGTGGTGCTCGACCGACGACGCCACCACCCGGCGGCGCCGGGACGTGCGGCGGGCCCAGTAGACGCCCTTGACCGCGAGGTTGTCGCTCTCCGTGCCGCCGCTGGTGAAGATCACCTCGGAGGGTCGCGCGCCCAGGGCGTCCGCGATGTCCTCCCGCGCCTCCTCCACCAGCCGCCGCGCCCGCCGGCCCGAGGTGTGCAACGACGAGGCGTTGCCCGTGGTGGACAACGCCCGAGTCATCGCCTCGATCGCCTCGGGGAGCATGGGGGTCGTGGCGGCGTGGTCGAAGTAGGCCATCAGCTTTCCAGGGTAGCCCGGCCCAGACGTCCCGCGAGCACCGCACCGAGCACCGCGACGCCCGCCATCAGCAGGTCGAACGGCACCACGGCGGCCGTGGGCGCGGCGGCCGAGGCGAAGGTGGTGACCAGCACACCGCCGAGGCCGACCAGCAGCGCCGAGCCGAGCATGTCGCTGATCTGCAGGGCCGAGGAGTTGAACCCCCGGTCGACCTCGGACGACGCGCCCAGCGTGAGCACGCTCAAGCTCGACATGGCCAGCCCCATCCCCGCTCCGGCGACCGCCCACAGCACCGGGGTGGCCCACGCCGGACCCCACGACGGTGCGATGAGCGTCACTCCGGTGATACCCACCGCGTTGAGCACGAACCCCCACCGCACGAGCTTCTCGCGCGGGATGTCCGGCTTGCGCGACTGCCACCAGGCGGCGCTGGACCAGCCCAGCGCGCTGAGCGTGAGCGGGATGCCGGCGGCGATGGCCGAGTAGCCGTGCACGGCGGTCAGCGTCAGCGGGATGAACGCCTCGGCGGCGAAGAACGAGCCCGCCAGCAGCGCGCGGGCCAGGATCGTGACCGGCAGGCCGCGGCGCGCGGTGAGCGTGCCCGCGGGCAGCAGCACGCGCAGCGCGGGCGCCAGCGCGACCAGCCCGGCCAGGCCGATCACCAGGTTGACGCCGGTGGGGTGCTGGGCCGCCCAGCTCAGCGCCGCGACGCCGAACCCGGCGCCGAGCGCGGCCAGGGGCAGTCCGCGCCGGGTGTTCTCGTCGGGGGTGTGCGGCGGCAGGTTCCGCAGCACGGGGACCAGCAGCAGCACGCCGATCAGCACGAAGGGCGCCAGCCCAAGGAACACCCACCGCCAGCTCAGCGTCTCGGTCAGCCACCCGGACAGCGCCGGTCCCACGAGCGACGGCACCACCCACGCCGACGCGAGCAGGCCGAACACCGCCGGCCGGTCCCGTTCCGGGTAGACCAGGCCGATCAGGACGTAGACCGCGACCACCTGCGCGCCGCCGCCGATGCCCTGCAGCACGCGCCCCAGCAGCAGCACCGGCATGTCCTGCGCGAGGCCGGCGACGACCAGGCCGACCAGGAACAGCGCGGGGCCAACCAGCAGCGACGGCCGAGGCCCGCGCAGGTCGCTGAGCCGTCCGGACAGGACGGTGGCCACCACGCTCGCGGCGAGGAACGCCAGGAACGGCCACGCGTACAGGTCGTTGCCGTCGAGGTCGGCGACCATGCGCGGCATCGCCGTGCTGACGCCCATGTTCTCGAACGCGAGCAGCGTGACGAGCAGGATGATCCCGACCGTCGGGCCCCGCCGTTCAGGTGTCCACAGGTTGCTCTTGGCGGGGGTGTCGGTCGTCGTCGTCACGGGCCAATGGTTCAACCTCCACCTGGGTGGAGGTCAAGGCAATATGACGCAGTCCGGCGGGGACCGTGTGGTGCGAACGACCGACGTGGCGGGCGGTGTCACGGCATTAGCTTCGCGGGTGATCCATTCGTGCCCGAAGGAGAACCCGTGCGTCAACGCTTGACCGTCCTGCTCGCGTCGCTGGGCCTGGCCCTCGGCGGACTCGCCGTCACGGCGGTTCCCGCGTCCGCCGCGAGCTACGGCTACATCAACTGGACCAACAACTGCAGCGGCGCCCGGCTGTACTCGATCATCTACGCCAGCGGGTCGAAGTCGGGCACGCTCGTCGTGCAGGAGTCGAACGTCCCGGCCGGCGCGAAGCGCAGCCAGCGGGTGCAGTCGGGCTACACCTACAACGTGACCAAGAGCGGCGGCTGGGGCAAGGTCACCATCTACAACATCTCCGGCCGGGTCCACGCCGTGTCGGTGAAGGCCTGCTGAGGTTCCCCTGAGCCGGCGGGTGGCCTGCCCCCAGGAGCCAGGCCACCCGCGGACCCGTCAGGCGGCCTGAGCGGTCGTCACGGCGGCGTGCCGGCGCGGCGAGGGCACCTCTACCGCCCCGTGCGCCACCCGTTCGGCCTCCTGCTGCACGAGCGCCGCCAGCTCGCGGCGCGTCGCCGCCCGACCGGGCGCGACCTCGTCCAGCACGCGCACCTCCACCACCAGCCCGCGCGAGCGCAGCACCCGCCGCATCGAGTCGACCAGCGTGTCGGAACCCACGAACGCGGGCCGGGTGGACGTCTCCGAACCCTGCGAGTACCGCAGCACCACCGGCCGCACGGGCACACCGGCGTCCAGCGCGGCCTGGAACAGCGCCGGCCGGTAGCGCCCGGACGCCACGCCGCACCACGTCGTGCCCTCGGCGTGGATGCCCACCGCCGCGCCCTCCCGCAGCGCCGCCGCCAGCTCGGCCACCGTCCCGGGCAGCAGCGACAGCCGCTCCCGGTCCAGGTACACCGTGCGGGCGGCGGTGATCAGCCTGCCGAGCACCGGCCAGTCCCGGATGTCCCGCTTGGCCACCATCCTGATGGGCTGCACCGCGTCGATCGCCAGCTCGTCCAGCCAGGACACGTGGTTGGACACCACCAGCACGCCACGTCCCGGGTTGTCCTGGAACACCGGCCCGACCTGCCGCAGCCGCACGCCGAACGCGCCGAGCAGGGCTCGGAACCAGCGCCGCAGCAGCGCCGAACGCGCCTGCCCGCGCACGCACAGGACGGCGAGCACCACGAACAGCCCGGACAGCATCACGGCCAAGGCGGCCAGCACCCGCCACGCCACCCGGACCCGGCCGACCGACGCCGTCGAGTGGTCCACGCACCCGTCGCCGCACGGCGACACGGGCATCCACGCGTGCTTGCTCACGCCGTCTCCCCGAGGAAGAACTTCAGGTAGCGCTGGTCGACCCGGTCCATCCCGAGCAGCACGGGCAGGTCGGCCACGCCGAAGTCGGCGTCCAGCGCGGGCCGCCCGCACACCCACGCGCCCAGCCGCAGGTAGCCCTTCAGCAACGGCGGCAGCACGGTCCGGTCCGGCCGCGCCACGGCGTCGACGTCCCACGGCGTCAGCGGCTCCACCCGGTACTCCTCGGGCGCGTGGTGCTTGGCCCGCACGACGTCCCACACCCCCGCCGCGAACGAGCCGCCGTCGTGCAGCGGCACGGAGGCGCAGCCGATCAGCCACGAGTGCCCGGACAGCAGCATGTACCGGGCGATGCCGGCCCACACCAGCGACACCACGGCCCCGTTGCGGTGGTCGGGGTGCACGCACGACCGGCCGGTCTCCACGAGCGAGGGCCGCAGGGCGTCGAGGGCGGACAGGTCGAACTCGCCGTCGGAGTACAGCCGGCCAGCCTCGGCGGCGCGCTCGGGCGGCAGCATCCGGTAGGTGCCGACGATGTCGCCGGTCCGGTCGTCGCGCACGACCAGGTGGTCGCAGAACCGGTCGAAGTAGTCGACGTCGTGCCCCGGCACGGAGCTGTGCAGCACGGCGCCCATCTCGGAGGCGAACACCTGGTGCCGCAGCCGCTGCGCGGCCACGACCTCGTCGCTGTCACGCGCGACCAGCAGGGAGTAGCGCGGCGCGTCGGTAGCGGCGTCACCGGTGCTGACAAGCAGTTGCGGCTGCGTCATGGGTCTGGTCTACCGACCGGTTGGCGACCGGGAGCAGGTCGTTCCGATGACGCCTCAGTGGCAGGTCGGTTAAGGCACGGTGAGGCCGCCGACGGCACGAGGGCCGCCCCGCGCGAAGCGGAGCGGCCCTCGACCGGGACTGCGAACGAACCCGCAGGTCAGCCCTTGCGCTTGCCGACCTCGTCGGTCAGCTGCGGCGCGACCGCGAACAGGTCGCCGACCACGCCGAAGTCGGCGATCTCGAAGATCGGCGCCTCCGGGTCCTTATTGACCGCGACGATGGTCTTGGACGTCTGCATGCCCGCCCGGTGCTGGATCGCGCCGGAGATGCCCAGCGCGATGTACAGCTGCGGCGAGACCGTCTTGCCGGTCTGGCCGACCTGGAACTGGTGCGGGTAGTAGCCGGAGTCCACGGCGGCCCGGGACGCGCCGACCGCCGCGCCGAGGCTGTCGGCCAGCTTCTCCACGACCTCGAAGCTCTCCGCGCTGCCCACGCCACGACCACCGGACACGACGACCGACGCCTCGGTCAGCTCGGGGCGGTCGCCACCGGCGACCGGCTCGCGCCCGGTCACCCTGGTGACCAGCGCCGGGTTCGCGGCGGGCGCCTCGACGGCCTGCTCGACCGCGTCCGCGGGCGACTCGGACGCCTCGACACCGCCGGGGCGCACGGCGATGACCGGCACGCCCTTGGTGACCTTGGACTTGACCACGTACGCGCCACCGAAGATCGACTGCGTGGCGACGCCCTCGCCGTCGAGGTCCACGGCGTCGTAGAGCAGCCCGGAGTCCAGGCGCACGGCCAGCCGGCCCGCGACCTCCTTGCCCTCCAACGTCGCCGACACCAGCACGGCGGCGGGCGACGCGGTGGCCGCGATCGCGGCGAGCGCGTCCACCTTCGGCGTGACCAGGTGGTTCGCCGCGTCGTCGGACTCCACCGCGTACACCTTCACCGCGCCGTAGCGGCCCAGCGACTCCCTCACCTTGCCCGCCGTCCCGGGCGATCCGACCACCACCGCGGCCGGCTCGCCGAGACGGCGCGCGGCGGATAGAAGCTCATAGGTGACCTTCTTGACCTCGCCGTCGACGTGGTCGACGAGGACGAGTACCTCAGACATTGGATTCCTCGCCTTCAGATGAGCTTCTGGTCGACCAGGTACGCGGCGATCTTCGAACCGCCGTCACCCGAGTCCTCGACACGCTGACCGGCGCCGCGCGGCGGCTTCGGGGCCGACTCCAGCACCTGCGACCAGGCCGCGCCGAGGCCGACCTCGCCCGCGTCCAGCCCCAGGTCGGCGACCGCGAGCTTGGTGACCGGCTTCTTCTTCGCCGCCATGATGCCCTTGAACGACGGGTACCGCGGCTCGTTGATCTTCTCGTTCACGCTGACCACGGCGGGCAGGCTCGCTTCGAGGTGCGCGACGCCCTCGTCGGTCTCCCGCTCCGCCTTGACCGTGCCGCCTTCGACGGTGAGCTTGCGCACCTGCGTCACCTGCGGCACGCCCAGCAGCTCCGCCAGCATCGCGGGCACCGCGCCCGCGCGGCCGTCGGTGGCCTCGTTGCCCGCGATGACCAGGTCGAAGCCCTCGATCGTGCCGATGGCCTTGGCCAGCACCTTGGCGGTGGTGAGCGCGTCGGAACCGTGCAGGGCCTCGTCGGAGACGTGCACGGCCTTGTCCGCACCCATGGAGAGCGCCTTGCGGATCGCGTCGGTCGCGCGGTCGGGACCCATCGCGACGACGGTCACCTCGCCGCCGTGCGCCTCCTGGAGCAGCAGCGCCTCTTCCACGGCGCGCTCGTTGATCTCGTCGAGCACGGCGTCCGCGGACTCGCGGTCGAGGGTGTGGTCGGCGTCGGCGAGCTTGCGCTCGGACCAGGTGTCGGGCACCTGCTTGACCAGGACGACAATGTTCATGGGTCCTCTTCGACCTCCTGCGGACGGGCGGCGACGTGGGTGGGCGACGGTAGTTGCCTGCGGTCGCCGGATTGTTCGTGACCCTGCCATGTCATCGCCGCATTGGCATGGTGGTGTCTGCCACCTGGATGTTACCCACCGGTAGCAGAGGTGCAAACGGCAGCAAGCACCCACTGCGGGTGATGATGCTCACTGGCGCTCACCGGGCCATTCGGACATTGTCGGCAGTCCGCGCGACGGCGTTACAGACCCTCCCCCTACTCGGCTAGGTTCGAACGCATGCCACGGCGAGTAGCGATTGTCACCGACTCCACCGCCTGCCTGCCGCCCCAGTTGACCGAGAAGCTCGGCGTGACCGTCGCGCAGATCCAGGTGCGCATCGGGGACTGGGTGGACGACGAGGTCCGCGTGCCCGTGCCGAAGCTCGTGGACGCCCTGCGCGGGCAGCTCGACGTGGCCACCGCGCCACCCGACCCCGGCGCGTTCTTCTGGAACTACGCCGACGCGGCGGCCTCCGGCGCCGAGGCGATCGTGTCGCTGCACGTGTCGACCGGGCTGTCGAAGACCGTGGAGGCGGCCCGGCAGGCGGCCGCGCAGGTGCAGGTGCCGGTGCACGTGGTGGACACGCAGACGTGCGGCATGAGCCTCGGGTACGCGGTGGTCGCCGCCGCCACCGTGGCCGCCGCCGGCGGTGACGCGAACCGCGTGCTGTCCGCCGCGCAGCACAGCGTCCGGCGCAGCACCGAGCTGATCTACGTGGACACGTTGGAGTACCTGCAGCGCGGTGGGCGGATCGGCAAGGCCGCCGCCCTGCTCGGCTCGGCGCTGTCGATGAAGCCGCTGCTGACCGTCGCCGACGGGCAGATCACGCCGCTGGACAAGGTGCTCGGCGCGGAGCGGGCCATCCGCAAGCTGATCGACACCGCGGTCAAGCGGGCGGGCAAGGAGGTGGTCGACATCGCGGTCGAGCACTTCGACGCGGCCGACCGCGCCAGGACCGTGCTCGACCAGCTGCGCGCGAAGCTGCCGAACGTGCGGCGGTTCCTGGTGACCCAGGTCAGCTCGGCGATCGGCGCGCACGTCGGGCCGGGCGCGGTGGGCGTGACCGTTTCGCCGGTTTAGCCGGGTTGGGAACTCCTTGCGGGGTTTGAGCGTTGAGCGGACAGGGAAGGAGGTGGACATGGCATCTCTGTTCAGCAAACTCGCCGCGTTCGCCCGCAGTCCGCAGGGCCGCCGGGTCACCGAGCAGGTCAAGCACGCGGCGCGCGACCCCCGCAACAAGGCCAAGGCACAGCAACTGCTGCGCAAGTTGCGCAAGCGCTGACCCGCGTACCGACGTACTGAGCACCGCCGTTCAGCGGCCCGCTACCGGTTGGATTCCCGGCGGGCCGCTTCGAACGCGCGCGGGACCACGACGGGCTCGGGCCGGGCCACCACCTGGATGACCGTCGGTTCGACGCTTGCTTCCGAGCCGGGTTCGGAGCCGGGTTCGGAGTCCGGCTCGACGGTCTCGGCCGGGTCGGCAGGCTCGGTGCGCTCTCCCAGGTCGGCGGTCTCGGCTCGTTCCGCGGTCTCGGCGGTCTCGGAAGGTTCGGCGGACTCGGCCGCTTCGGGAACCGGCTCGGCCGACTCGACATCAGCCGCATCAGCGGGCTCGGTGCGGACCACGTGCATCCGGCGCACTTCGTCCTGGCGCGCGGGTTTCCCGTTGTGCGACACCGGGTCCGGGACCGCGACCAGGTTCGGGCGCGGGATGGGGCGTTCCGGTGCGGGCAGCGCGGTCGGGATGCCCATCACCGGGTTGCGGTGGATCGGTTTGGTCGCGTAGTCCTCCGGCGGGAACTGCGGTTCGAACAGGGGCATCGGCGGGGCGGGCGCCGGTTGCGGGACCGGTTCGGGTGGTTGGTCCCGGCGGAGCATGAACGCCGTCAGCACGCAGCCCGCCGCGAACGACAAGGCGCACAACCCGACCACGACCGCCACCCCGGACATCACCCATCCTCACTCGACCGGCGGTCCGCCGGCGCTGCCGCCATCAGGCACCGACGCGCTGGTCGTCGGTGTCCGCCTGCTCGCCCTTCGACTTCCCGGCGACGATCGCCTCGGCGGCGATCGGTTCGACCGGCTCCCCGTCCGCGTGCCCGACCCCCGCCTGCGCCGCACTCGCCTCGCCGGCACCCGGCTGTACCGCGCCGGCCTGACCCGCGCCCGCTTGGCCCACACCCGTCTCGCCCGCACTCGCCTGCTCGACGGTCGTCTGCTCCGGGATCAGGTTGGGCACCTTGTCGGCCGCTTCCTCCAGCGCGACGCGCGCCGACGCCAGCTGCACGGCCACCAGGTGGCGCAGTTCGCGCAAGTCGTCGGACTGCCGCTGGATCTCCGCGATCCGCCGGTTCGCCTCGCGGGCCGCGAGCTTGATCAGGAACGCCGCCCGCGCCTTCGCCAGCTCCTCCTGCTCGGCGAAGTGCTGCTGGGCCTCGTTGCGCCGGCGGTTCATGGTGAGCTCGAAGAAGTTCTGCGCCTTGGCGCGCTTGGCGTCGGACTCGGCCTCCAGCTGGGCACACCGCTCGGCGGCCTCCCGCAGCACCTGCTCCGCGTCCTGCTGCGCCTTCGCCATCACGGCGACGCACTCGGCCTCCACCTCCTCCGCGCGGGCCCGGAGGTGCGCCTCGACCTCGACCTGACGACGTTCCAGGTCGACCTCCCGCTGATCCAGGTCGGCGGCACGCAGGTCGGCCGCCTCGCGCCGGTCGCGCGCGTGCGCCTCGACCTCGGCCCGCCGCGCGGCCAGCTCCTCCTCGACCTGGCGCCGCAGGTCGGCCAGCTCGGCCTCGGTGCGCTCGCGCATCGCCGCGGTGTCGCGCTCGGCGCGCACCCGCAGGTCGTTCGCCTCGTCCTCGGCGAGCGTCAGCATCCGGTGCAGGCGCTCGGACGCGCCGGAGGTCGTGTTGGGCGACATCTCCAGCCGTTCGATGCGGGCACGGGCCGCGTCCAGGTCGCTCCTGGTCATCTCGAGCAGCTTGCGCAGGTCGGCGGCCTGGGCCAGGGCCTCGGCCCGGTCGAGGGTCGTGTACTTGAGCTGCTCGTCCAGGTTCTCCAGGTGCTCGATCACCTGTCGGCGGTGGAAACCCCGGTAGACCACGTCGAAACCCGCGTGCAGCGGAACAATGTCCGGCTCTTTCGCACCCATGGCGGCCCCGCTCGTTCGAAGATTGGCCGAGGGTACGAGCGTAAGGCACCCAAGCGGCACATGACCACCCACGACTACCCTGGTGCGACGCGGTCCAAGCACCGCGCTTGCAGGGGAAACACCATCAGGGAAGATCACGGCGAATTTGACGCAGGTCACCCGATGGAGTCATTTACCCGGAATCAACCGGCGTATTGTGAATGCGCAGAGCAACAAAAGACCGCCGTAGTGCGGGGAAAAGTTCACACGAAACAGTGACGCCCTAACGGACAGGCGATGCCTACCAGCGAGTAACGGGCAACTACGCTGGCCGGGTGACCGTCGAGCCGCTGCCCCTCACCGGTGAGCGCACCGTGCCCGGGATCGCCGAGGAGAACTACTGGTTCAGGCGCCACGAGGCGGCGTACCTGGACCTGGTCCGGCACTGCGTCGGCGCGGTCGTGCTGGAGGCGGGCTGCGGCGAGGGCTACGGCGCCGCGCTGATCGCCGGGCACGCCGCGCGGGTCGTCGCGCTCGACTACGACCGGCTGACCGCGGCGCACGCGCACCGGGCGTACCCGGAGCTCTCGGTGCTGCGCGGCAACCTGGCGTCGCTGCCGATGCGCGACGAGAGCGTGGACGTGGTGGCGAACCTCCAGGTCATCGAGCACCTGTGGGACCAGGAGGGCTTCCTGGCCGAGTGCGCGCGGGTGCTGCGGCCCGGCGGCAGGTTGCTGGTCACCACGCCGAACCGGATCACCTTCTCCCCCGGCCGCGACACACCGCTGAACCCCTTCCACACCCGCGAGCTGGCGCCGGCCGAGCTGCACGGGCTGCTGGTCGGCGCGGGGCTGCGGGTCGAGCTGCTGGCCGGGCTGCGGCACGGCCCGGCGTTGCGCGCGCTGGACGAGCGGTTCGGCGGTTCGGTCATCGACGCGCAGGTGGCCGTGGTGGTGGACGGCGGCACGTGGCCCGACGACCTGCTGGCCGCCGTGGCGTCCGTGCGCAGCGAGGACTTCGAGATCACGACCGACGAGCTGGACGCGAGCCTGGACCTCGTCGCCGTGGCGGTGCGCCCGTGACGCGCGAGGGGACGTTCTGCCTGGTCCTGCACAGCCACCTGCCGTGGCTGGCGCACCACGGCGCCTGGCCGGTCGGCGAGGAGTGGCTGTACCAGGCGTGGGCGCACTCGTACCTGCCCGTGGTGGACCTGCTGGAGCGGTTCGCCGCCGAGGGCCGCGAGGACGTGCTGACGCTGGGCGTCACGCCGGTCCTGGCCGCGCAGCTCGACGACCCGTACAGCCTGCGGGGCCTGCACGACTGGCTGGGCAACTGGCAGCTGCGCGCGCACAGCGCGTCGTCCCGGCTGCCGGACCTGGCGGCACGCGAGCACCGCGCGTCGGCGTGGGCGTTGGACCGCTTCGAAACGCGGTGGCGGCACGGTTTCTCACCCGTGCTCCGGTCCCTTGTGGACTCCCGCACGATCGAGCTGCTCGGTGGTCCGGCCGCGCACCCGTTCCAGCCGTTGCTCGACCCGCGGCTGCGGGCGTTCTCGTTGCGCACCGGGTTGGTCGACACCGCGCAGCGGATCGGGTCGACGCCCGAGGGCATCTGGGCGCCGGAATGCGCGTACGCCCCCGGCATGGAGCACGACTACGCGCGGGCGGGCGTGCGGCGGTTCCTGGTGGACGGCCCGGCGCTGCGCGGCGACACCGCCGCGGGCCGGCCGGTCGGCACTTCGGACGTGGTGGCCTTCGGGCGCGACCTGGAGGTGTCCTACCGGGTGTGGTCGCCCAAGGTCGGCTACCCGGGCGACCCGGCGTACCGGGACTTCCACACCTACGACCACCCCAGCGGGCTCAAGCCGTCGCGGGTGACGGGCAAGAAGGTCGAGCCGGCCGACAAGCGGCCCTACGACCCGGACCTGGCGGCGGAGGCCGTGCGGCGGCACGCGGCGGACTTCGTGGACACGGTGGTGCGGCGGCTGCGCGCGTTGAAGGAGCAGCACGGCGAGCCGTCCCTGGTGGTCGCTGCGTACGACACCGAGCTGTACGGGCACTGGTGGCACGAGGGCCCGGCGTGGCTGGAAGCGGTGCTGCGGCAGCTGCCCGAGGCCGGGGTGCTGGTCACGACGTTGCGCGGCGCGGTCGAGGCCGGGCACGTCGGCGCGCCGGTCGACGTGCCGCCGTCGTCGTGGGGCTCGGGCAAGGACTGGCAGGTGTGGAACGGGCCGCAGGTCGGCGACATCGTGCACGGCAACGCGGAGGTGCAGCGGGAACTGCTCGCGCTGGACCTGTCCGGCGCGGTGCGCGACCCGGTCGCCGACCAGGCCGTGCGGGAGGCGTTGCTGGCGTTGTCCAGCGACTGGGCGTTCATGGTCACCAAGGACTCGGCCGCCGACTACGCCCGGTACCGGGCCAAGGTGCACGCGGACCGGTTCGCCGAGCTCGTCGCGCTGCGGCGGGCGGGACGCGGTCGTGCGCGGGCGGCCGAACTGCGCCTGGTCGACGGTCCGTTCGGCCACCTCGACGCGCGGGGGCTGGCTAGTTGAGGCCCCCGCCGCCCGAGAGGTCGTTGCCGTGCTGGCGGTGCGCGACGCCCGCCGAACCGGGGTTGTCGATCCGGGCCTGCACCACCGGGTCCGCCTTCGAGCGGCCCTTCGTGTCGGCGGGTCGTTCGAGGCCGGCGCGCCGGGCCCGGGCCCTCCGGTCGACCACGAACCCGATCGCCAGCACCGCGGCGCAGAACAGGACCGCCCAGACCCAAGGCTGCATGACCGTGCCCCCGATTCCTCCGGAGCTTCCCAGGGTAGCGGTGCAGAGATGCGAGGATGGCCCATGCGCGTGCTGATGTTGTCCTGGGAGTACCCGCCGGTCGTCGTCGGCGGTTTGGGCCGGCACGTGCACGCGCTGGCCGGGCACCTGGCGGCGCAGGGGCACGACGTGGTCGTGCTGTGCCGGCAGCCCTCGGGGACGGACGCGGTCACGCACCCCACGTCCGACACCGTGGTCGACGGCGTGCGGCTGATCCGGGTGGCCGAGGACCCGACGCACCTGGTGTTCGAGCGGGACCTGGTGGCGTGGACGCTGGCGATGGGTCACGCGATGACGCGGGCCGGGTTGGCGCTGCTGCGCGGCTGGCGGCCGGACGTCGTGCACGCGCACGACTGGCTGGTCACGCACCCCGCGATCGCGCTGGCCGAGGAGTGCGGCGCGCCGCTGGTGGCGACCGTGCACGCGACCGAGGCCGGTCGGCACAGCGGGTGGCTGTCGCAGACGTTGAACCAGCAGGTGCACTCGGTCGAGTGGTGGCTGGCGAACCGGGCGGACGCGCTGATCACGTGCTCGTCGGCGATGCGGACGGAGGTGGCGCACCTGTTCGAGGTGGAGCCGTCATCGGTCACCGTGCTGCACAACGGCATCGAGCCCCGCCGGTGGCGGGTCCGGGCGTCCGACGTGGCCGCCGCGCGTGCCGCGCACAGCCCTTCGGGTGCGCCGCTGCTGCTGTTCTTCGGGCGGCTGGAGTGGGAGAAGGGCGTGCAGGACCTGATCGCCGCCCTGCCCCGGATCCGCCGGATCCACCCGGGCACCCGGTTGGTCGTGGCGGGCACCGGCACGCACCGGGACTGGCTCGTGGAGCAGGCGCGCAAGCACAAGGTGCGCCGGGCGGTGGACTTCGTCGGCCACCTGTCGGACCGGGCGCTGGCGGCGGCGTTGGCGGCGGCGGACGCGGTCGTGCTGCCGAGCAAGTACGAGCCGTTCGGCATCGTCGCGCTGGAAGCCGCGGCGGCCGGCACGCCTCTCGTCGCGTCCACCGCCGGCGGCCTCGGCGAGGTCGTCCTGGACGGCGTGACGGGCCTGTCCTTCGCCCCCGGCGACACCGAGGCCCTGGCCGGCGCGGTCCGGTCGGTGCTGGACGACCGCCCCGCCGCCGTCCGCCGGGCCCGCGCCGCGAAGTCCCGCCTGGCCACGGACTTCGACTGGTCGAAGATCGCCGAGGACACGGCCGCGGTCTACCGCTCCACGACCGTCCGGGCCCACCCGACGCTGGGCCGCCCCAAGATCCCGACCGGCAACGTGTTCCTCTAGTCCTCCGCCATGCGCCGAGAGCACGCCGTCGGCGCCGGCCGTGGTCCGGGCGTCCGCCGCGCTCTCGCCGCACGACGACGCCCTGGCCACCGCCGACCGCGCGTCCTGGGCCGAGCGCCTCGCCGTGGACGCGGGGTCAGCGGTCCGAGACGGTGAGCACCAGCTTGCCGGTGGTCCGGTTCGCCTCGCCGACCTCGTGCGCCTTGACGACGTCCGCCAGCGGGAAGGTCTCGGCGACGACCGCCCTCAGCTCGCCGCGCTCCACCAGTCCGGCCACGTGCTCCAGCACGGCGTGGTCCGGCACCACGGACACGACCGCCGCGCGCACGCCCAGCTCGTCCGCCATGACGCGGAGGGCGGGCAGCCGGGTCGGGTCCGGCAGGCCGATGTACAGCCCGCCGGGCTTGAGCACGCCCATCGACCGGCGCTCGTAGTCGCCGCCGATCAGGTCGAGCACCACGTCGACGTCCCGCAGCTCGCCGAAGTCCCGCGTCGTGTAGTCCACCGGCTCGTCGACGCCCAGCTCGCGCAGCAGGTCGTGCTTGCCGGCGCGCGCGGTGCCGATCACCCACGCCCCGAGCGACTTCGCCAGCTGCACGGCGACGTGCCCGACACCGCCCGCGGCGGCGTGGACCAGCACCCGGTCGCCCGGCTTGACGTCGGCGGCCTCGGTGAGGGCCTGCCACGCGGTGAGCGCGGCCAGCGGCAGGGCCGCCGCGTGCACGTGGTCGAGGCCGGCGGGCTTGCGGGCGAAGTGGCGCGCGGGCGCGGCCACGTACTCGGCGTACGCGCCGGCCTCGCGCGGCAGGTGGGGCATGCCGAACACCTCGTCGCCGACCCGGAACCGGTTCTCACCCGCCGGCACGTCCACCACGACGCCGGAGACGTCCCAGCCGGGCACCCACGGCGTGGTGAACCAGTAGCCGTGCCGCCGCACGTTCCAGTCGAACGGGTTCACGCCGGCCGCGCGCACCTCGACCACGATCTCGTCCCGCGCCGGCTCCGGCCGCGCGACCGTCCGCACCTCCATGACCTCGGGCCCGCCGAAGGCCTCGACCATCACCGCTCGCATCTCGTTCGTCATGGTCAAAGGATCATCTTCAGTGGTACCTCTTGTGAAGTAGGCACCTGAATGGTAATTAGGTACCTCGTGTATACCACCCCTGACCTGCGCGCTCACGGCGGCGCGGACGCCTACCTCCGCACGTGCGCGTCACGAGCCGTGCTCGACCTGCTCACCAACAAGTGGGTGTGCCTGGTGATCGGAGGCTTGCGCCCCGGCACCCTGCGCTTCGGCGAGCTCCGGCGACGCCTCGACGGCATCACCCAGAAGATGCTCACCCAGACCCTGCGGGACCTGGAACGGGCCGGGCTCGTGCACCGCGCCGTCTACCCGAGCGTGCCGCCGCGCGTCGAGTACAGCCTCACGCCGCTGGGTGACAACGTGGGCGGCCTGATGGACGCGATCAGGGTGTGGTCGGAGACCCACATCGACGACATCCGCGCCGCGCAGGAGGAGTACGACCGCAAGGCGGGCGAGGAGCTCCAGCCCGTCTAGGAGCCGTTGCGGGACTGCTCGAGGGCTTCCTGCGCCTTGCGCGCCATGTCGGCGACGGCGGCGCGGCGCACGGCGTCGGCCTCGTAGTCCGCGCGGCGGTCCTTGACGACCTTCGCCGGGATGCCCACGGCGATCTTGAAGTCCGGCACGTCGCCGCGCACCACGGCGTGCGCGCCGATCACGCAGCCGCGCCCGATCCGCGTGCCGCGGGTGACGGTGACCTTCGTGCCGAGCCAGCAGTCCGGCCCGATGCGCACCGGCGACTTCACGATGCCCTGGTCCTTGATCGGCAGCGTGACGTCCGCCGTGACGTGGTCGAAGTCGCAGACGTAGACCCAGTCGGCGATCAGCGTGGCCGCGCCGATCTCCACGTCGAGGTAGCAGTTCACCGTGTTGTCCTTGCCGAACACGGCCTTGTCGCCGATCCGCAGCGAACCCTCGTGGCAGCGGATGGCGTTGCCGTCGCCGATGTGCACCCAGCGCCCGATCTCCAGCCGGCCGTAGCCGGGGCGGCAGTGCAGGTCGACCTTCTTGCCCAGGAACACCATGCCGCGCAGCACCACGTGCGGGTTCGCGACCCGGAACTTCAGCAACCGCCAGTACCGCACGAGGTACCAGGGCGTGTACGCGCGGTGCCGCAGGACCCAGCGCAACGACGCCAGGGTGAGGAACCTGGCCTGCGCCGGATCGCGGCGCGACCGGCGCCACCTCGTCCACACCGGGGCACCCCACATGCTCGTCACGAATGGCACTCTAACTTCCACCTCCGACCGCTAAAGTGCCAGGTCGCCGTGCCGTCGAACGCACCACTGGGGGAAGCGCGTGCCACCGATCCGGGTTCGCCGGCGTCCCGCCGACCGGTCCAGGCTCAGCCGGGTCGGGGCGGGGCGGGGCCGCCGCGCCGCCGAGCGGTTACCGGGGAGGTCGTGGAGCTGGTTCGAGCTGGCCGCGCTGCTCCTCACCGGCGTCCCGATCGCCATGGTGGTGCTCAAGGCGCTGCTGTTCGCCGACTTCGACCTCCGACTGGTCCGGATCGTCGCGCGGCACATCGACTTCGCCGCGGTCGCGTTCAGCGCCTTCAGCCCCACGTTCATGGTGCTGCCCGCCTTCGCGTTCGTCGCGCTGTACGCCGTGGTGCCCAAGACCAGGAAGAGCCGCGTGGTCCGCGGCGCCCTCTTCGCGGCGGCCGTCCTGTCCTGCGCCCTGCTCCCGCTGCTGTTGGCCGGGATGATGCTGGCCGGCGTGGCGGTCACCTGGCTGGAGATCAGGGGCATGCGGGAGGAGCACGGCTTCAGCCGCCGCTGGGTGACGGCCGTGCTGGCCATCCCGCTGACCGCGTGCACCCTCGCGATCAACTTCCACGGCGTGCAGTTCTGGCTGCCCGTCGAGGCGGTCGAGCGGACCGACGGCACGCGGTCGGTGGGCTACGTGGTCGAGTCCGGCGACCACGACCTGACGTTCATCGCGCACGACACGCGCCGGCCGGAGATCCTGCGGCAGGACTCGGTCCGGGGCCGGACCCTGTGCACGCTCACCGACGTGCGGCCCGGCACGATCGGCGACGTGCTGGTGACCCCGGCCTACAAGCTGGCGATCCACCGCAAGCCCAACCCGCCGCTGCTGCCCCGGTGCCGGCCGTGATCCAGGATGGTGCCGTGACGACACCCCTCATCATCGACACCGACCCCGGCGTGGACGACGCGTTCGCCCTCGCCCTCGCCGCCGCCAGCCCCGAGGTCGACCTGATCGGGGTGACCACCGTCTTCGGCAACGTGTCGCTGGAGAACACCACGCGCAACGCCCTGCGGCTGCTGGCGCTCCTGGGCCGCGACGACGTGCCGGTGGGCGTCGGCGCGTCCCGGCCGCTGGTCCACCCCCACCCGCACCTGTCCAGCGCCCACGGCAAGGACGGACTCTCCGGGTACGCCGACACGCTGCCGGAAGCCACCCGAGGCCCCGACGGGCGCGACGCCGTCACGCTGCTGCGCGACCTGCTCGACCAGGCCGACCGACCCGTCACGATCGTCCCCATCGGCCCGCTCACCAACATCGCGCTGCTGCTGGCCGCCCACCCCGGCCTCAAGCCGAAGATCGGCAGGCTCGTCGTCATGGGCGGCGGGGTGAGCGGCGGCAACGTCACCGCCACGGCCGAGTTCAACGTCTGGAGCGACCCCGAGGCCGCCCGCCGCGTGCTGGTCGAGGAGGACGTGCCCACGACGCTGGTGCCGATGGACCTGACCCGCCGCTGCGCGGTCAGCGCCGAGTGGCTGGACGCGCTGGCGAAGACGTCGCGGGTCGCCGCCACGCTGGTCGGCCTCACGCCCTCCTACCTGGAGACCTACCGGCGTTTCCTCGGCTGGGACGGCATGGCGGTGCACGACGCGGTCGCGGTGGCCGAGGCGGTGCGGCCCGGCATCCTGAGCGGCACGCCGTTCCCGGTGGACGTCGACTGCTCCTACGGCCCGAACCGGGGCGCGCTCGTGGTGGACCGGCGACTGGAGGTGGAGGCGCCCAAGACGCTCGACATCACGCTGGACGCCGACCTCGACGGCCTGCGCGCGTTCCTCTTCGAGCGGCTAGGTGCGCTCGGCGTGCGCGAGTAGGTAGACGGGACGGCGGCCGATGCGCGTCAGCGCCACGGTCGCCTCCGCCGACCCGGACAGCTTCAGCCTCGGCCGCAGCGCGTTCGGGTCCACGTCCAGCCCGCGCACCAGGATCTCCAGCCGGCCCACGTCGTGCGCCCGCAGCACGGACCGCAACGCCTTCTCGCTGTAGTGCCCGTGCTCCACCACCCGGAACGCGCGCACGCCCGGCGGCGGCGTGGGTCCGGTCAGGTAGGCGATCCGCTCGTCCAGCTGCGCCAACCCGTGCCGGGCCGCGTAGTGCCGCACCAGCCCGGCCCGCACCACCGCGCCGTCCGGGTCGACCAGCCACTCGTCCGGCTCGCGCACACCGCAGTCGTCGGGGTCGGCGGACGTGACCGTCCACTCCGGACCGTCCGACCGCAGCACGGTCGCCCGCCGCGACACGCCGGGCGTGGCCAGGCCGCGCGTCCACAGGCACGCCTCGCGCACCTGCCCGTCCAACGACACCAGCTCGACCTCGTCCGCCCACGGCGCGACCGCGAAGTCGACGCCCGGCGCGCACTTCACCGCCAGGTCGCGGTCCGCGTAGGCCTCCGCCAGCTCGTCCAACGGCGGCGCGAAGTCCGAGGGCCGCCACGTGCGCCGCCCGCTCGCGTCCCGCCGCGCCGGGTCGGCGAGCACCGCCGTGCCGCGCGACACCGGTCGCAACGCGTCCGCGCGCACCAACGGCACCGCGTCACCCAGGTTGTGCCGCGCCATGGCCAGCCGCACCGGGTCCAGGTCCGACCCGATGGAACCCTCGGGCAACGCCGCCAGGTCCGCCCCGATCGAGCAGGTCACGTCGTGCGCCCGACCGCGGAAGCGACGTGCCCGGTGCACCGCCACCGGGTGGGCGGTGGCCTGCTGCAACGCGTCGGAGGTGAACAGCCCGTCGGCGAAACCGACCTTCGCGACCGCCTTGCGCCGCAACAGCACCGTCTCCAGCACCGCCGCGAAGCGCGTCGGCGAGACCTGCCTGGCCCGGTTCACGTCCGCCAGCCGCGACGCGGGCGTCAGCGGCAGGTCGGCCAGCGCCGACAACGCGGCGCGCCCGGCGTCCGAACGCAGGTACGCCACGTCGTCGAGGCTGAAGGCGTAGGCCACTAGACCGGCTTGCGACCCGTCACGGAGACGTTGTAGAACAGCTCGCGCGGCAGCACCTTGGCCAGCACGTTCTCGTCCACCCAGGACAGCCGCTGCCAGGTCTTGTAGGCGAACATCGCCCACCCGAAGCCCAGCTTCTCGCGCGGCACGGCGGCCTCGAACGTGCGCACCGGCCAGCCGAACAACGCCGCCGACAGCTCCTCGGTCACCGCGCGCACGCCGACCGCGCCGGCGCCGCGCGCGGTCCGCTCCAGGTCCGACGGGTCGAACGTGTGCAGGTCGACCACGGCCTCCAGCGCCGCGGCCCGCGAGGACTCGTCCAGCTCCTCCTGCGGCCGGCGCCAGTCGTTGAGCGGGGCCAGCTTGGTCACGTTGGTGGTCAGCCACCAGGTCAGCCGGCCGAGGTTGCGGGCGTAGAGGTTGCCCACGTTCGTCGGGTCGCCCGCGAACACGAACTTGCCGCCCGGCTTGAGCACCCGCAGCACCTCGCGCATCGCGGCGGGCACGTCCGGGATGTGGTGCAGCACGGCGTGCCCCACCACCAGGTCGAACGTGTCGTCGTCGTACGGGATGCGCTCGGCGTCGGCCACCCGGCCGTCGACCGGCAGCCCCAGCTGCCCGGCGTTGCGCAGCGCCACCTCGACCATGCCCGGCGACAGGTCGGTCACCGAGCCGCGCTTGATCACGCCGCCCTGCATCAGGTTGAGCAGGAAGAACCCCGTGCCGCAGCCCAGCTCCAACGCGTGCTCGTACGGCCCGGTGTCACCCGCGACCGCGCGGAACCGGTCCGTGGCGTAGGTGATGCAGCGCTCGTCGTAGGAGATCGACCACTTCTCGTCGTACGTGCCCGCTTCCCAGTCGTGGTAGAGCACGTTCGCGAGCTTGGGGTCTTTGTACGCCGCCTCGATCTCCTCGGCGGTGGCGTGCGGGTTGGGCTTGGGATCAACGGCCACTGAACTTCGCCTTCCCCGGGCCGTTCTCGATGAACGACGCCATGCCGGTCTTCTGGTCCTCGGTGGCGAACATCGCCGCGAACAGCTGGCTCTCCAGCTTCAGCCCGCTGCCGAGGTCGGTGTCCAACCCGCCGTCGATCGCGGCCTTCGCGGCGGCGTAGGCGCGCACCGGGCCGTTCACGAACTGGCCGGCCCACCGCTTCGCCGCCCCGTAGACGTCGTCGGGCGCCACGACCTCGTCCACCATGCCGATGCGCAACGCCTCCTCGGCGCCCACGAACCGGCCGGTGTAGATCAGGTCCTTGGCGCGCGACGGCCCGATCAGCCGCGGCAGGCGCTGCGTGCCGCCCATGCCGGGGATGACGCCGAGCAGGATCTCCGGCTGGCCGACCTTGGCGTTGTCGCCCGCGATCCGCCGGTCCGCGCACAGCGCCAGCTCGAACCCGCCGCCCAGGGCGTACCCGGTGATGGCGGCCACGGTCGGCTTGGGGATCTCCTCCACCGCGCGCAGCGCCGAGGTGAACGCGCCCGCGCGGGCCGCCATCTCGGCGTAGGACAGCTCGGCCATCTCCTTGATGTCCGCGCCCGCCGCGAACACCTTCGGCCCGCCGTAGACGATCACCGAGTAGACGTCGGCCCGGTCGGCGGCCTCCAGCGCGGCGGACCGGATCTCCTCCTGGACCTGCCGGTTGAGCGCGTTCATCGGCGGGCGGTCCAGCCGGATGGTGCCGATCCCGTCCTCGACTTCGAGCCTCACGAACTCAGCCACGCGGTCCTCCTCGACCCTGACGTCGGTGCGCCTCGCAGGTTACCCCTCGGTAGTTTTCCGGCGGGCGAAGTACCTGTCACCCGACCGTTGGAGCTCCAGCGGCTGGTCGAACGTCTTCGAGAGGTTCTCCTCGGTCAGCACGTCGGCCAGCAGGCCCTGCGCCACGATGCCGCCGTCACGCAGCAGCAGCGCGTGCGTGAAGCCGGGCGGGATCTCCTCCACGTGGTGCGTGACCAGCACCGTCGCCGGCGCGTCCGGGTCCATCGCCAGCTCGGACAGCCGGGCGACCAGGTCCTCGCGGCCGCCCAGGTCCAGGCCCGCCGCGGGCTCGTCGAGCAGCAGCATCTCCGGGTCGGTCATCAACGCGCGCGAGATCAGCGTGCGCTTGCGCTCGCCCTCGGACAGCGTGCCGTAAGTGCGGTCGGCCAGGTGCTCGATGCCCATCGTGGCCAGCAGCTGCCTGGCCCGGCCGGTGTCGAGCCGGTCGTACTCCTCGCGCCAGCGCCCCAGCACCGCGTACCCGGCGCTGACCACCAGGTCGACCACCTTCTCGTCGGCCGGGATGCGCCCGTTCAACGCCGAGGAGGACAGCCCGATCCGGGGCCGCAGCTCGGCCATGTCGGTCCGGCCGATCCGCTCGCCGAGCAGGTGCACCTTGCCCTTGGTCGGGTGCAGCTCCGCGCCGGCCAGCCGGAGCAGCGTCGTCTTGCCGGCGCCGTTCGGGCCGAGCACGACCCAGCGCTCGTCGAGCTCCACGCTCCAGTCGACGTCCCCGACCAGCGTGGTCTTGCCACGTCGAACCGAAACACCCTGCATGTGGATGACCAGATCTTCGTTTTCCACGCCTGCCCTCGCCCCGTCGATGCGCCGCCGCCGCCATTGTTCTGCACCCCGTTCCGCCGGTGGTCCGGTGGGGGGAGGTATGGGCGGGGTCGGTGAACCTGAGCGCGCTCATGCCCACACCGAGCGTGTGTGCTGGAAAGATCGGGCGCATGGCTGCCGACTCGATCCTGCTCGCGGGCCGACCGTTCCCCCTCGGGGCGCACCCCGAGGCCGGAGGTGTGCGCTTCGCGGTCTCGGCACCGCCCGCGCACGCCGTGGAAGTGTGCCTGATCAGCGAAGACGGCACCGAGGAGCGGGTCGAGCTGACCGAGCGCACGTTCGGCGTCTGGCACGGGCTGATCTCCGGCGTCACGCCCGGTCAGCGCTACGGCTACCGCGTGCACGGGCCGTACGACCCGTCACGCGGCCTGCGGTGCAACCCGGCGAAGCTGTTGGTCGACCCGTATGCGACGCGGATCACGGGGACGTTGTCCGACCTCGACGCGGCGCTGGGCTACGTGGACGACCCGATGCTCGGCGGACCGTCACCGGTCGACTCGCTCGGCAGCGTGCCGCTGTCCGTGGTCACCTCGCCCGGCGGGCCGGACACCGGCGTGAAGCCCGAGGTGCCGTTCGAGGAGGCGGTGGTCTACGAGCTGCACGTGCGGGGGTTCACCAAGCGGCACCCGGCCGTGCCCGAGCACCAGCGCGGCACGTACCTGGGGCTGGCGCACCCGGCCGTGCTGGAGCACCTGACCCGGCTCGGCGTGACGTCGGTCGAGCTGCTGCCGGTGCACGCGTTCGTCGACGAGCCGTCGTTGATCCGCGACGGCAGGCACAACTACTGGGGCTACTCGCCGCTGAGCTACTTCGCGCCGCACCCCGCCTACGCCAGCGAGCCGGGCCGCGAGGTGGAGGAGTTCCGCACGATGGTCGCCGCGCTGCACAACGCGGAGATCGAAGTGATCATCGACGTGGTGTTCAACCACACGTGCGAGGGCGGTCCGGAGGGTCCGACGCTGTCCTACCGGGGATTCGACGCGCCCGGCTACTACCTGCACATCGACGGCGGCGGCACGCTCGACATCACCGGCTGCGGCAACACCACCGAGGCCGGGTCGCCGCAGTTCGTGCGGCTGGTGACGGACTCGCTGCGGTACTGGGCCACCGAGCTGGGCGTGGACGGCTTCCGGTTCGACCTCGCGTCCACGCTGGGCAGGCCCGGCGGCGGCCGGTTCGACCGGGCGTCGGCGATGCTCACCGCGATCACGCAGGACCCCGTGCTGTCGCGGTGCAAGCTGATCGCCGAGCCGTGGGACGCCACCGGCGACGGCTACCGGGTCGGCGACTTCGGCGTGCAGTGGGCCGAGTGGAACGGCCGGTACCGCGACACGGTGCGCGACTTCTGGCGCGGCATGACCAGCGTGCGCGACCTGGCGTACCGGTTGTCGGGCTCGTCCGACCTGTACGCCGACGACCTGCGGCGGCCGTGGCAGTCGGTCAACTTCATCACCGCGCACGACGGGTTCACGCTGCGCGACCTCGTGTCCTACAACGAGAAGCACAACCTGGCCAACGGCGAGGACAACCGCGACGGCACCAACGACAACCGGTCGTGGAACTGCGGCGTCGAGGGCGAGACGGACGACGCGGAGGTGCTGGCGCTGCGGGCCCGGCAGGCGCGCAACCTGCTCGCCACGCTGATGCTGTCCACCGGCACGCCGATGCTGACCGCCGGTGACGAGCAGTGGCGCACGCAGGGCGGCAACAACAACGCGTACTGCCTGGACGACGAGACGTCGTGGGTGGACTGGAAGCTCGGCGGCGAGGGCGAGGCGATGCTGGCGTTCGCCCGGCGCGTGATCGCGGTGCGGCGCGCGTCGCCCGCGTTGCGGCAGCCGCAGTTCTTCGACGGCCGGACCACGTCGTCCGGCGCGCCCGACCTGGTGTGGTTCCGGCCGGACGGCGAGGAGATGGCCGAGACCGACTGGTTCGACGAGGGCCGCCGGTTCCTCGGCATGTGGATCGACGGGTCGAACAGCCTGTCCCGCTCGCGTGACGGCGAACTGGTGTCGGACGACTCGTGGCTGCTGCTCCTGCACGCGGGCGCGGACCCGGTCGAGGTCACGCTGCCGGGACCCGAGTACGGCGGGCGCTACGAGCCGACGATCGACTCCACCACCCCCGACGGCTCGCCCGCGGCCGGGGAGAGCCTGGCGGCCGGCGCGACCGTCGTGCTGGAGGGCCGCTCGCTGTTGCTGCTGAGGGTGCCGAACTGAGTTGTGTCGGTGACCGACTGCCTCCGCCACCGACACGATCCTGCCTGGTGAGAGCCGTGCGCGCGGTGCGCCGATCCGTGGCACGATGCCGGCGTGGCCCGCCCGTTGCTGACCTGGTGCGACCGCACGATCGACCTCCTGCTGGTGGCGTCGTGCGGGTGTAGCCGGACGCGACGCGGCCGGTCCGGCCTACCTGGTTGACGCCGCGTCGCGTCTTGATCGCTACCCCGCCCGACCCGTAGCCATCAGGAGCGACCCACGTGACCGCGACGATCGCGCGCGCCGACCTGCACCCGAAGCTGGACGTGCGGTTCCTGCGCGACATCATCCACCCCGAACGCGACCTGTGGACGCCGCGCGAGCTGCGCGAGCTGACGTCCACCGTCGCCGCCGAACTGACCACCCCGCTGCTGGACGTCCTCCGGTACGACCCCGATCGGCGCTGGTGGGCGCGGCTCGGGCTGACCGGGGGCGTCGAGCTGTGGCTGCTGAGCTGGCTGCCCGGTCAGGGCACCGAAGCGCACGACCACGGTGGCGCGGCGGGCTCGTTCACCGTGCTCACCGGTGAGCTGGCGGAGGACTACCGCTACCCCGGTGGGCCGATCCGCAGCGCGCGGCGGCCCGTGGGCAGCGCGTTGGGGTTCGGCGCCGGGCGTGCGCACCGGGTGCTGAACCAGGGCAGTATCGGTGCGGCGAGCGTGCACGCCTACTCGCCGCCGCTGGTGCCGACCCGGGAGTACGCGAGCCTCGCCGACATACCGCGGGAGATCCCGCCGCTGCCCGCCCTGCGGCTGCCGTTGGAGCAGCTGCGCGTTCTGGCCGACCAGGAGGGTCCGTGAGTGCCGAGGAGTTGCTGGAACAAGCGCGGCGGTCGTTGAGCCGCGTGTCGCCGGAGGAGCTGGCCGGGCTGTCGGACGTGCTGGTGGTCGACATCAGACCACACCACGACCGGGCGGCGGAGGGTGAGATCCCCGGCTCGATCCCGGTGGAGCGCATCGTGCTGGAGTGGCGGCTGGACCCGAACGGCGAGCACCGGATCCCCGGCTTCACCGCCGACACCACCGTGGTCGTGCTGTGCAACGAGGGCTACGCCTCCAGCCTGGCCGCCCGCGACCTGCAACGCGTGGGCCTGCCGCGTGCGACGGACCTGGTCGGCGGCTTCCGCGGCTACGCCGCCGCCGGCCTGCCCGTGCGCCCGGGCGCCACCCAAGCCGTCACCTGACCGCCCCGAACGCGGAACTCGGCGTACCTGAGCGTCCGACCCGCGCGACCGGAGCGTCCGACACACGCGACCCGAGCGTTCGACACACGCGCGTGTCGAACCTCCAGGACCCGCGGGTCGATCCTTCAGGTCGCGCGGGTCCTGCCTTCAGCACACCCGAGTTCCGCGTTCGGGAACCAGGAGGCCGGCGGCAGCGTCTCCAGGTTCGTGTGGAAAGCGCTGACCGGGTTGGCCCTGGTCGTCCTCGTGGTCTGGCGGCCGGGTGTCGCGACGTTCGGCGGGGCCGCGGTGGGGACGTGGGCGGTCAACGTGGCGCTCCAACTCGGCCTGCTGGCCGGCGCACGGCTGTTCCACGTGCGGGTGCCGTTGGTCGAGATCGGCGTCGGCGGCGAGATCCGCACGTGGACGAAGCCCCACCTTCGGGTGGTGTGGCGGACGATCCCGCTGCTGATGTCGGTCGGCCTCACGTCGATCAAGGCGCCGGTCCGCCGCCGGCTGTGGCTGACCGGGCTCACGTCGGCCGTCGTGGCCGCGGTGGTCGTGGCGGTGGCCTGGCTCGGCGCGCTCGGCTGGTCGGACGCGGATCAGCCGTTCCTGCGCGGTTTCGCGGTCGCGGGCACGGCCGTGCTGCTCAACGGCCTGTGGCCACGACGCGGCGCGGGCACCACCTCACCCGGCTGGTTCCTGTTCGCCCTGCCCCGCGTGTCCGGCCGCACGGCGGCCGAGTACGAGGCGACCCCCCTGGTCAACGAGGTCACCGACGCGCTCGAAGTCGGCGACCTCGACCGGGCCGAGGCGCTGGCCGACGAACTGGTCGAGCGCCACCCCACGCTGCTGGTCGCGATCGGCGCGCGGTCCTCCGTGCTGACGCTGCGCGCCCGCTACGGCGAGGCGTTGCACCTGGTCAGCGGCCTGGTCGGGCGCACCGACCTGGAGCCGCGCGACATGGCGTTCGTGCTCGCCGCGATGGCCGGCTCCACGGCGAACGCGGTCGAGGGCGGCCAACTGCCCGCGGACGTCGGCGTGCCCGCGGCGAAACGCGCGGCGGACGGCGCGATGAAGTTCGGCTACCCCCGCCACCGCTGCACGGCCACGCTGGCCCAACTCGCCCTGATCGAGCACGACCACGCCACCGCGCTGGCCCTCGCCACCCAGGCCAAGGCCACCAGCGAGACCGGTCTCGCCCGCGCCGACGCCCTGGCCACGATCGCCCGCGCCCACATGGCCGCCGGTGACAACGCGGCCGCCCGCGCGAGCCTGGTCGAGGCCGAACAACTCGCCGGCTGGATGCCCCGGGTCGCCGAAACCACGGCCCGGCTCAACATCACCTGACCGGAGCCGGGGCTGCGTCCGGCGGCATCGGTCGGGTCACGGGTGCGAGCGGGGAAGTCCGGCTCCAGGTCGGACTTCGCGCAGCACTACCTCACGTGCGCGGCCCACTCGAACCGCACTTCCGCTCGCTCCTGCTCGGCGATGGCGTTACCGACCTCGACGATGACCGCACCGAGGCGATCAGCCTGCCCGTCATCCCTGAACCGACCGGCAGCCGCCAACATCTCACCGAGCTTGGTCAGCTCCACCTTCCACGGCTCGGGAAGCGGCCCCGCGGTGTCCTCGCCCAGACCGATCTGCGTGAAGTCGATCGGCGGCCACGGATGCCGCCACCAGAGCGGATCCAGCACCAGGCAAGGGATCTCGACCCTTCGATCGCCGAGGTAGATGACGCCGCACATCGCCGACTCCGATCTATGCGGGTTGATCCGGCATGGTCGGCATGCCGCCCTCCGGCACGGGCAGGCCGCAGGTCTTCAGGGCCTCGTTCACCAGCTTCAACCACGTCTGCACTTCGGCGCGCAGCTTCCCCGGATCCGGCGCCACGGCGCCGGGCACGATCTTGCTCAACACGCTGAACGCGCCGGCGAACATCGCCAGGTCCTGCGACAGGCACAGCTCCGGCCCGTGCAACCGGCTCTCGGCGGGCGCGGTCGTCGGTGGTGTCGGCAGGCACTTCGCGGCCGTCATCGCCACCAGCACGCGGAGCGCCTCGCCCAGCGGCACGGCGGCCTTGTCCGGCGCCGGCGGGTTCGCGGCCAGCGGTGCGACCACCGTCTTGAGCGTGTCCGCGAGCTGCGTCACCAGTCCCGCGCACGCGGCGGGCGGTTCCGCCGACCGCCGCTGCGCCGACGCGGCCGGGATGACGGCCACGGCGAGCACGACGGCGAGCACCGTGCCGATCGTTGCGAATTTCCTCACGGCGGAAGCGTAAGCGCGGACGCGCGGCCACCTGCCGGTGAAAACCGCGAGTTCACCCGACCGAAGAAACCTCGGCACACCAGCGTGAATCAGATGACCGCCGGTCACGCCGACGGTCATCTGATCGAGCGACCTCAGCCGGCCAGCACGACCCGACCGAGTTCCGCCGGTGACGCGAGCAGGTCGTGCCGCGGCAGCACGCGCACCGTGTAGCCGACGGCGCCGGCGTGCGGCAGCGGCACCTCGATCTCGTAGTTGCCGTTGCCCGCGTAGTCCATCCCGTGCGTGACCACGTCGTACAGCTCGTCGGAGTCGCCGACCCGGCCCAACGCCACCTGGACATCCACTTCGGACGGTTCGAGGCCGGCCAGCTCGATCCGCGCCCGCACGCCGACCGGCGAGCCGAGGTTCGGCGTCACCGACCCGTTCAGCGACATCTCCGACTCCAGCACCCGCACCCGGGTCCACGACGCCCGCAGCCGCTGCCGGTACGCGGCCAGCTCCTTCGCGCCCCGGAAACCCTCGCCGACGACCGAGGCGGCCGACGACGCGGCGGGCGCGTACAGGTTCTCCACGTACTCGCGCACCATCCGCGACGCCTGCACCGCCGGGCCGAGCGAGGCCAGCGTGTGCCGCACCATCGCCAGCCACCGCGTCGGCACCCCGTCCTCGCCGCGGTCGTAGAACAGCGGCGCGACCTGGTTGCCGAGCAGGTCGTACAGCGCGGCGGCCTCCAGGTCGTCACGCCGGGTCGGGTCGGTGATGCCGTCGGCGGTCGGGATGGCCCAGCCGTTGCTGCCGTCGTACAGCTCGTCCCACCAGCCGTCGCGGATCGACAGGTTCAGCCCGCCGTTGAGCGCCGACTTCATGCCGGACGTGCCGCACGCCTCCAGCGGGCGCATCGGGTTGTTCAGCCACACGTCGCAACCCCAGTACAGGTACCGGGCCATGGACATGTCGTAGTCGGGCAGGAACACGATCCGGTGCCGCACGCCCGCGTCGTCGGCGAACCGCACGATCTGCTGGATCAACGCCTTGCCGCCGTCGTCGGCGGGGTGCGACTTGCCCGCGACGACCAGCTGCACCGGCCGTTCGGGGTGCAGCAGGAGCGCGCGCAGCCGTTCGGCGTCGCGCAGCATCAGCGTCAGCCGCTTGTAGGTCGGCACGCGGCGGGCGAAGCCGACGGTCAGCACGTCCGGGTCGAACACCGAGTCGGTCCAGCCCAGCTCCAACGCCGAAGCGCCGCGCTGCAACCACGACGCGCGCGTGCGGCGGCGGACCTCGTCGACGAGCTTGCCGCGCAGGTCGTTGCGCAGCTCCCACAGCCGCTGGTCGGTGACGGGTTCGAACCCGTGCAGGCCGACGCCGGCCTCCTCCGTGTCGCCGACGAGCCTGCTCATCTCGGTCGCCGCCCACGTCGGGCCGTGCACGCCGTTGGTGACCGAGCCGATCGGCACCTCGGCGGCGTCGAAGCCCGGCCACAGGCCGCGGAACATGTCGCGGCTGACGGTGCCGTGCAGCCGGGAGACGCCGTTGGCGCGCTGCGCGAGCCGCAGGCCCATGTGCGCCATGTTGAACAGGCCGGGGTTGTCCTCCGCGCCGAGGGCGAGCAGGCGCTGGGTGTTCACGCCCGGCAGCAGGGCCTCGGAGCCGAAGTAGTGCTGCACCAGGTCGACCGGGAACCGGTCGATGCCCGCCGGCACCGGCGTGTGCGTGGTGAACACCGTGCCCGCGCGGACCGCCGCCAACGCCTGGTCGAAGTCCAGGCCCTCGGTCGTGACCAGCTCGCGGATGCGCTCCAGGCCGAGGAAGCCCGCGTGGCCCTCGTTGGTGTGGAACACCTCGGGCGACGGGTGCCCGGTCAGGTCGCAGTACGTGCGCACGGCGCGGACGCCGCCCACGCCGGCCAGGATCTCCTGCCGGATGCGGTGGTCCTGGTCGCCGCCGTAGAGGCGGTCGGTGACGCCGCGCAGGTCGTCGTCGTTCTCCTCGACGTCGGAGTCGAGCAGGAGCAGCGGGATGCGGCCGACCTGCGCCTTCCACACCTTGGCGCGCAGCACCCGGTCGCCCGGCATGGCGACGTGCACGAGGATCGGCGCGCCGGACGGCTCGGTGAGCAGCTCCAGCGGCAGGCCTCGCGGGTCGAGCACCGGGTAGTGCTCGATCTGCCAGCCGTCCAGGGACAGCGCCTGGCGGAAGTAGCCCGACCGGTAGAGCAGGCCGACCGCGATCAGCGGCACGCCCAGGTCCGAGGCCGCCTTGAGGTGGTCGCCCGCCAGCACGCCGAGGCCGCCGGAGTAGTTCGGCAGGGCCTCGGTGACGCCGAACTCCATCGAGAAGTAGGCGATCGCGGTCGGCAGGGGGTGCAGGTCGTGGTTGCCGTGCTCGCGGCGCTGGGCGATCTCGTCCTGGCGGCGCTGGAACCAGCGCGGTCCGGTGGTGTAGCGGTGCAGGTCGTCGGCCAGGGCGCGGGCGTGCGCGAGGAACTGCTCGTCACGGGCGAGGGCTTCGAGGCGGTCGGGCGCGACCACGGACAGCAGCCGCAACGGGTCGCCGTGCTCGGCCCACAGCTCTGGGTCGACCGAAGCGAACAGGTCCTGGGTGGGCTGGTGCCACGTCCAGCGCAGGTTCGTGGCGAGGGTGCCCAGGGCGGTCAACGGCTCGGGCAGGCTGGCTCGGACGGTGAACCGGCGAAGTGCTCGCATGGCGTCGGACCTTATCCCCCATCCAGCGGTGCGGGACAACGGTCACCCGAACCGATGCCGTGACCGATACAGCTTCACCAGGGCAAACGGCGCTCTGCAAGTTATTTCGCCCACAGTGCGCAAACGTTGACGCGGAACCCTGGACACGTTCGGCGGCGGGGCGTGCGCTCGGCGCGGTCGGAGGCCGCCGGGGGCACCCCGGCGTGCGGCTGATCGCCAGGGCGGGGTGGCGCGGCAGGGTGGTCCGGCCGGCGCTACTCCGATCGTGTGAGCCCTAGTCGCTCGATCGAGATCGACGTGGCTCCCGGTCGAAGCGGATCACCGCCTGCGAATCTGCTCGGATCGCGAGACGGGCGCCACCGCCAAGTGTGCAATCCGATCAGAACGGGTAGGAACAGCGGGTACAGGTGTCCCGGTGGTGGGCCGTCCCACCGCTGCGGGCAGACTTGACCGTGCAAGCGTCACACCAGGTGAGAGGGGCGCTGCCGATGAGCGGACGACTCGGTATCGACGATGTCTCCCCGACCGTGAGCGGCGGTCGCTACCCGGCGAAGGCCGTGGTCGGCGAACACGTCCCGGTCGAGGCCACGGTGTGGCGCGAGGGCCACGACGCCGTGGCCGCCACGGTGGTGTGGCGGGGACCGAACGACCGGGTCGCCAGACAGACACGGATGGTCCCGCACGGCGTCGGCCTGGACCGCTGGGCCGCCACGATCGTGCCGGACGCGACGGGCTCGTGGACGTTCCGCGTGGACGCCTGGAGCGACCCCTGGGCCACCTGGCAGCACGCCGTCGAGGTCAAGATCGCCGCCGGTCAGGGCGCCGACGACCTGGCGAACGACCTGGAGAGCGGCGCGCTGCTGCTCGACCGCGTCAGCCGCCGCCCCGACCGGCGCAAGGACAAGCCGCTGCTGGTCAACGCGGCCACCGCGCTGCGCGACGAGCACCGCCCCCTGGCCGAGCGGGTCGCACCCGCCCTGGCGGGCGACGTCCGCCGGATCATGCACGACCACCCCGTCCGCGAGCTGATCACCAAGGGCAAGCCGCAGAAGGTGTGGGTCGACCGGGAGCGGGCGGCGTTCGGCTCGTGGTACGAGTTCTTCCCCCGCAGCACGGGCGGCGTGGACGAGTCGGGCGTCCCGGTGCACGGCACGTTCGTCACCGCCGCCAAGGAGCTGGACCGCATCGCGGCCATGGGCTTCGACGTCGCCTACCTGCCCCCGATCCACCCGATCGGGCGGGTGAACCGCAAGGGCCCGAACAACACGCTCACCGCCACCGAGGACGACCCCGGCTCGACCTGGGCGATCGGCGCGGACGAGGGCGGGCACGACGCGATCCACCCGGAGCTCGGCACGATCGAGGACTTCGACGCGTTCGTCGCTCGCGCCCGCGAGCTGAACCTCGAGGTGGCGCTGGACCTGGCGCTGCAATGCGCCCCCGACCACCCGTGGGTGCTGAAGAACCCCGAGTGGTTCACCACCCGGCCGGACGGCTCGATCGCCTACGCGGAGAACCCGCCGAAGAAGTACCAGGACATCTACCCGGTCAACTTCGACAACGACCCGCAGGGCCTCTACAACGAGGTGCTGCGCGTGGTGCTGCACTGGGTCGACCACGGGGTGAGCATCTTCCGGGTCGACAACCCGCACACCAAGCCGCCGGACTTCTGGGCGTGGCTGATCTGGGCGGTCAAGGACCGGCACCCCGACGTGCTGTTCCTGTCCGAGGCGTTCACCCGCCCGGCCCGCCTGTACGGCCTGGCCAAGCTCGGCTTCACGCAGAGCTACACCTACTTCACCTGGCGCACGACCAAGGAGGAGCTGACCGAGTTCGGCAACGAACTGGTCGAGCACTGGGACGAAGCGCGGCCCAACCTGTTCGTCAACACCCCCGACATCCTGCACGAGTCGCTGCAGCACGGCGGCCCGGGCATGTTCGCGCTGCGCGCGGCGCTGGCGGCGACGATGGCGCCGACCTGGGGTGTGTACTCGGGCTACGAGCTGTTCGAGCACGAGGCCGTCCGGCCGGGCAGCGAGGAGTACCTGAACTCGGAGAAGTACCAGCTCCGCCCCCGCGACTACGCGGCGGCGGTGGCCGAGGGACGGTCGCTGGAACCGTGGTTGCGCAAGCTGAACGCGATCCGCCGGGCGCACCCGGCGCTGCGGCAGATGCGAACACTCCGGTTCCACCACGTCGACAACCCGGCGTTGATCGCCTACTCCAAGCAGGATCCCGGCACCGGCGACACGGTCGTCGTCGTGGTCAACCTGGATCCGCACAACGCGCAGGACGGCACCGTCTGGCTGGACCTGCCCGCGCTCGGCGTCGACTGGCCCGAGCGGCTGATCGCGCACGACGAGGTGTCCGGGGAGACCTGGGACTGGGGTCAGGCCAACTACGTCCGCCTCGAACCCTGGCGCGCCCCGGCGCACATCGTCGGCGTGCAACGCAGGTTCAGCAGCTAGAAAAACCAGCCCGGTCCCCTTTACCCAGTCCCCGTGCCCGCCGAAGAGCACGAGGGACGATCGAACGCACCCCCAATGAGGTGGGACGAGGTGGAGCACACATGCAGGAAGAGGCCCGACCCGACGCCGCGCTGGTAGGCCTGGAGAACGTGCCGCACACCGGCGAGGCCATCGGCGCGGACGGCCTGCTGGTCGAACCGCAGGCCGAGGACTTCCGGTCGGCCAAACTCGTGCCGCGCGAGCGCGACTGGTTCAAGGGCGCGGTGTTCTACGAGGTGCTGGTGCGCGCGTTCAGCGACTCCAACGGCGACGGCACCGGAGATCTGCGGGGCCTCGCGTCCCGGTTGGACTACCTGGAATGGCTCGGCGTCGACTGCCTGTGGCTGCCGCCGTTCTACGCCTCGCCGCTGCGCGACGGCGGCTACGACATCTCCGACTTCCGCGCGGTGCTGCCGGAGTTCGGCTCGGTCGAGGACTTCGTGTACCTGCTGGACGAGGCGCACCGGCGCGGCATCCGGGTGATCACCGACCTGGTGCTCAACCACACCAGCGACGCGCACCCGTGGTTCCAGCAGTCGCGGACCGACCCCGACGGCCCCTACGGCGACTACTACGTGTGGAGCGACGACGACCAGCGCTACGCGGACGCGCGGATCATCTTCGTCGACACCGAGTCGTCCAACTGGACCTACGACCCGGTGCGCGGCCAGTTCTACTGGCACCGGTTCTTCTCCCACCAGCCCGACCTGAACTTCGAGAACCCGCACGTCCAGGAGGCGATGCTGGACACCCTGCGGTTCTGGCTCGACCTGGGCATCGACGGGTTCCGGCTCGACGCCGTGCCGTACCTGTTCGAGGCGGAGGGCACGAACTGCGAGAACCTGCCGCGGACCCACGACTTCCTCAAGCGCTGCCGCAAGGTCGTCGACGACGAGTACCCCGGCCGGGTGCTGCTGGCCGAGGCCAACCAGTGGCCGTCGGACGTGGTCGAGTACTTCGGCAACCCCGAGGTCGGCGGCGACGAGTGCCACATGGCGTTCCACTTCCCGTTGATGCCGCGCATCTTCATGTCCGTGCGGCGCGAGTCGCGGTTCCCGATCTCGGAGATCCTGGCGCAGACGCCGCAGATCCCCGACGGCTGCCAGTGGGGCATCTTCCTGCGCAACCACGACGAGCTGACGCTGGAGATGGTCACCGACGAAGAGCGCGACTACATGTACGCGGAGTACGCCAAGGACCCGCGGATGAAGGCGAACATCGGCATCAGACGACGGCTGGCCCCGCTGCTGGAGAACGACCGCAACCAGCAGGAGCTGTTCACCGCGATGCTGCTGTCCCTACCCGGCTCGCCCGTCCTCTACTACGGTGACGAGATCGGCATGGGCGACAACATCTGGCTGGGCGACCGCGACGCGGTCCGCACGCCGATGCAGTGGACCCCGGACCGCAACGCGGGGTTCTCCAGCTGCGACCCGGGCCGGATCTACCTGCCGGTGATCATGGACCCGGTGTACGGCTACCAGGCGCTCAACGTCGAGGCGCAGCTCAACAACCAGTCCTCGCTGCTGCACTGGACGCGGCGGATGATCGAGGTGCGCAAGCAGCACCACGCGTTCGCGGAGGGCGACTTCACCGACCTCGGCGGGTCGAACCCCAGCGTGCTGGCCTACCGGCGGCGGTGGCTGCGGCCCGACGGCCACGAGGACGTCGTGCTGTGCGTGAACAACCTGTCGCGGTTCCCGCAGCCGGTCGAGCTCGACCTGTCGGAGCACCACGGCAGCAGGCCGGTCGAGCTGACCGGCGGCGTCGTCTTCCCGACCGTCGGCGACCTGCCCTACCTGCTGACTTTGCCCGGTCACGGCTTCTACTGGTTCCAGCTCGTGGAAGCCGGCGACGACAGCGAGCCGAGGTGATGGACGTGACGGAGCCGCACGACCTGGTCGACAAGGTGCTCGCCGAGCTGCCCGAGTGGCTGCCCGCGCAGCGGTGGTTCGGCGGGAAGGACCGCCCGGTCACCTCGGTCCGCCCGCTGCGGACGGCGGTGCTGCGGTCCGCCGACCCGGTGCTGGTGCACCTCGTGGTGGAGGTGGCGCAGCCGGACCGGCGCGAGCCCTACCAGCTGCTGGTCACCGACCACGTGGACAACTACGACGCCACCTCCGTGCCGGAGCTGACCGGCGTGCTGCTCGACCTGATCGCCGAGGGTGTCGAGGTGGAGGGCCTGAGGTTCGCGCACGAGCCGGACGTCGAGCTGCAGACCGGGCTGCGCGGCCGGCCGATCACCTCCGAGCAGTCCAACACCTCGATCGTGTTCGGCAGCCAGTACATCCTCAAGCTGTTCCGCAAGCTCAGCCAGGGCGAGAACCCGGACCTCGTGCTGCACCGGGCCTTGCGCCAGGTCGGGTGCGAGCACATCGCCCAGCCGCTGGGGTCGATCACGGGTCGGCTCGACGGCCGGACCACGACCGTCGGCATGCTCCAGCAGTTCATGCCGGACGCGGTGGACGGCTGGGCGATGGCCACCACCAGCGTGCGCGACCTGATGGCCGAGGCCGACCTGCACGCCGACGAGGTGGGCGGCGACTTCGCCGGCGAGGCGCAGCGGCTGGGACAGGCCGTGGCGACCGTGCACGCGGACCTGGAACGCGCCCTGGGCACGCAGTCCGCGGACGCCGAGAACATCGACCGGACCGTGCGGGCGATGGTCTCGCGGCTGGACTCGGTGGTCGACTCGGTGCCGGAGCTGCGGCCGTACGTGCCCGCGCTGCGGGAGGCGTTCGAGCAGGCCAGGGAGACACCGGACGCGGTCGCCGTGCAGCACATCCACGGCGACCTGCACCTCGGTCAGGTGCTGCGGACCGTGCAGGGGTGGCTGCTGATCGACTTCGAGGGCGAGCCGGGCACGCCGATGGCCGAGCGCATCGAGCTGCGCTCGCCGTTGCGCGACGTGGCGGGGATGCTGCGATCCTTCGACTACGCGGCGCACCAGCTGCTCGTCGGCCAGCCGGAGGACCACCAGCTGACCGTGCGGGCGCTGGAGTGGGCGCGGCGCAACCGCGCGGCGTTCACCGAGGGCTACGCGGAGGCGGCGTCGGAGTCGGTCGGCGACCCGCGCAAGCGGGGCTACCTGCTGCGGGCGTTCGAGCTGGACAAGGCCGTCTACGAGGTCGCGTACGAGCACGCGAACAGGCCGGAGTGGTTGACGGTCCCGCTGTCGTCGATCGCGCGGATCACTGGAGAGGGAGCGGTGCAGTCATGATCTCGCCCGAGGACGTCGACCGGCTGCTGGCCGGGGCGCACCACGACCCGCACTCGGTGCTCGGCGTGCACCACGTCCCGGAGGGCGTGGTCGCGCGGGCGCTGCGCCCGGGCGCGACGGCGGTGGCGGTGATGGCCGCCGACAAGCGCTTCGACCTGGACCGGGTCGCCGACGGGTTGTTCGCGGGCGAGCTGCCCGAGCACCCCGGCGACTACCGGCTGGTGGTCGAGTACGGCGACCAGGTCGTCGAGGTGGACGACCCGTACCGCTGGCTGCCGACCGTCGGCGAGCTCGACCTGCACCTGATCGGCGAGGGGCGGCACGAGCGGCTGTGGGACGTGCTGGGCGCGCGGGTGCGCACCTACGACACGCCCAACGGCACCGTCTCGGGCGTCTCGTTCGCCGTGTGGGCGCCGACCGCGCGCGGTGTGCGGGTGTGCGGCGACTTCGACGGCTGGGACGGCCGCGCGAACCCGATGAGGTCGCTCGGCTCGTCCGGCGTGTGGGAGGTCTTCATCCCCGGCATCCCGGAGGGCACCCGGTACAAGTTCCGGATCCTCGGCCGCGACGGCGGGTGGCACGAGAAGGCCGACCCGATGGCGTTCGCCACCGAGACGCCGCCGCAGACCGCGTCGGTCGTCACCCGGACCGCGCACGAGTGGGGCGACGCGGAGTGGCGGGCCAGGCGCGACGCCACGCAGTGGATCAACGCGCCGATGAGCGTGTACGAGGTGCACCTCGGCTCGTGGAAGCCGGGTCTGGGCTACCGGGAGCTGGCCGAGGAGCTGGCGGACTACGTGGTGGGCGCCGGGTTCACGCACGTGGAGCTGATGCCGGTGGCCGAGCACCCGTTCGGCGGGTCGTGGGGCTACCAGGTGACGTCGTACTACGCGCCGACGTCGAGGTTCGGCTCGCCGGACGACTTCCGGCACTTCGTGGACGTGCTGCACCAGCGCGGCGTCGGCGTGATCATGGACTGGGTGCCGGCGCACTTCCCGCGCGACTCGTGGGCGTTGGCGAAGTTCGACGGCACCGCGTTGTACGAGCACGAGGACCCGCGCCGGGGCGAGCACCCGGACTGGGGCACGCTGGTGTTCGACTTCGGGCGCAACGAGGTGCGCAACTTCCTGGTCGCCAACGCGCTGTTCTGGATCGAGGAGTTCCACATCGACGGCCTGCGGGTCGACGCGGTGGCCTCGATGCTGTACCTGGACTATTCGCGGCAGGAAGGGCAGTGGCTGCCCAACCAGTACGGCGGGCGGGAGAACCTGGACGCGGTGCGGTTCCTGCAGGAGCTGAACGCGACCGTCTACAAGCGCCACCCCGGTGTGGTGATGGTGGCCGAGGAGTCGACGGCGTGGCCGGGCGTGTCGCGGCCGACGCACCTGGGCGGCCTCGGGTTCGGGTTCAAGTGGAACATGGGCTGGATGCACGACACGCTGCACTACCTGTCGCGCGAGCCCATCCACCGGTCGTTCCACCACAACGAGATCACGTTCTCGCTGGTCTACGCGTGGAGCGAGAACTTCGTGCTGCCGCTGTCGCACGACGAGGTCGTGCACGGCAAGGGGTCGTTGTGGCAGCGGATGCCCGGCGACGACTGGAACAAGGCGGCGGGGCTGCGGTCGCTGCTGGCGTTCATGTGGGCGCACCCCGGCAAGCAGCTGCTGTTCATGGGCGGCGAGTTCGGGCAGCGCGACGAGTGGTCGGAGGGCCGGTCGCTGGACTGGCACCTGCTGGAGTCGCCGCTGCACGGCGGTCTGCACCGGCTGGTCGCGGACCTGAACCGGGTCTACCGGGGCTCGCCCGCGTTGTACAGCGCGGACAACCGGCCCGAGGGGTTCTCGTGGATCGACGCGAACGACTCGGCGGGCAACGTGCTGAGCTTCCTGCGGATCGGCGAGGACGGCTCGGTGCTCGCGTGCGTGGCGAACTTCGCCGGCATGCCGCACCACGACTACCGGGTCGGGCTGCCGGTCGCGGGTCGGTGGCGCGAGGTGGTGAACACGGACTCGGAGGTCTACGGCGGGTCCGGCGTCGGCAACTTCGGCGTGGTGGAGGCGGAGGAGCACCCGTGGCACGGCCGGCCCGCGTCCGCGGTGCTCCAGCTGCCGCCGGCGGGTGTGCTCTGGCTGGCGCCGGAAGCACCCGCGGTCACCGCGACCGTCACGGAGGAAGACCGGGCAGGCGTCGAGGGCCCGGTCGACCCGGACGACCTCGACCACGCCTGACCGCAGCGCCGTGCCCGGCCGGGTCCTCGACACCCGGCCGGGAGGCGCGCCGGCCCTGACCGAACCGGGTCGTGCGGAACGTCGTCCGCGGGGGTCGGTGCCTGCCATGCTGAGCCCCATGGCGGACGAGGTGTGGGCGGTCGGCGAGGCGTATGAGGCTTACGTCGGGCGTTGGAGCGCGCCCGTTGCGAGGGGGTTCCTCCGACTGCTGGACGTGCCGTCGGCCCGTCGCTGGGTGGACATCGGCTGCGGCACGGGCGCGTTGACCACCGCGATCCTCAAGATCGCCGACCCGGCCGAGGTCGTCGGCGTCGACCCGTCCGAGGGCTTCCTGGCCACCGCGCGGCACCGGGTCACCGACCCGCGCGCGGCCTTCCACGTCGGCGACGCCCGCTCCCTCCCGCTGCCCGACCACGCCTTCGACGCCGTGGTCAGCGGCCTCGCCCTCAACTTCGTGCCGGACCCGGTGCGGGCCGCCGCCGAGTGCACCAGGGTGGCCGCGCCCGGCGGCGTGGTGGCCGCCTACGTCTGGGACTACGCCGAGGGCATGGCGATCACCCGCTTCTTCTGGGACGCCGCCACCGACCTCGACCCGGCCGCCGCCGCCCTGCACGAGGGCAGGCGCTTCCCCCTGTGCCGACCCGAACCGCTGCGCGGGCTGTGGACCGCCGCCGGGCTGCACGGGGTGCGCGTGGAGGCGTTGGAGGTGCCGACGGTGTTCAACGACTTCGACGACTACTGGCGGCCGTTCCTCGGTGGGCAGGGACCGGCGCCCGGCTACACCGCGTCCCTGCCCGAGGACCGGCGTCGTGCCCTGCGCGACCTGCTCCGCACCCGCCTGCCCACCCACCCGGACGGCTCGATCCGGCTCACCGCGCGGGCGTGGGCGGTGCGCGGCGTCATGGCGCGGGCGTGAAGGTGGGCAGGAGCTCGGGCAGCCGTTCGGCACCCCGTTCGGTGACGAGGAGCTCCCTGGTGCCCTCCTGACGGCGGACCAGGTCGTCGGCCACGAACGCGTCGAGCACGAGCCGGCCGAGGTCGCCGCCCAGGTGCGGGACGCGGTGCGTGCGGTCCAGGCAGGCCAGCGCCAGGCGGCGGCGCGGCGCGACGGCGTGCGGGTCGACGCCGAGGCGGCGCCACGCGGTCAGGTCCTCGCCGAGCGCGAGTTCGCCGGCGCGGCCGTCGGGCGGTTCGAGCCCGCCTGCGTCGACCAGGGTGGTGAACACCGCGATCCCCAGACCGCCGGCCGCGTGGTCGTAGCACGTGTGGGCGACGTCCACCGGCGATGACGCGCGCCGCGGCGCGGTGAGGTCGTCGTGGTGGGCGTAGCGGGCCAGCGCGGTGAGGACGTCGGCGATGTCGGCGCGGGCGACCCGGTAGACGGCGTGCCGGCCGGTGTGCTCGACCTCGACCAGGCCGGCGGCGCGCAGGCGGGCCAGGTGGTTGCCCAACCGCGGCGGCGAGATGCCCATGGCGTCGGCCAGCTGCACCATCGCGTGCGGGCCCTCGGCGGCGAGCAGTTGCAGCGCGGTGAGCCGGATCGGGTCGGACAGCTCGCGGGCCAGCGCGACGGCGGACGCCTGCACGGCGTTGCCGGAGTCGATCCATCCAGCCATGAGCGCACCCTAGCACCCTTCACGCTTGCCTGAACTCTGGTTGCGGCCGTGAGCGGGGGCGGGTTACGGTCGCAGACACCGTTCATAGGATCCTGAAGGGTGTCTGCCGATGGGGCTGGGCGTGCTGCTGTGGGGTCGCGGGGTCTCGGCGCTCGGCGACGGCCTGTGGTTCAACACGTGGGCGTTGTTCTTCACCCGCGTGCTCGGGTTGCCGCTGGTGGCGGTGGGTGTCGGGATGGCGGTGGCGGGTGCGGCGGGGCTGCTCGCGGCGGTGCCGGTCGGCGCGTTGGCGGACCGGTTCGACCCGAGGTCGGTGCTGGTGGTGATCACCCTCGTGCGGGCGTGCGCCATGGCGTCCTACCTGGTCGTGGACGGCACGTGGTCGTTCCTCGTGGCGACGGTGGCGTTCACCGCCCCGGCCAACGGCGGCAACGCCGTGCGGACGGCGTTGATCGCGGGTCTGGTGACGGACAACGCGGCCAGGGTGCGCGCGTTGGCGCGGCAGCGCGTGGCGCAGCACGTCGGCTACGCGATCGGGGCCGGGCTCGGCGCCCTGGTGCTGACCGCCGACAGCCACTCCGCCTACGCCCTGGCGATCACCGGCAACGCGCTCACGTTCGGGGTCCTGGCGGTGACGACGCTCGCGGTGCGCAAGCCGTCGCCGGTCGGCGCGACGCCGCGGGCGCGGGTCGTGCTGGGCGACCGCCCCTACCTCGCCGTCGTCGCGACCACCTCGGTCCTGTCGCTGTGCTGGGCGATGCTGTCGACCGGCCTGCCGCTGTGGCTGTCGCGCTCGACCGACCTGCCGCTCGCGCTGAGCGGCGTGGTGGTGGTCGTCAGCTCGGTGGGCATCGCCGTGTTCCAGGTGCCGTTCGCGCGCTTCGCCCGCACCCCGGACCAGGCCGCGCGCACGGCGGTCCGGTCCGGCGTCGCCCTCGCCGCGAGCTGCGCCCTGCTCGCCACGACCGCGGGCGGCTCGGGTGCGGCGGTCGTGGCGGTCGTGGTGGCCGCGGCGGCGCTGCACGTGGTCGGGGAACTGGGTTACGTGGCCGCGAACTGGGGTTTGTCGGTGAGCCTCATGCGTGACGACGCGCGTGGCGCCTACCAAGGGGTGAACGAGGCCGCGACCGCCACCGTGCAGCTCTTCGGGCCCGCCGTCCTGACGTTCGCGCTCGGCGGCTTCGGCGCGGGCGGTTGGCTCGCCGTGGGCGTGATCTTCCTGGTCGCGGTCGCGCCACCCGTGCCGGCGTTGACCAGGTGGGCGACACGCACCCGTGATCCGGCCACGACGTCGAACGCGACCCCGTAGGGGTTCGGCGCGGGCACAATGGGCCAATGCGGCTCGTATCGGCTCGGCTGGTCCTGCTGGCGACGGTCCTGCTCACGGCAAGCGCCTGTGCCCAGGCGATCCCGGGCAAACCGGTGGCGGGTGAGGCCGTCACCAAGGGCACCGTCGACCCGGGCTTCATCCGGGGCACCGACGGCGGCCCGATCGACCAGTTGGCGGCCACCGCCGTCACCGACATCGACACGTTCTGGCAGGAGGCGTTCCCGGACACGTTCGACGAGCCGTGGGAGCCGATCGAGGGCGGCATCTACTCGGTCGACACCGCCGACGCCTCGGCCAAGCCGCCGCCGTGCACCGAGAAGGCGAGCGACGTCGAGGGCAACGCGTTCTACTGCCCGAGCGCCGACGCCATCGCCTGGGACCGCGCCGCGCTGCTGCCCGTGCTCAAGGACCGGTTCGGCGACGCGGCCGTGGTGATCGTGCTGGCGCACGAGATGGGCCACGCCGTGCAGAACCGGATGGGCATCACGCCGGAGGCCGAGCGGCGCGAGCCGCAGCGGTTCCCCACGATCCTCACCGAGGCGATGGCCGACTGCTTCGCGGGCGCGTTCATCAAGTGGGTCAACGACGGCAAGTCCGAGCACCTCGACATCGGCTCCGACACGCTGGACTCGGCGCTGGGCGCGCTGATCACGTTCCGCGACCCGGTCGGCACCTCGGCCAGCGACCGGTCCGCGCACGGCAACGCGTTCGACCGCGTGTCCGCCTTCCAGGACGGCTACCAGCAGGGCACGGAGTTCTGCGCGGCCATGTCGACGGAGAACCGGGTGTTCACGCAGCAGGCGTTCACCTCCGCCGACGACCGCGACCGCGGCGGCAACCTGCCGTTCGACGAGATGCTGGAGAACGTCACGCCCGACCTGAACCTGTACTACAAGGCACTGGTCGAGCAGGCGGGCAAGAAGTGGACCGACCCGAAGTCCACGCCGACCGAGCAGGAGCCGGACTGCTCCGGCGACCAGGGCCCGGTGGCGTACTGCCCGGCGGACAAGTCGGTGGAGTTCGAGGTCGAGGCCGACCTGCCCGAGCTGCACGCCGAGATCGGCGACTACGCCACGGGCGTGCTGCTGGCGAGCCGTTACGCGCTGGCCGCGATGGCGGCGGTGGAGGTGGACCTCGACGGTGAGCGTGCGGCGACCAGCGCGTTGTGCCTGGCCGGCGCGTACACGCGGGAGGTGTTCACCCGGCAGAAGGGCTTCGGGCTGTCGCCCGGCGACCTGGACGAGGCGGTGCAGGTGCTGCTCGCCTACGACTACGCGGCCCGCGACGCGACCGGTTCGGCGTCGCTCGGTCCGGGGTTCAAGCGGGTCGAGGTGTTCCGCGGCGGCGTGTTCGAGGGCACCAAAGCCTGCGGTTTGACCTAGGCGAACTGGCCGTCGGCGCGGCCAATGATTCCGGGTACTGTTGGCGTTACCAACGTTGGAGATGCCAATGAAAGGGACGCCATGTCCACGGATGCCCTGATCGCCGACCGCCTCGAGATCGCCGACCTGTCCACCCGCCTCGCACGTCTGCTCGACGAGAAGCGGTGGGAGGACGCGGGCACCGTCTTCACCGACGACGTGGCGGTGCACTCGCCGCGGGGTGGCGTACTCCGCGGTCTCGCCGAGGTCGTCGCCTTCCTGCGCCGGGACGACGTCGAGGATCAGCAGACCCAGCACACGACCACGGATCTGCTGGTGGACGTCGAGGGAGACCACGCGACCGCCTCGGCGAACTCGACCGTGTACCTCTACCGCGCCGGCCAGGCGCCCCACTTCACCGGCGGTCTGCGGCAGCGCTACCGCGCGGTGCGGACGCCGGTGGGCTGGCGCCTCCGCGAGGTGCGGATCACCCCCGCCTGGACGCGCGAGAGCTGATCGCTTCGCGTTCACCTGTCCGCCGAACGGGCCGCTCACCGCCCGCCCGAACTCGCCATCGCCGCCGGCGTCCTCCGGCCGCGATGGCGAATTGCCGGACATCGCCTGGTTTCGCGAGCCGGCCAAGTAGGGTTCGGGCTTGGATCGGCACGGACCGGGGATGGGGCTTGGCATGGCTCGACGGGCTTGGGTTGCTGCGACGCTCGCCGCCGCGATGGCGTTGACCGGGTGCACCCAGACGGTGAGCGGCCAAGGGCGGTCGGAACGGCCCGACGTCACCAAGGTGGCCGGGCTGGACATCACCACCGGCGAGAGCGGTGCGAAGCCGGGCGTGCCGGACGCCGACCTGCAGGTGGAGAACGCCGACGGCGGCGAGATGGACCGGCTCGCGATCAACGCGCTGGCCGACGTCGAGGAGTACTGGACCGAGCAGCTGCCCGCGCGGTTCGGCAAGGAGTTCGAGCCGGTGAAGCGGTTGGTGTCCTACGACTCCAACGGCAAGGGCGTCGAGATCTGCCGCACCAACACCGCCGGCGTGGCGAACGCGTTCTACTGCTCGCTGGACGACTCGATCGCGTGGGACCGCGGCGAGCTGCTGCCGATGCTGGACGACGCGTTCGGGCCGATGTCGGTGGTGACCGTGCTGGCGCACGAGATGGGCCACGCGATCCAGTACAAGCTCGGTGACATCGGCGGGATCAACCAGGCCACGCCGTCGATCATCAAGGAGCAGCAGGCCGACTGCTACGCGGGCAACTTCTTCCGCTGGGTGGCCGAGGGCAAGTCCAAGCACTTCCGCATCTCGACCGGGCCCGGGTTGAACCAGGTGCTGGCGACGATGTTCTTCATCCGGGACGCGGCGGGCACGTCGGCCGAGAAGCAGGGCGCGCACGGCAGCGCGTTCGACCGGGTCTCGGCGTTCCAGTTCGGGTTCGCCGGTGATCCGTCGCGGTGCGCGGAGATCGACGAGGCCGAGATCAAGGCGCGGATCACGCAGCAGAAGTTCGACTCGCAGGACCAGGACACCGGGCAGGGCAAGGGCAACCTGAAGGTCGACGACAAGCGGTCGCTCGAACTGCTGGAGGAGTCGCTGCACGCGGCTTTCAAGGACGCCGCCGCCACGCCGCCCGCTTTGTCCACCTCGTCGTCCGCGGAGTGCCCCGACGGCGGCGACACCTCGCCGGCGGCGTACTGCCCGGCGACGAACTCGATCTCCATCGACCTGCCCGACCTCGTGAAGATCGGCACGCCGCCCAAGCGCGGGCAGAAGGGCGGGATCGGCGACTTCGCCGCGTTCGCCGAGATCGCGTCGCGGTTCGCGCTGTCGATCCAGAAGGCGACCGGGTACGGGCTGGAGGGTCCGGCGGCGGGGTTGCGGACGGCGTGCCTGACCGGTGCGTGGGCCGGGACGACGACCCAGAGCAGCGCGCGGCTGCGCCTGTCGTCCGGTGACCTGGACGAGGCGGTGGCGGAGCTGCTGGCCGACAAGAGCCTGATCGCGGCGGACGTGAACGGGACCGTGGTGCCGTCCGGCTTCGCCCGCGTCGAGGCGTTCCGCGACGGGTTCTACCAGGGTGCCGGGCTCTGCACCCGCAAGTACGCGGGCTGAGCCGGTTTCGGGTTTCGGGTTTCGGGTTCGAGGTTCGAGCTGCGCGAAGAGATCAAAAGCTTGAAAGCATGTCCTCGCCGGACGGGCAGATCAGCAGGATGACTCCTGGTTGGGTGGTGGTGTGCCGGGTCCGTTGTGGGTCCGGGTTTCGTGTCATCCCACCGACCTCCCTCCGGGCTACCACACGCGTCAAGGGGGCGGTTCCAGCCCATTGTTCCTGTTGGGTGGGGATGTGCCCCCTTGACACGTGCGGTAGGGCAAAGCCAGGTCGGCGGGATGACACGAAGCCCTCCCTTTGGGGAGGTAAGGGCATCGGCGGCCGCACCGCCGGGCCCGTCCGACCCCGCGCCCGCCGGCGACCCCCGGACCGTCCACTGGGCGTCTTTCTCCAAAATGAGGGCTTCGTGTCATCCCGCCGACCTGGCGCAGCCCTACCGCGCGTGTCAAGGGGGGCGTAGTTCGCCTTTGCCCGCGGCTTCGACTGTGGGCGCCCCCCTTGATACGTGTGGTAGCCCTTGTGGAGGTCGGTGGGATGACACGAAACCCGGACCGACGACGGACCCGCAGCATCCAGCGGTAGTCGGGGTCATCCTGCTGATCTGCCCGTCCGGCGAGGACATGCTTTTCAAGCTTGTGATCACGCTTGACAGGGGTCCGGAGAATGGACCCCTGTCAGGCGTGACGAGCGTGTCGGGAGCGGGCGCGGGAGTCGGTCAGAACAGGGCGCTGGCCAGGTTGCGGCGGGCCTTGGCGACCCGGTCGTCGTCCGGCGGGAAGAGTTCGAACAGGCCCACCAGGTGTTCGCGGACGCGGTCGCGGTCGTCGCCGAAGACGCGGCGGACCGTGTCGACCAGTCGCTTGAAGGCCTGGTCGACGTCGTTCGTCGCCAGCTCCAGGTCAGCGGCGGCCAGTTGGGCGTCCACGTCGTCCGGGTTGGCGTCGGCCTTCGCGGTGGCGTCCGCGGGCACCGCCTCGGCCCGGGCCGTGAACCGGACCTGCGCCAGCGCCGCCTTGGCCTCGGCGTTGGCCGGTTCGGCGGCCAGGATCGCCTCGTACGCGGCCTCGGCGGCGGTGAAGTCGCCCTGCTCGAAGGCGTCCTCGGCGGCGGTGAAGCGGGGGTCCTCCGGCTCGGCGACGGGCTCCGCGCCCGGCGCCGCCGCGCGGTTGGCCTCCGCCGCCTTGATGCCCGGCAGCCGGTCGCGCAGGGCGTCCAGCAGGCGGGTGATCCACTGGCCGAACTCGGCTTCCGGCAGCGGTCCGGCGAAGGCGTCCAGGGGCTGGCCGCCGGCGATCGCGACCACGGTCGGCACGGACTGCACGCCGAACACCTGGCCGATGCGCGGGTTGGCGTCGAGGTCGACCCTGGCCAGCAGCCAGGTGCCGCCGCCGGCCCTGGCGGCGCGTTCCAGCACCGGTGAGAGCTGGCCCGCCTCGGGGCTCCACGACGCGGTCAGCTCGACGACGACCGGGATCTCCAGGGAGCGTTCGACGACCGACTGGAACGTCGCCTCGGTGACGTCCAGCACCCACGGGCTCGGACCGGCGTCCGAACCGCCGACGGCTCCGCCGGAGCCGGACGACGGGGGTGGGGTGGTGGCGCGCTGCCTCGCGGCGTCGGCCCGGGCCTTCAGCGCGCCGAGGTCGACCGCCCCGGACAACGCGGCGGACATTGCGGCGGTCTTTCGGGGGTCTGGCCTTGTCACGCCTTCCATCCTGGCACGAGTCGGGCGGCCGGCCACGCGCGGCTAGCCGGGGAGTTGCGCGACCGGGTCGATCGCCATCGGGTTCGTCCGCATCGCCTCGTTCAACCGGCCCAGGCGGAGCGCGATCGGGGTCGTCAACTCGGCGAAACGAGCGGTGCCCGCCGGGCCGAGAACTTCCCACGGACGGGTGGCGGCCTCGTCGGTGCGCCGTTCGACGTCCTCCCGCAACGCCCGACCGGCCGGCGTGAGGCCGCCGTCGAACAGACCGCGCTCGGTGAGCGTCGCTTCGGCTTCCCGCCACTCCTCCTCCGACCAGCCACGCGCGGTGCGCATGTACGCCGGGTCGAGGCCCTTGTCGGCGCTGAACAGCACCAACGTCTCGCACGGTGCGAGGTCGGCGGCCACCAGCGCGGCGATGTGACCGTCACCACGCGACTCGCGCAACGTCGTGCACGCCTGCCACAGCGCCAGGTGCGGCTCGTCCGGAGTCGGCAGCACGCCGTTCGCCGCGGCCAGCACCCGCCCGGCCGTCGGCGCGGCCTCCGCCGCCTGCCCGGCCAGGTCGGCCGCCTCGGCGACGTCCAGCGTCTCCAGCATCCGCCGCAGCGCCCGGTCGACGCCCTCCAGCCGTGCCTCCAGGAAGCGGGCGGGACTGGCCACGTCCCACGCGTCGGGCAGCGCGCGGGCCACCATGCGCGGGTGGAAGCTGTAGAACGCGGCGGTCACGACCTCCGGCGACGCCGCGCCCAACGGCGCCGCGCGCTGGCCGAAGTAGCCCATCCAGCCGCCCTTGCAGCCCAGCGCGTCGGTGACCGCTCGTGATTCGGGCGAGAAGTACGTGACGTCGTGGTAGGTCTCGAAGCGGACCCACAGGTCTCTCGGCTCCATGACCCCAAGTTAGTCGGACGTCCGACTACTCGTCAGCTGCCGCGTGCTCGGCCGCCAGGTGCTGCTCGACCCGCTCCACCTTGGCCGTGAGCTGGCCCGTCCAGCCGGGCCTGATGTCCGCCTTGAGCACCAGGCTGACCCGCGGCGCGGTGGCCTGCACGACCTCCGTCGCCTTCTTCACCACCGCCATCACCTCGTCCCACTCGCCCTCGACCAGCGTGAACATGGCGTTGGTCTCGTTGGGCAGCCCGGACTCGCGGACCACCCGCACGGCCTGGGCCACGGCCTCGGCCACCCCGTCCGACTCCCCGCCGAGCGGGCTGACACTGAACGCGACGAGCACTACTGCCTCCTGGTCGGGGTACCCACTGGTAGCTTCGGCGCATGACGTCCCAGCCGCTGCCGTTCGACCCCATCGCGCGCGCCGCCGAGCTGTGGGAGAAGCGGATCGGACCGTCGACGGCGATGGCGGCGGTCACCAGCGTCATGCGAGTACAGCAGATCATCCAGTCCGCCGTGGACGCCGCCCTCAAGCCGCACGGGTTGACGTTCGCGCGGTTCGAGGCGCTGGTGCTGTTGACGTTCGCCCGCACGGGCAGCCTGCCGATGCGGGTCATGGGCGAACGGCTCCAGCTGCACCCGACGAGCGTCACGAACATCGTGGACCGGCTGGAAGCCGACGGACTCGTGCGCCGCAACCCCCACCCCACCGACCGGCGCACCACGCTCGTGGAGATCACCGAGGCCGGGCACGCCCGGCGCGAGGCGGCCACGGAAGCCGTGACGGGGGTCGAGTTCGGGTTGCGCGGGCTGACCGACCGGCAGACCGAGCAGCTGACCGACCTGCTGGCGAAGGTCCGCCGCGCGGTCGGCGACTTCGAGGACTGAAGTTCCGAGGGCCGAATTCGGTCGACACGGCGCCGCCTGCACGGCCACGCTGCACGTCGTGCGGGAGATCAGGGCTCTGGTGACGGTGGGCGGCCGGTTCGTCGGCACGGCGGAGCCGTTCACCGTCGACAGCCCGTGGTGGAACGACGTCGAACCCGTGACCGCGCACCTGGACCGGGTGCTCGGCGTGACGACGAGCGTGTTGCGGCTGGTCGGGACCACGGTGCCGAGGGCGCGTGGCGGTGTGGTGACCTACCAGGTGGAGGCCGACCGCGTGCCGGACCGCGGTCTGTCGGGCGACGGCGTGTCGGGCGACGGTCTGTCGGACGGTGGGCGGCACGCGTTCGCGGATCACCCGTTGCGGCAGGCGTGGGCGCGTCCCGGTGGGCCGGCGGCGCTGGTCGGGTGGGCGCGGCGGCACGTCGAGGTGACCGGGCCGGTCGTGCAGGTGAAGACGTGGAACCTGTCGTGCCTGTACCGGCTGCCGACCGCGCGCGGGAACGTGTGGGCGAAGGGCACGCCGCCGTTCATGGCGGACGAGGCCGAGGTGATCGGGCTGGTGGCGTCGGTCGACCCGTCGTTGGCGCCGGAGCTGATCGCGGCCGAGCCCGGGCGGGTGCTGCTGGGGGAGGCGCCCGGGGTGGACTGCTGGCAGCCGGGTGAGGACGTGGTCGAGCGGATCGTGCCGCGGTGGGTGGCGGTGCAGGCGGCGTTGGCCGGTGAGCCGCGGCTGCGGGTGCGCGGGGTGCGGGTGCCGGGCTTCGGGTTGCCCGAGACCTTGCTGCACGGCGACTTCCACCCGGGCAACTGGCGTTCCGGCGGTGTCGTGCTCGACTGGGGTGACGCGCACTGGGGTCACCCGGCGTTGGACGCGGCGCGGCTGATCGGGTTCGTCGCGCCGGAGTCGCGGGCGATGGTCGAACGCGTCTGGGTCGACGCGTGGTTGCGCCACTACCCGTCGAGCGATCCGGCGAGCGCGCTGCGGCACGCCCGGCCGGCGTCACACCTCGTCGGCGCGGCGGTGTACCAGGAGTTCCTGGACAACATCGAGCCGAGTGAGCGCGTGTACCACCTCGGTGATCCCGAGGCGGAGTTGGCGCGCGCTCAGTCCTTGGCGGTCTGAGCCTCGGTCTCGGCCAGCCGGCCGGTGCGGTTGGCCCAGCGCTCGAACACCACGGTGCCGAACGGCGGGATGCTCGCGACCAAGCCGAGGACGAGCGTCTTGCGGTCCCAGCGGTGCGCCAGCATCAGCGTCACCAGGACGTAGCCGACGAAGATCGCGCCGTGCACGGGCCCGAAGATCTTGACGCCGATCTCGTTCTCCACCACGACGTACTTGAAGAACATGCCGATCAGCAGACCGGCCCACGACACCGCCTCGGCCAGGGCGAGCAGGCGAAACCGACCAACAGCGCTGCTAAGCATGCCCCCATTGTGGCCGGTGACCCCCCTCACCCCACCCCCACCCCCACCCCCACCCCCACGCGTGCCCGACCTCCAGGTCCCGCGTGTTCGACAAGCGGGACCTGGAGGTCGACTCGCGGTCAGTCCTCCCAGCGGAAGATGCGGGCGGCGATGAAGCCCACGACCAGGGTGAAGGCGATCAGGACGGCCGAGGGGACGAGGAGGGCCTCCACGCCCTTGCCGCGCACCAGGACGTCCAGCATGCCGTCGTTCATGTGGCGCAACGGGAAGGCGTTCGACACGGTCTGCAGCCAGCCCGGGGCCTTCTCCAGCGGGAAGAACGTGCCCGACAGGAACGCCATCGGCATGATGATGATGTTCGCCGCCCCGGACGCCGACTCCTCCGTCTTGCAGAACGCGCCCACCAGCATCCCGATCGCGAAGAACGCGACCGTGCCCAGCACCAGCAGCGGCAACGCCAGGTACCACTGACCGGTCAGCTTCAACCCGAACAGCGGCAGCGACGCCACCGCCACGAACACCACGCCCTGCACGGCCGCCGTGCCGACGCTCACCACCACGCGCGACGTCAGCACGGTCGTCGTGCTCACCGGCGCCAGCCGGATCCGCCGCAGCACCTGCTTCTTCCGCCACGCCACCATGGTCAGCGCCGAGCCGAACACGCCCGAGAACGAGATCGCCCACGACAGGATGCCCGGCGTCAGGTACTGGATCGGCTTGAGCGAGGCGTCCTCGACCGACTTCGTCTCCAACGTGAACCGCGGCGCCACGTCCGCCGCACCCAGGTTGATCTTGTCGACCACACCGGACACGATCCCCAGCACGGTGCCCGCCGCGACCTGGTCGCTCGCCGCGTAGATCAGCTCCACCCGATCGCCGGACACCACCACGGCGGCGGGCAGGTCGCCGTCGTCGACCTTCCGCCGCGCGGCGGCCGTGTCGTCGTACTCCTCCAGCTCGATCGCGCCGGTCTGCTCCAACGTCGTCAGCACGGGCCCGTCGCCCACCGCCGCGATCTTGGTCTTGTCGCTGCCGGAGTCGCCGAGCAGCAGGCCGAACACGACGAGGAACATCAGCGGGAACAGGAAGACGAAGAACAACGTCATCTTGTCCCGCAGGAAGCCCTTGATCATCGCGGCCGACAGGCTCCGGAACGCGGTCATGCGCGGTACTCCCGTCCGGTCAGGTCGAGGAAGACGTCCTCCAACGTGGCCGTGCGCACCTGCAACCCGTCCAGGGTGCCGCGCTCGGCGAGCGCCGACAGCACCGGCGCGGGCTTGCGGGTGGAGATGGTCAACGACACCTCGTCCTCGTGCGCGTCGTCGACCCCGGTGATGCCACGCGCCGCCTCACGCGTCAGCGACCCCTTCTGCAGCACCACGTGCGTGGGCGCGTCGAGACCGCGCACCAACGTCGCGGGCGCGTCCATGGCGAGGATCCGCCCCCGGTCCATGATCGCCACGCGGTCGCACAGGATCTCGGCCTCGTCGAGGTAGTGCGTCGTGTAGACGATGGTCTTGCCCCTGGCCTGGATCGCGCGCAGCACGTCCCACAGGTTGCGCCTGGCCTGCGGGTCCAGCGCGGCCGTCGGCTCGTCCAGGAACACGAGGTCCGGGTCGTGCACGAGGGCGCACGCGATCGACAGGCGCTGGCGCTGTCCGCCGGAGAGCTTGTTCTCCTGCACGTCCGCCTTGTCGGTCAGGCCGACGAGCTCCAGCATCTCGTCGGCCTTGCGCCGGCTCACGCCGTACAGCGAGCCGAACGTCTGGAGCTGCTCGCGGGCGGTCAGCTTCTCGAAGAAGCTCGACGCCTGCAGCTGCACGCCGATGCGCGGCAGCAGCTTCGGGTTGCGCGGCCACGGCTGCTCGCCGAGCAGCGTCACCTGGCCGCCGTCGGGCTTGCGCAGGCCCTCGACGATCTCCAGCGTGGTGGTCTTGCCCGCGCCGTTCGGTCCCAGGATGCCGAAGAACTCCCCCTCGGCGACGGTGAACGAGACGCCGTCCACCGCCTTCAGCTCGCCGTAGCTCTTCCTGATGTCGGCAACCACGACGGCCGGTATGCGTGCCCCTGTCATGGCTGGACGGTAAGCCGTGCCGGGAGCCGCCGGCGGTGCTTCGATCGGTTCGCGACGGAAGTAGCCGACGATCGAGACTTTCGACGCATCCCCTGGTAGCTGTGCGCGCGAACCCGATTACGAGACGTGCTCACCAGTGCAGGGAGAGGGCGGTGCGGACGTCGGACGGGTCGCCCACGTCGCCTCCGCCGGGTCCGCGGTGAGGACGTAGTCCAGGTGCGCGCCGTCGAGCCGGTCGACGTTCAGGTACACCTGCTCCCAGGGCTTGGAGTCGACGTGGAGCGATCGCACGTACTGCAACCTCGACGGGTCCGCGCCGGCCGCCGTGATGGTGATGTCACGGCCGTTCTCCAGGTGGATCACCGCGCGGTCGAACCGCGGCGCGTTGAGCACGAAGTCGCCCGTGCCCGGCGTGACCGGGTACAGGCCCAGGGCGCTGAGCACGTACCAGGCCGACATCTGCCCGAGGTCGTCGTTGCCGGTCACGCCGTTCGGCGCGTCGACGAACAACGTCTGCGCCGCCCGCACCACGGCCGAGGTCTTCCACGGCTGCCCCACCAGCGCGTACATCCACGGCACGTGCAGGTCCGGCTCGTTGTTCGGGTTGTAGCGGAACTGGTTGTAGTAGTTGTACGGCCCGACGACCCACTTCGAGCGCACGGTCCCCGCCGGGTCCGCCACCAGGTCCGGGTAGGCGAAGAAGTCGTCCAGGCGGGCGAGCGCCGCGTCACGGCCGCCGAGCAGCTCCACCAGGCCCGGCACGTCCTGCTGCGCCAGCCACTGGTACTGCCACGCCGTGCCCTCGTGGAAGCCGTCCGGTCCCTGCGGGGTGAACGGCGCGAGCCACGCGCCGTCGCGCAGCTTCGGCCGGGGGAAGCCGGTGAACCCGCGGTCGGACACCGTGGCGTCCCACAGCACCCGGTAGTTCAACCCGCGGCGGCGCAGGACCTCGGCGTCGTCCTCGTGGCCCAGGGCGAGCGCCATGATCCACAGCGAGCAGTCCGCCAGCGCGTACTCCAACGTCGCCGAAGCGCCGTGGTGCGGGTCGACGTCCTGCCCCTTCTTGCGGAAGTGCTTGTCGTACTGCACGAAGCCCTCGCGGAGGTAGGACGGGTTGCCCGCCCTGCCCTCGAACGGCGACGACGTGGGCGGCACGCCGGTCGCGTTCTGCCACAACGCCTCGTAGGCCCGCTCCTCCAAGCCCGCCAGCGCGCCGAACCGCCACAGGTCGACCAGGAAGGGCGTGACCGGGTCGCCGGTCATGGTGTTCGTCTCCTGGTTGGCGTAGGCCCACCGGGGCAGCCAGCCGCCCTGCTCGTGGATCGCCAGCAACGACCGCGCGATGTCCTTCGCCCGCGCCGGCCGCAGCAGCGCCAGCAGCTGGTTGTGCGCGCGGTAGGTGTCCCAGAGCGAGAAGAACTCGTGGTAGGTCCAGCCGTCGGCGGTGTGCACCTGCCCGTCGAACCCGCGGTACCGGCCGTCCACGTCGTTGCCCGTCAACGGCTGCAGCAGCACGTGGTAGAGCGCGGTGTAGAAGACCGTGCGATCGGCGCCGGCCGACGACGTCTCGACGCTCGACAGCTCGCGCCGCCAGGCCTCCTGGGCCGCAGCGCGCACCTCGTCGAACGTCCGCCCGCGAGCCTCGCCGAGGTTCTTCGCGGCGCCGTCCGCGTCCACGTGCGAGATCGCGGTCGCCGCGGTCACCGGGCCGTCGTCGAACGCCACCCACTGCCCGCGCAGCCCCGCGCCGCCCTCCGCGCCGCCCCAGTTGCCGGTCCGGCGGAACGGCCGGTCGAACGTCGTGGTGAAGTAGGTCGTGTACGGCTTCCCGCCGCAGAACGCCTGCGCCACCACGGTTCCGGCCAACGTCCGGTCGTCCACCACCCGCACGCTGCTGGCGAACACCGGCTCGCCGTCGTTCGCCTGGCCCACGTTCACCAGCACGTGCGGCGTCACGCCGGGCGGGAACGAGAACCGCTCGACGCCCACCCTGGTCGTCGCCGTCGACTCCACCGTGATGCCGGACGCCAGCCGCACGCGGTAGTAGCCGGGCTTGCCGACCTCGCCCTCGTGCGTGTACGCGGCGCCGTAGGCCCGGTGGTCGAAGGTGCGCGGCAGGCCGGTGGTCGGCAGGATCGACACCAGCCCGCCCTGCTCGGAGCAGCCCGCGCCGGACAGGAAGAAGTGCCCGAACCCGCGGATCACCGGGTCGTCGTAGCGGTAGCCGGCGTAGTGCGAGCCGATCGGGCTCGAATGGGCCATGCCGAACGGCATCGACGCGCCCGGGAACGTGTTCCCGTCGTCCTTCGTGCCGATGAACGTGTTCACCGACTCCACCGGGTCAGCCGTCACCGATCCACCATAGGGTCACGCCACCGCGATGGCGAACACGTGGAACGTCCCGCCGGTCACCGACGCGGGCAGGGTGACCGAGCGGACCTGCTTGCCGGCGTCCAACGCGATCGGCGCGGTCGCGAACACGTGCACCTCGAGCTGCTGCGGCTCCCCGCTGGAGTTGTTGCGGTAACCCGTCGTGGCCACGGTCCGGTTGTCGAACGACGGCGGCAGGTTCGCCGCGCCGCCCAGCGCCCAGTCGGAGAACCCGACCTCGGCGGTCTGCTCGCTGCCGTCGGTGTAGGTGACGGTGAGCGTGCCGGACGCCTTGCCGCCCGCCGCGCTGCCCAGCAGCCCGAGCTTCGCCGCGCCCGCCGGCGCGGTGAGCGTCACCGTCTCGCCGGAGGCGTTCACGTTGTCCGCCTCGCCGACCGGCGACGTGGGCCAGGTGTAGGCGAGGCCGTCGGAGGTGACCGTGCCGCCCGGTGTCACGCCCGCGGCGGCCAGCGCCTCGCGCGAGTAGCTCCACCCGCCACCGTCGAAGTTGCCGATCGCCTGCTCGGCGTCCGGCGACGTGCCGACGTTGTCGAACGCCGCGCGCAGGCTGCCCGGCTCGGCCACCAGCACCGAGATCGTCGACCGCTGCCCGGTGGAGAACGCCACCGGCACGCGCAGGGTCTGCTCGGGCGTGCCGGCGGCGACCGCGACGGTGACCTCGACACCGGCCTTCTCCCCCGCCGGGACCGTCACCCGGCCGGACGCCGGGGTGAGCGTGATGCCCGCGGGCGGCTGCGCGGTCCATGACACCTCGCCGCCGTTGCAGGAGAAGTCCTGCGCGCCGATGGTCACCGCGCCGCTGCCGCCGGCGGGCAGCACCAGCCGTCCCGGGTCCACGTACGCCTGCTGCCCGACCTCGCCGTCCCGGAACGACGGCGGCGCGTCGGCGGGGCCCGTGCCCCAGGTGGTGGGCGTCTCGGACAGCCCGAACTCCACCGTGCCGCCGTGGGCCACGAACGACTCCGGCAGCCACGTGCGGGTCTGCGCCCGGCCGTTGAGCTTGAGTTCGGACACGTACGCGCCGCTGCCGGAGGCCTTGATCACGATCGGCGCGCCGTTCGGCCGGGTGATCGTGACCTCGCTGAACAGCGGGCTGTTGAGCACCAGCTCGGCCCGGCCGGGTATCACCGGGTACATGCCCAGCGCCGCCCACACGTACCAGGACGACATCTGGCCGAGGTCGTCGTTGCCCGTCAGCCCGTCCGGGCCGGGGCCGAACAGCTCGGTCACCGCGCGCCGCGTCACGGCCTGGGTCTTCGCCGGCGCGCCGGCCCAGTTGTAGAGCCACGGCGAGTGCATGGTCGGCTCGTTGCCGAGGAACGCGTGCGGCTCGTCCGGACCGGCGTTCAGCTTGGTGAAGAACGCGTCCAGCCGGTCGCGGACCTCCGCGTCGCCGCCCATCGCGGTGAACAGGCCGCGCACGTTGTGCGGCACCATCCACGTGTACTGGGCGGCGTTGCCCTCGACCCAGTTGTCGGGGCTGCCCGGCTTGAACGGCTCCACGTACGAGCCGTCCCGGTTGCGGGCCTGGGTGTGGCCGGTGGCCGGGTTGAAGATGTTCTGCCAGTACTGGGCGCGCCGCATGAACGCCTGCCAGGTCGCGCCGTCGCCCGAGCGGCGGGCGAGGTCGGCGATGGCGAAGTCCGCCGTCGCGTACTCCAGGGTGGTCGCGGGCGCGCCCCAGACGTTGCGCACGCCGACCGGCACGTAACCCACGTCCAGGTACTCGGTGAGGCCCGGCCGTTCCTCGTAGCCCTGGGTCGGCTGGGTCGCCCCGCGCAGCATCAGCAGCAGGGCCTTGCGCGCGTCGAAGTCCCTCGCCCCGAACGCGTGGGCACTGGCGACCATCACGTGGTACGGGTCGCCGACCATGACGCCGGTGTAGCCGTTGGCCACCGTCCAGCGGTCCCAGGCGCCACCCTGCTCGGCGAACGCCACCATCGAGCGGACCATGTCCGAGGCCTCCGCCGGCGCGAGCAGCGACAGCAGCTGCATCTGCGAGCGGTAGACGTCCCAGCCGGAGAAGTTGGTGTAGACGGCGTGACCGCGCTCGGCGGTGTGGATGCGGCCGTCGAAGCCCGGGTAGCGGCCGTCGGTGTCGGAGAAGACGTTGGGCTGCAACAGGGAGTGGTAGAGCGCCGTGTAGAACGTGGTGCGCTGGGCGTCCGTGCCGCCGGTGACCTCGACCTGGCTGAGCCGGTCGTTCCACGCCTGGCGGGCGGCGGCGCGCACGACGTCGAACGACTTGCCGTTGCTCTCCGCCCTCAGGTTCTTCTTCGCGCCCTCGATCGAGACGAACGACAGGCCGACGCGCATGGTGACGTCCGGGTCGTCGAACGTCACCCAACCGCCCGAACCCGGCCCCGACACCGTCGTGTCCTCGCTCCGGACGGCGGGTTCGCCCTGCGCCTCAACGGTTTTCGGCGCGTCGCCGAGGCCTTCGCGCACGCCCGAGCCGCCGCGTTCGGTCGAACGGCCGGGCGTGACCGCGCCGTTCTTCCACGTGCCGACGGAGGCGAACGGCTGGTCGAACCGGGCGTGGAAGTACACCCGGTAGCGGTGGTCCGCGCCGCAGAACCGGCCGCTGGTCGCCCAGCCGCTGATGGTGTCCGTGCCGATGGTGATCTCGGCGTCGTCCGTGCCCGAGATCGAGCCGGAGGTGTTGACCAGCAGCGTCGACGGCTGCCCGCCGGGGTAGGCGAACCGGCCGACGCCCGTCCGCTGGGTGACCGTCAGCTCGACCTTGGTACCGCTGTCGAGGGTCACCCCGTAGTAGCCGGGCGACGCGGACTCGTTGCCGTGCGAGAACGTCGACACGTACCGGTCGGGGTCCGTCGCGGGCGACGTGGTCACCTCGCCGACGAACGGCGTGATCGGGATGTCCTGGTAGGTCGAGCAGCCCGCGCCGGACAGGTGGGTGAGGCTGAAGCCCTTGATCCGGTCGTCCTCGTAGGCGTAACCGCCGTGCTGACGGGTCACCGTGTCCGGGCTCCACTGCACCATGCCGAACGGCACGTCCGCGCCGGGGAAGTTGTTGCCGGCGCCGCCGCCGGTGCCGTGGTCCGGCCCACCCGGCCGGGTGCCGACGAACGGGTTCACCCACTCGGCCAGGTCGTCCGGCTGCGCCCGCGAGGCCGCCGGATGGGCCACCGCGAGTGCCGCCGAGAGGCCCATCACCGACGCGAGGGCGAGTGTCATCCGCACCTTCGAGGTTCCCATGAGCGCGCCTCCGCCAGTCCGATCGCCGGCTTCGCCGATGGTTGACAACGCTGTCCACGAACGATCCGTAATCCTATGGTTGCGGAGCGTGCGGGGGTGTCGTCAACCCCGTGGCCGGGTGTTGTCCGGTTCGAGACAGGGCCGGACGTTGACATCCGTTAATGCGGGGTGTGTGATTCGCCCACTATGACAACGTTGTCCCCGAACGGCGCGGCAGGCGCCCGCAAGGTGCGGCGTGCCACGATGAACGACGTGGCGCGGCTGGCGGGCGTCAGCATCAAGACCGTCTCGCGCGTGGTGAACGACGAGGCAGGCGTGCACCCGGCCACGGCCGAGCGGGTGCTCGCGGCGATCGACCAGCTCGGCTTCCGGCGCAACCTCAGCGCGCGCAACCTGCGCCGCGGCTCGTCGACGGGCACGGTCGGCCTGGTGCTGGAGGACGTCGGCAACCCGTTCTACTCGGGCGTCACGCGCGCGGTGGAGGAGATCGCCAGGCTGCGCGGCCGCCAGGTGATCACCGGGTCGTCCGACGAGGACCCGGCGCGGGAGCGCGAGCTGTCGCTGGAGTTCTGCTCGCGGCGGGTGGACGGCCTGCTGATCGTGCCCGCCGGGTTGCAGCACGGGTACCTGGTGCCGGAGATGCGGGCGGGCACGCCGGTGGTGTTCCTGGACCGGCCGGCGGGCGACGTGGTCGCCGACACCGTGCTGGTGGACAACATCGGCGGCACCGCCGAGGCCGTCGCGCACCTGGCGTCGTTCGGGCACCGGCGGATCGCGTTCCTCGGCGACGCGCCGGACATCTTCACCGCCAACGAACGGCTGCGCGGCTACCGCGAGGGCTGCCTGCGGGCCGGCATCGGCTACCACGAGTCGCTGGTCGTCATGGGCCCGCACGACGAGGAGTCGGTGCGCAAGGCGTTGCAGGGCCTGCAGAACGCCGCCGACCCGGCGACCGCCGTGGTGACCGGCAACAACCGGATCACCGTGCACGCGGTGCGCGCGTTGGCGGGCAGCGCCGTGCGGCCCGCCCTCGTGGGCTTCGACGACTTCGAGCTGGCCGACCTGCTCTCGCCGCCGGTGACCGTGATCGCGCACGACGCGAGCGCGCTCGGCAAGGCAGCGGCGGACCTGCTCTTCGCCCGACTGGACGGCGACGGCTCCCCACCGCGCCGCGTCGTCCTGCCGGTCCGGTTGGTGGCCCGTGGATCAGGAGAGGTACCCGCATGAGTTCCGACACCCAGCCCGTCGTGCTGGAGGCCAACCAGCCCCGGCAGTTCTACCGGGGCGGTCCGGCCATCGCGGCGTTCCGGAGCCGGGACGTGGCCGACCGCGGGCCCGAGGACTGGGTCGCGTCGACCACCACCCAGTTCGGCAAGGACGAGGCGGGGTTGTCCCGCCTGCCGGACGGGCGGTGGCTGCGCGACGCGGTGGCGGCGGACCCGGCGGCGTGGTTGGGCCCGGAGCACGCGGCGGAGTTCGGCGCGGACACCGCGCTGCTGGTCAAGCTGCTCGACGCCGGGCAGCGGCTGCCGGTGCACTGCCACCCGTCCGACGCGTTCGCGTCCACCCACCTGGGCTGCCGGCACGGCAAGACCGAGGCGTGGATCGTCATCGGCACGTCCGGGCCCGACCCGACGGTGTACATCGGGTTCCGCGACGACGTGCCCGCCGCCGTGGCCGCAGACTGGGTGTCCACTCAGGACTCCGCCGCGATGCTGGCCGCGTTGAACCCGGTCCGGGTCTCGCCCGGTGACACGGTGTTCGTGCCCGCCGGCGTGCCGCACGCGATCGGCGAGGGCGTGTTCATCGTCGAGCTCCAGCAGCCGACGGACTTCTCGGTCACGTTGGAGTGGCGGGGTTTCCTGGCCGACGCCGAGGCCGGGCACCTCGGCCTGGGCTACGACAAGGCGTTGGACTGCCTGGAGCGCCGCGCCCAGTCGCCCGACGACCTCGTGCGCCGCACGCAGGCGCTCACCGGGCCGTCGGTGGACCTGTTCGACGCGCAGGCCGACCCGTTCTTCCGCGCCGACCGGCTGCACGTGTCCGGCACGGCGGCGCTGGAGCCCTCGTTCGGCGTGTTCGTGGTGCTGGAGGGCGCCGGCACGCTGGGTCCCGTCGCGGTGCACCGGGGCAGCACGGTGGTCGTGCCGCACGCGGCGGGCGAGGTCGAGGTGACCGGCGACGTGGTCGCCGTCCGGTGCAGGCCGCCATCGGTGCCGAGGAGCTGAGAGGTGGACTTGCCGTTACTGGACGCACGGGAGTTGGTGAAGCACTACGGGAACGTGGAGGCGCTGCGCGGCGCCTCGTTCACCGCGCACGCGGGCGAGGTGGTCGCGCTCGTCGGTGACAACGGCGCGGGCAAGTCGACGCTGGTGAAGTGCCTGTCCGGGGTGGAGCGGCCGGACTCGGGGACCATCCTGTTCGACGGCGCGCCGGTCGCGCTGGACTCGCCGGTGTCCGCACGGGCGCTCGGCATCGAGACCGTGTACCAGGACCTGGCCGTCGCGCCGGACCTGGACCCGGCGGCGAACCTGTTCCTGGGCCGGGAGCTGCGCCGCGCCGGGCTGCTCGGCAGGCTCGGCGTGCTGGACAAGCGGGAGATGCGGCGGCGGGCCGTGGCCTCCTTCCAGGACCTCGGGGTGTCGCTGCCGGACGTGGACGTGCCGATCGGGGCGCTGTCGGGTGGTCAGCGCCAGAGCGTCGCGGTGGCCCGGTCGGTGGTGTGGGCGAGCCGGTTGGTGTTCATGGACGAGCCGACCGCGGCGCTGGGCGTGGTGCAGCGCGAACGCGTGCTCGACGTGATCCGGCGGGTGCGCGACCGGGGCATGGCGGTGGTGCTGATCAGCCACAACATGCCCGAGGTGCTGGCCGTGGCGGACCGGGTCGAGGTGCTGCGGCTCGGTCGGCGGGTGGCCCGGTTCGACGCGGCGGCCACCACGGTCGAGGAGCTGGTCGGGGCGATGACCGGCGCGTTGTCCCAGGAGGACTCGTGAAGCGCGCCGCTCTGCGCCGGCTGGTCGGCGCGAACACGTTGTGGATCGCGGTGGTGCTGCTGGTGCTGGTCGCGGTGTTCGGCGCGCTCCGGCCGGACGCGGTGCTGACCGTGTTCACGTTGCAGACGACGCTGGTCGAGACGTCGGTGCTGCTGGTGCTGTCGGTCGGCATGACGTACGTGGTCGTCACCGCCGGGATCGACCTGTCCGTCGGCTCGGTGCTGGTGTTCTCCGGCGTCACGTCGGCCATGACGATGAACGCCCTGCACGACGGCGACGCGACCGACGCCGGGTGGGGCGTGGTGCTGGTCGGCCTGCTGGTGGCCCTGGCGTCCGGCGCCGCGTGGGGCCTGGTGAACGGCCTGCTCATCGCGCGCACCGGCATCCCGCCGCTGATCGTGACGCTCGGGTCGTTCGGCGCGGCGCTCGGGGCCGGGCAGCTGATCTCCGACGGCTCGAACGTGGCCGGGGTGCCGGACGTGCTCAGCGACACCCTGGGCACCGGCACGTGGTTCGGCGTGCCGAACCTGGTGCTGGTGGCCGCCGCGGTGACGGCGGTGGGCGCGCTGGTGCTGGGCACGACGGCGTTCGGGCGGCACACGTACGCCATCGGCTCGAACGAGGAGGCGGCCCGGCGCGCGGGCATCCCGGTGACGCGCCACCTGGTCCGGGTCTACCTGCTGGCGGGCGTGCTGGCCGGGCTGGCCGGGTTCATGGCGCTGGCCTACTTCCGGGTCGCGTCGATCACCGGGCACGACACCGACAACCTCAACGCGATCGCCGCCGTGGTGCTCGGCGGCACGAGCCTGTTCGGCGGCGCGGGGTCGGTGGTCGGCACGGTGCTCGGGGTGTTCATCCCGGCCGTGCTGCGCAAGGGGTTCGTGATCGTCGGCGTGAACGTGTACTGGCAGCCGATCGCGGTCGCGCTGGTCCTGGTGGCCGCCGTGTGGTTCGACCAGTCGCGCAGAAAGGCTCGCGACAAGCGCTAAAAGGAGAGGGAGAACATGTCATCACCATCGGCGGAGCCGAGAATCAGACGACAGACGGTTGCTCTCGTCTCAATGCTATGCGCAGCTTTGTTGCTCACCGCTTGCGGTGGTGGTGGGCAGATCGGCGACACCGGCGGCACGGGTGACGCGAAGAAGATGGTGCTGATCCCCGGCGTGGCCGCGGAGCCGTTCTACATCTCGATGGAGTGCGGTTTCCGGGAGGCCGCCTCGGCGGCGGGCTACGCGGTCGACGTGCAGGCGCCGGCGAAGTTCGACGCCACCCAGCAGACCCCGATCGTGACCGGCGTGCTGGCGAACAAGCCGGGCGCGGTGCTCATCGCGCCGACCGACGACAAGGCCATGGCCGGGCCGATGCGGCAGCTCAAGGACGCCGGCATCAAGGTCGTGGAGGTCGACACCAAGCTGGAGGACACGTCGATCGCCTCCGCCACGATCTCGTCGGACAACGAGCAGGGCGGGCGGCTGGCCGCGCGGACGTTGGCCGGGCTGGTCGGCGGCAAGCCCGGCTCGGTGCTGGTGCTCAACACCAAGGCGGGCACGTCGACCACGGACGCGCGGGCCGCCGGGTTCGAGGAGGAGATCAAGAAGTACCCGAACCTGGAGTACGTGGGTCAGCAGTACACCGACAACGAGCCGGACCAGGCGGCGTCGAAGGTGACCGCCACCCTGTCGGCCAACCCGGACCTGATCGGGGTGTTCGCGACGAACCTGAACACGGGCGAGGGCGCGGCGACCGGGTTGCGCAACGCGGGCAGGACCGGCGCGGTGAACCTGGTCGGGTTCGACGCCTCGCCCAAGCAGGTGGAGGACCTGCGGGGAGGCGCGGTGCAGGCCCTGATCGCCCAGGACCCGGCGACCATCGGCCGGACCGGCGTCGAGCAGGCCGTGGCGGCGCTGGAGGGCCGGCCGGTGCAGCGCGACATCGAGACGGACCTGGTCGCGTTGACCAAGGCGGACATGGAAGCCAACTCGCAGTACTTCTACAAGCAGCGCTGCTGACGCCTCGCCGGTGACCGGGCGCGGCACCCGGTCACCCCGCGTCACAGGTGCTCGGGGTCGCGCGAGGATGGACGGATCTTGTTCGAGGTGGGAGTGGCGCCTCGGGTGTCGTCACGGCGCGGCCAGTCGAACGCGGGGTTCTCGTGTCCTCCGCCCCACTGGCCGGTGCGGTGGATGGACCACCGCACCGGCCAGTGATCGGGGCAAGTGCGCAGGGCTCTACTTCGTGGCGCACAGGGCCTTGTCGAAGAGGGCGATGACTTCGTACTGCTTGACTTCGTCGTTCGTCCCGGCGACGGCGACCGCCCGGCCGTCGGGCGTGATGGCGGCGCGGGTCTGGAAGCCGTCGGCGTCGCCGCCGTGGCCGTACGCGGTGATCCCGCAGCTGAGCTTCATCTCGATGACGCCCAGACCGTAGCGCCAGCCCTCGAAGAGGCCGGGCGCTTCCACCGCCTGACGCATCTCCGCCAGCCGACCGGGCGTGAGCAGTCGACCGTCCTGCAGGGCCACCAGGAACTTGTTCAGGTCACTCGGGGTGGCGATCATCTGCCCCGCGGCACCGGCGATCGACGGGTCGAACCGGGTGATGTCGATCAGCTCGCCGGCGATCGGCTCGCCCTTGTCGTCCTCGGCGAACAGGTAACCCCGGGGGTGCGGGGCACGGATGTCGCGGTCGCCCGGACCCGGGTAGTACGTCTCCTTCAGCCCGATCCGATCGATGATCTTGTTCGTGACCACCTCGGCGAAGGGGCGTCCCGCCGCTTTCTGAGCCACCAGGCCCAGCAGCATGTAGCCGACATTGCTGTACGCCCACACCCTGTCCTGCCCCGGCGCGAACGTCGGTGCTTGGGTCAGCGCCGCGTCCAGCATCTCCCGGGTCTCGAAGTAGCGGTCCTTGACCGGCAGGATCCCGTCGGCCATGAAGGGGATCCCGGTGGGCATCCCGCTGGTGTGGTTCAGCAGTTGCCTGATCGTGATCGTCCGACCGTCGATCGCCGCACCGTCGCCGGTGCCCCGCACCACGCCCGGCAGGAACTTCTCCACCGTGTCGTCCAGCGCGAGCTTGCCCTCGTCTGCCAACTGCAGGGTCGCCACAGCGGTGAACATCTTCGTGATGCTGGCGATCCGGACGTAACCGTCCGTCGGCACCTTCGACTTCGTTCGGATGTCACCCACCCCGGCGGTGTAGTTCGTCACCCGCCCGTTCCGGTCCCGCACCGACATGAGCATCCCGGGCAGGGACCCGTCGGCGACCAGCGCTTCCATGCCCGCCTGCAACGCCTTGTCGTGCCCCGGCTTCGACCTGCCGTCCAACGCGCCCGCCGACGCCACGTTCGTCACCGCGAGCCCGGCGACCGCCACCGCCGCCACCGCCGCGGCGACCACACGACGCCGGCCGCGGCCCGGGCGGTTCTCGGTCGGACGGCTGAAATCCTTCGACAAGGGACACTCCCCACTGGATGTTCTGCATTGACTCGCCCAGTGTCGTGACGGCCTCGGCGCCTCACGATCCCCTGTGCTGCACACTTCCGGTACAGCTGGCACTACCCCGTCGATGCCCGGCGGAGGTCGGGGGAACGGCTGGGCGTCAGTTCGCGCACAGTGCGGCGTCGACGAGTGCGCCCCGGTCCGCGGCGACGGACTCGTCCTTCACCGACCCGGTGAGCGAGGTGACCACGACGGTCGCCGCGCGACCGTCGTCGGTGGCCGCGTTGACGGTCGAGTAGCCCGGGATGTCACCGCCATGGCCCCATGCGACCCCTCCGCAGCTCAACGGCGTGCTGAACACGCCGAGCCCGTATCCCCGGCCTGACTCCGGATCCGTCGGGATGGTGGTGCGCAGCTGCGCCAGCTGGGCCGGTTCGAGCAGCTTCCCGTCCAGCAGCGCGCGCAGGAAGGTGTTGAGGTCGCCCGGGGTGGAGACCAGGTGGCCGGCCGCCCAGCCCCAGCTCGGGTCCATCCGCGTGAAGTCGACCAGCTCGTCAGTCGCCGGATCACGCTGGTAACCCCTGGGGTGCCGGCCGCGGATGTCCTCCTCGCCGACTTCGGGCGCGTACGTGTCGCGCAGGCCGATCCGCTGGATGACCCGGGTGGTGACCAGCTCGTCGAACGGGCGGCCGGTGACCCGCTGGGCGATCAGGCCGGCCAGGAGGTAGTTCGTGTTGCTGTAGGACCAACCACCGCCGGCGGGACGCCCGTCCTCCCTGGCGTTCGCCAGGTCGAGGAGTTGGCGAGGTTCGAGGTAGACGTGCTGGTAGGGGAGGAAGTCGGCCTTGGTCTTGAACATCGAGTCGGTGTAGTCGGGCAGGCCGCTGTCGTGCTGGAGCAGTCGGCGGACCGTGATCTGGTCGGCGTCGATGCCCTTGCCCCGCACCAGGCCGGGCAGGTACGTCTCGATCGACGCGTCGAGCTCCACCCTGCCCTCCCCGACGAGCTGCAGCACCACGACGGAGGCGAACATCTTGCTCGCGCTGCCGATCCGCACCCTGCCGTTCGTCGGCACCTTTCCACCGGTCCGCAGGTCGCCGACCCCGGCGGTGTAGTGGCGGGTCCGACCGTGCCGGTCCCGGACGGAGGCCAGCGCTGCGGGGTGCCGGTCGACACCGACGAGCTTGTCCATGCCCTGCTGGATGGCGTCGCGGGGTTCGGTGTGGGGTTCGGTGTGGGCCGCCGGGATCGGGCCGGCGAACGCGAGAGCACCCGCGGTGACCGCTACCGCCGCCGTCATGGCGGCCGCACGGCGATATCGCGAGGAGGAGGGGCGATCTTTGTGGAAGGAGAACACGAACAAGGCAGACAACTCCTGGGCTCGGAAGACGTCGGTCCTGCGACGACCGGTTGGATCCAGGCTGCTCACCTGCGCCCACGTGGACAATCCAGCCTGCTGGACAACCGAGGTGGTGGTGGCGCCCCGAGGCCGTCGTTCGGATGGACAAGCCAGGACGGCAGGTCGATTCGCGTGCTCCACAGGGTTGTGTTGATCGGTTAAGGTTCGGCCGGGGGTGGCATGGCACAGGTGTGGAAGCGCCTGCGGGCGTCGTTCGACGCTGTCGCGCGCTTGGTCGGCGGCTTCGGCACGGCGCTGCTCGCGTTGGCCGCCCTGGTCTGGCTCGGCGTGGTCGCGGTGTTGTGCTGCGTCGGTGTGGGCGTTCTCCTGCTGCCCGCTGCCCTGCGTGTGCTGCGAGCGGCCGCGAACCGGGAACGAGCCCGGCTCGACGTCCTCGTCCCCGGCCCGGTGCCGCGTGGGGTGCGCGACGCGCTGCGGGACGTGACCGTGCGCCGTGAGCTGGCCTGGCTGCCGCTGCACGCCACCATCGGCCTGGCGGCCGGGTTCCTCGGTCTCGCGATGCCGGCCACGGCGCTGCAGAACGCGACGTACCCGTTCTGGTACCACCTGCTGCCGCCCGAGGACAACACCCCCAGCCTCATCTTCTGGGCCGTCACCGACCTCGGCGGCGCGCTGGCCGTGGCGCTGACCGGCGTGTCCTGCGCAGCCTTCATCGTCGGGCTCGGGCCGGCGCTCGTCCGGGCGCAGGAGTGGCCGGGCCGGCACCTGTTGGCGCCGCCGGCAGGCGCGGACCTGTCGCTGCGGGTCGCCGAGCTGACCGCCACCCGAGCCGCCGCTCTCGACGCGCACGCCGTCGAGCTGCGCCGCATCGAGCGGTCGCTGCACGACGGCACGCAGAACCGGCTGGTCGCGGTGACCGTGCTGCTCGGCGCCGCGAGGCGGGCCGTGGACCGGGACCCGGCCGCGGCCGGTGCCGTGCTGGACCGGGCGCAGGACGCCGCCGAACAGGCGCTCGCCGAGCTGCGCGCGGTGGTCCGCGGCATCCTGCCCCCGGTGTTGGCCGACCGCGGGCTCGCCGATGCGCTGGCAGGTCTGGCGGGGAGCTGCGGCGTGCCGTGTGACGTGGTGGTGGACGTGCCGGGCCGGTGCGCGGCCTCGGTCGAGGCCACCGCTTACTTCGTGGTGGCCGAATCCCTTTCCAACGTGGCCAAGCACAGCGGCGCCGCGAGCGCCGTGCTGGCGGTGCGCCGCGAGGGTGATCGGCTGCTGCTGCGGATCTGCGACGACGGCCGGGGCGGTGCGGACGAGCGCGGCGGGTCGGGCCTGTCCGGCATCCGCCGGCGGGTCGAGGCGTACGACGGGCGGCTCACCCTGGACAGCCCGCCCGGCGGGCCTACGAAGCTGGAGGTGGAGCTGCCGTGCGGATCGTGATCGCGGAGGACGACCCGCTGCTGCGCGAGGGGTTGGCGCTGCTGCTGCGCGCCGAGTCGCTCGACGTGGTGGCCACCACCGACACGCCGGGATCGTTCCTGGCCGCGGTGGTCGAGCACGAGCCGGACGTGGCCATCGTCGACGTGCGGATGCCGCCCACCCACACCGACGAGGGGATCGTGGCCGCCGTCGAGGCGCGGCGCCTCCGGCCCGGCCTCGCGGTGCTCGTGCTCTCGGCGTACGTGGAGCAGGCGTTCGCCACGGAGTTGCTCGCCGCCGGTGCCGACCGGCTCGGTTACCTGCTGAAGGAGCGGGTGGGACGGGTCGAGGAGTTCCTGAGCGCGCTGCACCGGGTGGCGGGCGGTGGCACTGCGGTGGACCCCGAGGTGGTGGGGCAACTGCTGGCACGCAACCCGCACACCAGCGCGCTGGGACGGTTGAGCCCCCGGGAGCGGGACGTGCTCGCGCTCATGGCCGAGGGATTGGGCAACGCCGCAATCGCCGAGCGGCTCGTCATCACCGAAGGTGGGGTGCACAAGCACATCCGCAGCATCTTCGCGAAGCTCGACCTCGCACCTGATGACCGGGCCGACCGGCGCGTCACCGCGGTCCTGCGCTACCTCAAGGGCGTCGGACCGAAGTAATGCCACCGCAGCCGCCCGGACGACCGGTCTCCGGTCGAGTTCCACACGGGCGCGTGGAGACCGCCCGCCGGCGGACTGCGTTGAGCAGGATCGGGTGGGTGGACCCCCGCCGAAAGTGGCCCGGAAGAAGGGCAAGTGAGCTGCTCACAGGTACTTGTTGGCCAGCTCCGAGTACTCCTTCTCCAGGTCGTCGGCCAGGTAGGCGACGTACGCCCAGGGCACGTCGTGCACGTGGTCGCGCATGCCGAGCAGGTGGCGCTTCGCCCGGGGCGCGTCGTCGGCCAGGGCGAACGCCGCCGCGAACAGGTTGTGGGCCTGCAACGCGCGCGGGTGGGGCTTGGTCGGGGTCGAGTCCCACTTGTCGGCCGCCGTGGCGATCTCGTCGCGGTGCCGGGTGAAGTAGCGCATCTTCAGCGTCGCGATCTTCAACGCCGACCGCGCCTGCACGGCGTCCTCGAACTGCTCCAGGAAGATCTCGAAGTGCGCCAGCGGCAGCATGGCCACCACCGGGTCGCCGGGCGGCGCGGCGTCGACGCTGCCCTGCGCGAACGCCATCATCTCCTCCGCCGACCCGCCCCACTTCGACGCCAGGATCTGCAACCGCGTCCAGTGCGCCGGGTACAGCGACGCGCACCGCGCCACGATCTCCCGCCACACCTCGTCCTTCTGGTCCCGGTCGACCTGCAACCCGAGGCCCGCGGTCTGCAGCTGCGCCCACGGCACGGCGTCGCGCGGCAGGAGCTTCGCGGCCTCGTGCAGCGGGCCGACGGCCTTGCGGAGGGTCCCGAAGAAGACCTTGAACCGGTCCTTGCCGACGCTGTCGGCCCGCCCCGAGCCGCGGATCGCCCACGCCTCCCGGATGAACGCCGTGCCGGCCAGCAGCCACAGGTCCGGGTCGGTGTTGTTCTTCGCCAGCTCCAGCAGCTCGTCGGCGTGGCCGATGGCGTGCTCGCCGAGCACCTCGACCCGCAGCGCCCTCACCTCGGGGTCGTCCCGGCACTCCGCGAGCACCGTGGTCGCCGCCCTCAGGTGGCCCGCGTCCATCTCCTCCGCCGCGATGTCCAGGATCGCGTCGTCGTAGGTGTGGTCCCGCACCACTTCACGGGCGATCGCGGCAGGCCGCTTCCTCCGGAAAATCCCCACTCCAGCGACCTTACTTTCCTCCGAGCCCGAGTGGCCTAAGTCTTTCGTAGAGCCGAACAGGGCCTTTCTGCGGTTGTCCCCCAGCCTACGTGCGCGATGGGGTGGAGCCCTCGACGGAGGGGGACATCCATGCGAGCGAGAACCGCCATCGCCGTGACCGCGGCGCTGATCGGGGCGGCCCTGCCGACGTACGCGCAGGCGGAGCCGGGACCGGACCAGACCATCACCTGGTCGCCGTGCGCCGAGCTCGACGGGCTGGAGTGCGGCACGTTCCAGGCGCCGTTCGACTGGCGCACGCCGGACGACGGCCGCACGATCACCATCGCGGTGAGCCGGCTCAAGGCGCGCTCCGGCCAGGCGAAGGGCGTCGTGCTGACCAACCCGGGTGGTCCGGGCGGCCCCGGACGCGGCCTGCCCCTGCTCTACGTGCAGCGCGCCAAGCTGGTGGCCGACCTCGACGTGATCGGCATCGACCCGCGCGGCACGGGCGCGAGCACGAACGTCACCTGCGGCGGGTACAGCTGGGTCGGGGTCGCCGACCCGCGCGACCGGAGCCGCGCCAACACCGACCTGCTCTACGACGCCGCGCAGCTGCAGGCCACCGCGTGCCAGACCCGGTCCGGCGAGTTCGGCAAGGTGGTCAACACCGAGCAGACCGTCCACGACCTCGACCTGCTGCGCCGCCTGCTGGGCCGGGAGAAGGTCAACTGGGTCGGCTACTCGGGCGGCAGCTGGCTGGGCGCGCACTACGCCACCTACTTCCCCGACCGGGTCGACAAGGTCGTGCTCGACTCCAACCCGGACTTCACCTCGACGTTCCAGGACATCTTCGACAACTTCGGCCACGCCGTCGAACGCCGGTTCCGGACCGACTTCCTGCCCTGGGTGGCCCGCTACGACAGCGCCTACCACCTGGGCACGACCGCCGAGCAGGTGCGCCGTACCTACGAGGCGACCCGCGCGAAGCTCGCCGCCGACCCGCTCGCGCTGCCGGACGGGACCGTGGTCGACGGCTTCGCGCTCGACCTGGTGCTGACCCGGGCCCAGTACAGCAAGCTGCTGTTCGCGGACGCGGCGCAGGCCCTGGTGACGTTCGGGCAGGCCACGCGGACCGGCACGACGGCGCTCGTGGCCCGGTACCCGGACGCGCCCAGCGCCACGCTGTACTCCGTCACGTGCAACGACACGAAGTTCCGGCACAACCGGACCACGTTGGCGCGGGAAGCCGAACGGCTGGGCGAGCGGTACCCGCTCAACGGCTTCTACCAGCGGCTCGCGCCGTGCGCGTTCTGGGACCGTCCGCCGCTGGAGCTGAAGAAGCCGACCGGCAAGGGCGTGCCGCCGGTGCTCATGGTGCAGTCGGTGCGCGACCCGGCCACGCCGGTGGAAGGCGCCCAACGCGCGCATCGCGGCTTCGAGGGCTCACGGATGCTCACCGTGACCGACGAGGGCGACCACGGCGTCTACGCCTTCGGCAACCCGTGCGTGGACGAGGTCGTGGAGGCGTTCATCGTGGACGGCAGGGTGCCGGCGGCCGACCTGACCTGCCCGGGAACGCCCCTGCCCGACCCGACCGCGCCCGCCGCCGCCAGCACGCGACCGCTGGTCGGCTGGCCGCTGTAGCCGCTAGATCCCGCCGGCCTGCCGCCGGCGCGCGGCGTAGACACCGGCCTCGGTCCGGCGGTCGAAGCCGAGCTTGTGCAACAGCGAGGAGACGTAGTTCTTGACCGTCTTCTCGGCCAGGAACAGCCGGTTCGCGATCTGCCGGTTGGTCAGGCCCTCGGCGATCAGGTCGAGGATCCGCCGCTCCTGCGGGCTCAACGCCGCGTAGCGCGGGTCCTCGACCGGTCCGCCGCGCAGCCGTTGCAGCACGGTCGCGGTCACGCCCGAGTGCAGCAGCGAGCCGCCACCGGCCAGCGTGCGGATCGCGGACACCAGGTCGTTGCCGGAGACCTGCTTGAGCATGTACCCGGCCGCGCCCGCCATGATCGCGCCGAACAGCGCCTCGTCGTCGGAGTACGAGGTCAGCATCAGGCACGCGGGCGGCGGCTGGACCGTCGAGCGGATCTCCCGGCACACGGTCACGCCGTCGCCGTCGGGCAGCCGCACGTCGATCACGGCCACGTCGGGGCGGTGGAACGCGGCGGCGGACACGGCCGCGGCGGCGCTCTCCGCCTCACCGACCACCTCGATGTCCGACTCGACCGCGAGCAGCTGCTGCAGTCCGCGCCGGACGATCTCGTGGTCGTCCACCAGGAGCACCGAGATGGACATGGACCCTCCCTACACCGATACCAACGGGACGGACCACGTCAGCGTTACACCCCGGCCCTCGGCCGACTCGACCTCGCACGAACCGTCCCACCTCGCGGCGCGCGCCGCCATGTTCACCAGGCCGCCGGTGTGCCCGCCCCGGCCGCGCGGCAGGCCTTCGCCGTCGTCGCGCACGACCAGCCGCAGGTTCGTCGCCGCCCGGTCGACCACCACCTCGACCTCGACGTTCTTCGCCGACGCGTGCCGCGCCGCGTTGGCCAGCGCCTCGCGCAACGTGGCCAGCAGGTCCGGCCGCACGTGGTCGGGCACCACCGAGTCGATCGGGCCGTCCATCGCCAGTGACGGCTCGAAGCCGAGCAGCCGGGCCGACTCCTGCACCACCTTCATCAGCTGGGCGCGCAGGTCGGCCGCGCCGGCGGGCGGCTCCTGGAGCGAGAAGATGGTGCGCCGGATCTCCCGGATGGTCTGGTCGACCTCGCTGACGAAGTCCGCCAGCCGCTGGGCCACCATCGGCTGCTCCACCAGCCCGTTCATGCTCTGCAAGCCCAGGCCGAGCCCGAACAGCCGCTGCACGACCAGGTCGTGCAGGTCGCGGGCGATCCGGTCGCGGTCCTCCAGCACGGCCAGCCGCCGTCCCGCGCCGGTGGCCCTGGTGAACTCCAGGATCAGCGCGGCCTGCCGGGCGAACGACTCGACCAGCGCCACGTCGGAGGCGTCGAACGCCCGCTGCTCGCGCGCACGCGCCACCATCAGCACGCCGAGCACCCGTTGCCCGGCGGCCAGCGGCACGAACACCACCGGCCCGATCCGGCGCTGGCCGGGCAGCCCGTCGAGCACCTTGGCCTTGCCGGTCTCGAACACCTCGTGGGCCGGGCCGCCCTCGCCGATCGCGCTGAACCCCCGCATCTCGCCGTCCACCACCCGAGCGGCCAGCTCACCCTGCACGTCGGGCAGCGCCAGCAGCGCGTTCACGCCGTCGGCGGCCAGCCGGGCGCGCACCGCGACCAGGCGCAGCGCGTCCCGGTCCGGTGTGCCGGTGAGCAGCGCGTTCGTCACCTCGTTCGACGCGCGCAGCCACACCTCCCGCTGCTGCGACTGCGCGTAGAGCCGGGCGTTCTCGATCGCGATGCCCGCCGCCGCGGCCACCGCCACCACGAGCTCGCGGTCGGCGCGGGTGAAGTCGGCGCCGTCGGCCTTGTCGCTGAGGTAGAGGTTGCCGAACACCGAGCCGCGCACGTGCACCGGCACGCCGAGGAAGCCGGGACCGGACGGGTCGAACGTCGTCGCCTCGGACCCGGTCTTCTCGTAGTCGGTGTTGTGGTGGCCGTCGTCGTAGGTGAACTCCAGCAGCTGCCGGTTCGGCCCGATCACGGCCAGCGCGCCGTACCGGGCGCCGACCAGGTCGCACGAGGACTCCACGACGCGGCGCAGCACGTCCGGCAGCGACAGGTCGCTGGCCAGCGAGACGACCGCGGCCAGCAGCCGGTGCAGCCGCTCCTGCGAGACGACCACCTCGGTGGTGCGGTCGGTCAGCTCGCGCAGCAGGCCGTCCAGCCGCGTCGCGGCGTTCGCGTCCGGGGATCCGGCCACCCGAGACCACCCTCCGGGTCGGAGGTTTCGAGGTTAACGCCTCCGGCTACGGGATGCGACGGCCCGACAGCACCTCCAGGTCGACGACCAGGTAGTGGTCGCCGCCGCCGACCCCGCGCGAGGCCAGCGGCAGCTGCCGCAGCCGGGCCAGCCGCACCTGCTCCTCGACCTCGGTGACGTGCCCGACCGCCATCACCGACCAGCCGTGCGACAGGTCGGGCGCGACGTCGTCGATCTGGAACGCGACGATGGTGTCCCGGGCGACGAGGGTGGCGCTGCCGTCCGGCACGCGCAGCACGACGCACTCCCCGTCGAGCACGAACACGACGGGGTGCACCACCGGCAAGGCCATGTGGGTGTAGACGAGGCGGCCGATGGCGGCCGTGCCGAGCAGCTCCAGGCATTCCTCGCGGGACAGGACCTGAAGTCCAGCGGAGTCGTACATCGCACCTCTTCGTCACGCCCCAGTCGCTGGGATAAACGTTCGGCGCTGTGATCGTCGTTGCCTAGAGTCGGAAGTCCCGGCTTCCACGCATCCAACCCGGATGGGGGATTTCCAGATGCCATCACTCGACGTAACCGCACTGCTGCGCCGCCTCGGTCTGCGCGAGGCCGAGCCCCCGGGCGTGGCGGCGTTGACCCGGCTGCACCGGGCGTTCGCCGAACGGGTGCCGTACGAGACGGTGGAGATCCAGCTCGGTCGCGTGACCTCGCTGGACCCGCTCGACTCCGCGGCCCGCGTGCTGGCGGGCCGCGGCGGGTACTGCTTCCAGCTCAACGGCGCGTTCGCCGAGCTGCTGAGCGCGCTCGGCTACCACGTGACCCGGCATCCCGGCGGCGTGCAGATGACGGCGGACGACGAGCCGGTGATCTGCCGCAGCCACCTCGCGCTCACCGTCCGCGACCTGCCGGACTCCGACGACGTCTGGCTGGTGGACGCCGGGCTGGGCGACGGGCTGCACTCGCCGCTGCCGCTGCGGGCGGGCGTCCACCGCCAGGGCCCGTTCGCGTTCGAGCTGGGGCCGTCGACGGCGGCGCCGGGCGCGTGGCGGTTCGGGCACGACGTGCGCGGGAGCTTCCACGCCATGCACTTCGCGCCGGACGCGGTCGGCCTCGACCACTTCACCGACCGGCACGTGCACCTGTCCACGTCGCCGGAGTCGGGGTTCGTGCGCACGTTCGGCGTGCTGCGGACCGACGCCGAGGGCTGGGACGTGCTGCGCGCGTTGACCCTGTCCCGGATCGAGGAGACGACCACCAAGACCGTGCTGGAGGACCGGGCCGACTGGTTCACCGCCCTGGCCGACGTCTACGGCCTGGTCCTCGCCGAGGCCGACCGCGAACCGCTGTGGCGCAAGGCGGTGTCCCAGCACGAGGCGCACCTGGCGGCGACCGCCCGTTCGGTCACACCACAGCGCCCCGACCGACGCTGAAGTGGGTCACGTACCCCCGGTACAGCTGGGGCGCGTGCCGCTTGAGCGCCAGGTCGAGCAGGTCGTTGCCGGTGTCGTCGGGCAGCTGGACCCAGTGGCCGAACGGGGTCGTCGGCACGCTGCGGTACGTGGCGGCGAAGGCCCTCGGGTCGTTCGGCGCGAGGTGCAGCCACAGCGCGGGCTTGGGCTTGGCGTCGTAGGACAGCGACACCCCGGCCAGCTCGTACCAGGGCACGGCCCACGTCTTGCCCTTCTCCACCCAGCGCAGGCCCTGCGGCTCGACGACCAGCCGGCGCAGCCGGGCCTTCCCCCGCCAGACGCCGCCGCCGATCAGGCCGCCGAGCACGACCACCGGCCCGACGAACATCGCGGCCAGGTGGCCGTCGGAGTACGACAGGAACATCAGCAGCACGCCGAACAGCGTGAAGCCGAGCTGGACCGCCAGCCCGGCACGTCGTTCGGCCTGGTTGCCGAAGGGAATCTCGATCTCTCTCACGACAACCCCACAGTGAAACCCTCGTCCTGCACCCCTCGGTACAGGTGCGGTGCGAACCCGAGCACGGCGCGCTCGACCACCGGGACCAACGCGGCCGCGTCGCCCAGCGGCAGCCGGTAGGCGCCGTCCTCGCGGGCCAGGTGCGCCATGTCGGCGTGCCGGTCCCGGAAAGCCTGGTGGTCGGCGGGCAGCAGGTCCAGCCTGACCATGGTCTTGCGCAGCACGGCGTCGGCCGGGTTAACGACCCGTTCCCGCGTCCGCGAGATCCGCACCGCGCCCAGCTCGTGCCACGCCACGGCCCACGGCGCGCCTTGCGGGTCGTCCCACCGCACGCCCGGGGCCTCGAAGACGAGCTTGCGCGGCCGGGAGATCTTCTTCCAGTTGAGCACCGCGCCCAGCGCGATGCCCGTGAACGCGAGCCCGATGACCAGCGCGATCGTCCCGCCGACGCCCTCGCCGTCGGCGTAGGCGCTCACCGCGCCGACGAGTGCAAGCACCCCGAGCCCACCGGCGACCACCCCGCCGATGATCACCCGACGGGTGTCCCGCGTGCCGATGTCCACCACCACCGGCGTCGTCATGCCCCCACCCCCTCGACCAGTCGGTCAGCCGCAGCGTAGGGGTCCAGCTCACCCGCCACGACCCGTTTGGCCAGGGTTTCGAGGGCGGACGCGCCGCGCAATCCGCCGATCCGGGAACGCAGCCGCTCCAGCGCGATGGCCTCGATCTCGCCCGCGGCCCTGTTCGCGCGGCGTCGTGCCAGCTCACCGCGTTCGACGAGCCAGGCGTGGTGCGCCTCGACCGCGTCCACGACCTCGTCCAGCCCTTCGGCGCGGGAGGCGACCGTCTTCACCACGGGAGGCCGCCACAGCCCGCCTTCCCGCTCCCGGCGGCCCAGCGAGATCATGTGCTTGAGGTCGCGCGCGGTCTGGTCGGCGCCGTCGCGGTCGGCCTTGTTGACCACGAACACGTCGGCGATCTCCAGGATGCCCGCCTTCGCGGCCTGCACGCCGTCACCCATGCCGGGCGCGAGCAGCACCACCGTGGTGTCGGCCAGCGACACCACCTCGACCTCGGACTGGCCGACGCCGACCGTCTCGACCAGCACCACGTCGCAGCCCGCCGCGTCGAGCACGCGCAACGCCTGCGGCGTGGCCCAGGACAGCCCGCCCAGGTGGCCGCGGGTGGCCATGGACCGGATGAACACGCAGGGGTCGGTGGCGTGCTCGCCCATCCGCACCCGGTCGCCGAGCAGCGCGCCGCCGGAGAACGGCGACGACGGGTCCACGGCCAGCACCCCGACCCGCTTGCCACGCCTGCGGTAGGCCGCGACCAGCGCGGACGTCGACGTGGACTTGCCGACGCCCGGCGCGCCCGTCAACCCGATGACCTGCGCGTTGCCGCAGAACGGCGCCAGTGCGCCCGCCACCTCGCGCAGCTGGGGGCCGCCGTCCTCGACGAGCGAGATCAGCCTGGCGACCGCGCGCGGCTGCCCTTCGCGCGCGCGGTCGACCAGCTCGGCTACGTCAACGGTTCGGGCCACTCCTGCAGATCCTAGGCAGCGGGGCCCTTGGGCACGCGGACGATCAGGGCGTCGCCCTGCCCGCCGCCGCCGCACAGGGCCGCCGCGCCGACCCCGCCGCCGCGCCGCTTCAGCTCCAGCGCGAGGTGCAGCGCGATGCGGGCGCCCGACATGCCGATCGGGTGGCCGAGCGCGATCGCGCCGCCGTTGACGTTGACCTTGTCCTCGGGCACGCCCAGCTCGCGGGTGGAGACCAGGCCGACCGCGGCGAACGCCTCGTTGATCTCGACCAGGTCCAGGTCGGCCGGGTCGATGCCCTCCTTCGCGCACGCGGCCTTGATCGCGTTCGCGGGCTGCTCGTGCAGGCTGGCGTCCGGGCCCGCCACGACGCCGTGCGCGCCGATCTCGGCCAACCAGGTCAGGCCCAGCTCCTCGGCCTTGGCCTTGCTCATCACGACCACGGCCGCCGCGCCGTCGGAGATCTGCGACGCCGAGCCCGCGGTGATCGTGCCGTCGGAGGCGAACGCCGGGCGCAGCTTGGCCAGCGTCTCCGCGGTGGTGTCGGCGCGCACGCCCTCGTCGGTGGCGACCAGCACCGGGTCGCCCTTGCGCTGCGGGATGGAGACGGGCGCGATCTCCTCGGCGAAGACGCCGTTCGCCGCGGCCTTGGCGGCCAGCTGGTGCGACCGGGCCGAGAACGCGTCCTGCTCCTCGCGGGTCAGGCCGTAGCGGGCGTTGAACTTCTCCGTGGAGGCGCCCATCGCGACCTGGTCGAACGCGCAGAACAGGCCGTCGTGCGCCATGTGGTCGATCATCGTGACGTCGCCGTACTTGAACCCGCCGCGCGACTTGGGCAGCAGGTGCGGCGCCTGGGTCATCGACTCCTGACCGCCCGCCACCACGACGTCGAACTCGCCGGCGCGGATCAGTTGGTCGGCCAGCGCGATCGCGTCGATGCCGGACAGGCACACCTTGTTGATCGTCAGCGCGGGCACGGTCATGGGGATGCCCGCGTTCACCGCGGCCTGGCGGGCCGGGATCTGCCCCGCGCCACCGGTCAGCACCTGCCCCATGATCACGTACTGCACCTGCTCGGGCGCGACTCCGGCCCGTTCCAGGGCCGCCTTGATCGCGACGCCACCGAGCTGGGCGCCGGAGAAGTCCTTCAACGATCCGAGCAGTCGCCCCATCGGGGTACGGGCCCCGGCGACGATCACGGAACCGGACACAGCGGCCTCCACAGCGGGTGTAAGCGGTTGTTAACTGGCCACGATACCCACGGTTACCGCAGGGTAGCCCTGTGAGGCGTCGCACAGGGCGACCTGCACCGATTCGGCCACTAGCCTATCCGGCCATGGAAGAACTGCGCGGTTTCGTCACAGCCATCGACCACGTCGGCATCGCCGTGCCGGACCTCGACGCCGCGATCGCGTTCCACCGCGAGCACTTCGGCCTCGAGGTCGCGCACGAGGAGGTCAACGAGGAGCAGGGCGTGCGCGAGGCGATGCTGCGCGCGCCGGGCGACGACGGCACGGGCACCGCCGTGCAACTGCTCGCGCCGCTGACGCCGGAGTCGACCATCGCGAAGTTCATCGGCCGGTCCGGGCCGGGGCTGCAGCAGCTGGCCTACCGGGTGTCCGATGTGGACGCGGCGGCGGAGGCGCTGCGCGGCAAGGGCTTGCGGCTGCTGTACGAGGCGGCGCGGCGCGGCACGTCCGACAGCCGGGTCAACTTCGTGCACCCCAAGGACGCGGGCGGCGTGCTGGTGGAGCTCGTCGAGCCCGCGCCGACCCACTAAGCCGCCCGCCTGGCGCGTTCCGGAGTCGCCGGCTACGGGCGTTCCAGGGCGGCGGCCACGAACGTCAGCTCCAGTTCCATCCGGTCGTCGTCCGGCGCGTGACGGGCCACCGAGTGCCGGTAGCTGACCGCGAGGCCGAGCAGCGCGGAGGCGCTGTCGACGTCCTTCGCCGCCACCGCCGCGCCACCGGCCGCCACGATGACGTTGCGGATCTGCCGCACCACCGACCGGTAGCGCTCGTGCAGCGCGTCGCGGACCGCCTTGTGCGTGTCCGCCTCGCGCCACAGCAGGTGGCTGAGCAGCGGCGACGAGTCGAGCCGGGCGTCCAGCGCGGCGACCAGCCTGCGCAGGCTCTCCGCGATGTCGCCGACGACCACGACCCGGCGCGCGTCGACGTTGCCGTCCGGCAGGCGCTGCACGAGCGCCGCCAGCAGGTCGGTCTTGCGGCGGAAGTAGTAGTGCACGAGCCCTTTGGGCACGGCGGCCCGTTCGGCGATGCGCGAGGTCGGCGTCGCGTCGAAACCCGACTCGGCGAACAACTCCTCGGCCGCTTGCAGGATCCGTTCCCGGGCCGACGAGTCCTCTGCCAATGCCTGCGCCCTTTCCCGTTGGTCCGGGCCCACGGCGACCAGCCGCGGGCCCGGGGTGTCGTCACTCTCAGGCGGTGCCGGCGATCCGGCCGCCGTGGGCGGCGTTCGCCAGCGGGACCGCCATGGCGCCCGCCGCGACGGTCAGCGCGCCGCCGACCCACGAGATCCAGGACGCCGCCATCAGGTCGCTGTAGCCCATCACCCACGGCGAGATGAACAGCAGCGCGCCGAGGACCATCTGGAACCACTCGCCGTACACCATCCCGGGCATCGCGAGCGACGCGAGGCCGTCGATGGCGATCAGTGCGCCGAGCACGATCATCGTCCACATGGCCCCGGTGGTCGTCTCCACCACCAGGGGCGAGAGCAGCACCAGGACGCCGATGACGACCTCGGCCCAGTCCTGCCACCTGGTCCACGCCTTAGCCATGACTCGTACCTCCGTCCTCATCAATCGGACGGCTTCGATGCTCCGCTTGATTGGCCGCCCGGTCAAGACCGACCGATCGGGGGAAATGCCAGTGCGGTGGCTCACAGCGCCGGTTCTGAATCGGTTACCCGTGGGTAACCTCCGGCCACCTGCGTGGACCTCATAGAGCCCGCCACACCCGACCATCCCGAAGCCCCCATTGGGAGGGAACGCCGTGCAGAAGATCCTCGACGCGATCCTCGCGGACGAACTGGACGCGATCGGATCACTGGACGTACCGGAGAGCTACCGGGGCGTGACGGTGCACGCCGACGAGGTCAAGATGTTCGAGGGCTTGGCCACCAAGGACAAGGACCCGCGCAAGTCGCTGCACGTCGACGAGGTCGCCACCCCGGAGCTCGGCCCCGGCGAGGCGCTGGTGGCCGTGATGGCGAGCGCCATCAACTACAACACCGTGTGGACCTCGATCTTCGAGCCGCTGTCGACGTTCGCGTTCCTGAAGAAGTACGGCGGCAGGCACGACCAGCCGTTCCACGTGGTCGGCTCCGACCTCGCGGGCGTGGTGCTGCGCACCGGACCGGGCGTGAACGCCTGGAAGCCCGGTGACCGGGTCGTCGCGCACTGCCTCGACGTGCAGCTGGAGCACCACGACGGGCACAGCGACACCATGCTCGACCCCGAGCAGCGCATCTGGGGCTTCGAGACCAACTACGGCGGCCTCGCCGAGATCGCGCTGGTCAAGGCCAACCAGCTGATGCCGATGCCCGCCCACCTGACGTGGGAGGAGGCGGCGTCACCCGGCCTGGTGAACTCCACCGCCTACCGGCAGCTCGTGTCCACCAACGGCGCGAACATGAAGCAGGGCGACACCGTGCTGATCTGGGGCGCGTCCGGCGGCCTCGGCTCCTACGCGACCCAGTTCGCGCTCAACGGCGGCGCCACCCCGGTGTGCGTGGTGTCGTCGCCGGAGAAGGCGGAGATCTGCCGCCGGATGGGCGCGGAGCTGATCATCGACCGCAGCGCCGAGGGCTACCGGTTCTGGAAGGACGAGCACGAGCAGGACCCGCGCGAGTGGAAGCGGCTCGGCGCGAAGATCCGCGAGCTGACCGGCGGCGACGACCCGGACATCGTGTTCGAGCACCCCGGCCGGGAGACGTTCGGCGCGTCGGTCTACGTGACGCGCAAGGGCGGCACGATCGTGACGTGCGCGTCCACCAGCGGGTACATGCACCAGTACGACAACCGGTACCTGTGGATGCACCTCAAGCGGATCGTCGGCTCGCACTTCGCGAACTACCGGGAGGCCTGGGAGGCCAACCGGTTGGTCGCCAAGGGGAAGATCCACCCGACACTGTCCAAGGTGTACTCCATGGAGGACACCGGGCAGGCCGCGTACGACGTGCACCGCAACGCCCACCAGGGCAAGGTGGGCGTGCTGACGTTGGCGCCGGAGGAGGGCCTCGGCGTGCGCGACCACGAGCTGCGGGCCACCCACCTGGACGCGATCAACCGTTTCCGGGGCGTCTAAAGCGAAATCACCCCTGATGTGCGGCGCTCGGGTGACCGCCGCGCATCGGGAGCGGGTAGCGTGAGCGGCATGGGCCTCGCCGACGACCGTGACCTCGTCCCCCTGGGATCCGGCTTCGACATCGTCAAGCGCGGGTACGACCGCGCCCAGGTCGAGGACCACCTGGAACGCCTCGACTCCGACCTGCGCCTGCTCGCGGCCGACCGGGACGCGGCGGTCTCGCAGACCAACGACCTGGCCCGTCAGCTCGAGGCGGCGCGGTCGGAGATCGCGGAGCTGCGCGGCCAGGTGGAGCGGCTGTCGCTGCCGCCGACCACGTTGGAGGGCCTGAGCGAGCGGTTGCAGCGGATGCTGCGGCTCGCGCAGGACGAGGCGAACGAGATCAAGGCGCGGGCCGAGGCCGAGGGCGGGCACATCCGCGCCAAGGCCGAGGCCGACGCCGGGGTGCTGCGCACCCGGTACGAGAAGCTGATCGCCGAGCTGGACCAGCGGCGCGCCGACATGGAGGCCGAGCACCGGGGCGTGCTGGAGAAGGCGCGGGCCGAGGCCGAGCGGACGGTCGGCGAGGCCCGCGCCGAGGCCGCGCGGTTGGACGAGGAGTCGCTCCAGCGCCGGACCACGGTCGAGGAGGACTTCGAGATCGCGATGGCGGCCCGGCGGGTCGAGTCGATGAAGACGCTGGCCGAGCAGGAGGCGGCGTCGAAGGGCGAGGCCGAGCGGCGGTTGCGCGAGGCGGCGGAGGAAGCCGCGCGCGTGCGTGCCCAGATCGCGCAGGAGCAGGCCGCGTCGAACGCCGAGGCGCAGCGCTTGGTGCGCGAGGCGACCGAGGAGGCCAACCGGCGTCGGCACGACTCCGTCAGCGAGGCCACGGCCCGCGTGCAGGAGGCGACCGACGAGGCGAACCGCCGGGTGCGCGAGGCGACGGAGGAAGCGAACCGCCGCGTCACCCAGGCGACCCAGAAGGTGGACGCCCTCCGCCAGCTCCGCAACCGGCTGTCGCAGCAGCTGCACGCCGTGAGCTCCGCCCTGCACGACGTGACCCCCCTCCTGGACCCGCTGGAGGAGGAACGCCCAGCGCCGCCCGCTCCCGCCTCTTCTCCCACCCCGGCGGCCACCGCCACCCCCGCCTCCACCCCGGCTGCCGCTCCGACCCCGGCCGCCGCCCCCACCGGCGGCGCCACCGCCGCCAAGCCCCCCGCCTCCGCCCCTTCCCCCTCTCCCACCTCTTCACCTTCTCCGGCCCCGGACGGCCCGACCCAGAAGATCGCGCGCCCGAAGGCCCAACCCACCAAGCGCTGATCCTCGGGGCCCTACCGCTCTCACACGCCGACGCGCCGTCGCCAGTCCACAACGGCGGCGGCGAACGCGTCCGGCGCCTCCAGCGGCGTCAGGTGGCCGACGCCCGGCAGCTCCACGTACTCGCCCTGCCGCAGCACCCCGGCCAGCTCGCGGGCCAACGCGGGCGGCGTGAGCGCGTCGTGCTCCCCCACCAGCACCAACGCGGGCACGTCCACCTCCGCCAGCACCCCGGTCGAATCCGGCCGCGCGGCCATCGCCCGCTGCGCCCACACGACCTCGGCCGGGTCCTGATCGAGGATCAGCTCACGCACCCGCCGAACCACGGCCTCGTCCGGCTCCGGTCCGAGCAGCCCGCTCACGACCGTGTCCGGCACCCAGCCGAGCCCTTCCGCCTCGACCCGTGCGGCCATCGTCAGCCGGTTCGCCCGCGCCTCCTCCGTGTCGGCGCCGGCCCGCGTGTCGGCCAGCACGAGCCCGGCCACCCGGGACGGGTCGCGCCGCAGCACGGCCATCGCCACGTACCCGCCCATCGAGCACCCGCCGAGCACCGCGCGTTCGATCCCGCGCTCGTCGAGCAACCGCAGCACGTCGTCCGCAACAGCCACCAGATCGGGTGAACGATCGCCGCCCCGCTGGTCGGGCGTGATCGGTTTCAGCAGGTCACCCACCCCGTCCCACATCCGTGAGTCGAACGGGAAGGCGTGCAGGAGGACGAGCGGAGCAGTTTCCATACCCGGAATTGTCGGACCCCGGAGCTAGCTTCGTCGCATGACCTCCACGCCCGAACCGGACGAGATGCGCACCGACCGCCTCCTGCTCAGACGCGTCGGCCGCGCTGACGTGCGCGCGGCGATCGCGGTGCTGTCGGATCCGGGGACGAACCGCTTCAACCCGGCGGGGCCACCGTCGGCGGAGCAGGCGGCGAAGATGCTGGCCGAGTGGCAGGTCCACTGGGCGCGCGACGGCATCGGGTACTGGGCCGTGGAGCTGCCGGAGACCGGCGAGGTCATCGGCTTCGGCGGCCTGCGGCACCACGAGCTGGACGGCGAGCGGACGTTGAACCTGTTCTACCGGTTCCGCCCCCGGCACTGGGGGCGCGGCTACGCACCGGAGATGGCGCGCGCGGCCATCGACTGGGCACGCCGGGCGCGACCGGACCGTCCGGTCACGATCATCACCGACCCCGGCAACACGCCCTCCCAGCGCGTCGCGGAGAAGCTGGGCTTCGCGCACGTGGGCGACAGCCGGGCCGCCGGGGATCCGGTGCTGGTCTGGCGGCGTCAGGAGGTCGCGATGGCCGTCTGATGCTGCTCGTGAGGGCCGGACCAGGTGCGCGGCAGTGGCGTGGGCACCTCGGGTACGGCCGCGGACACGATCGCGTCCAGCACCTCTTCGGTGTACCCGACCATGAGGTGCTTGGCGCCGGGGAAGTCGATGACATCCGCGGTCGGGAGCTCCGCGCCGAACCGCCGCCTGGCCTCGGCTGGTGGCAGGTAGGTGTCGAACTCGGGCACCAGGCACACCACCGGCTTGCCCGCACGCGCCCAGGTGCGCAAGTGCTCGGCCTTGCTCCACCGCAGGGGAGGTGAGATCAACACGGCGCCCTCGACCACCGGCTCGCACCCGTGCATGAGTGCGAGGTCGGTGCCGAACGACCAGCCGACGAGCCACACCGAGGGCAACCCGCGCTCGGCCACGAACGCCAGGGCGGCAGCCACATCCAGCCGTTCGCTTACGGCGTGGTCGAACGCGCCCTCACTGCACCCGGCCGCACTGGCCGTGCCCCGCGTGTTGAACCGCAACACCGCAAGGCCGGCCAGCGCGGGCAACCGCCAAGCCGCCTTGCGGTAGAGGTGGGAGTCCATCATCCCGCCGTGCGTCGGCAACGGGTGCAACAACACCACGGTGGCCAACGGCTCCCGGTCGACCGGCAACGCCAACTCACCAACCAACCGAAGCCCATCCGCCGTCGACAACCTCACCGCTTCCCGGCGTGCCGGCAGCACGGTGTTGGCCCTGATCGGCACATCACCACCCACAGCCACATCGTGCCACCACCCAACCCGACCACTGCCGAGTCACGGCTCGAACCGGCCCGAACCGGTCCGAGCCGAACCGGGCTGAGCCGGGTCGGGCTTGGTCGGGCTGACTTGGCCGGGCTGGGCTGGACTCAGCCGAGCCGAGCCGGGCCAGGCTGAACCGTCCACCGGCCGCCCCGGCATCCATCCAGCCGCCCTGCACCGCCGTCCGCCCTGCCCCGCCGTCCAGCCGCCCTGCACCGCCGTCCGCCCTGCCCCGCCGTCCAGCCGCCCACAGCCGTCCAGCCGCCCCCACTCCCCAGCTGGCAGCCCCGCTGTCCGGCTGGCGGTCTTGGGGTCCGGCTCGCGGTCGCGCTGCCCGCCCTTCCATCCGGCGGTTCCGGCGGCGGGCGGACGGTGATCCGTCCCGCCCTCTCACCCGCCCACCCGCGCCCGCCCCTGCCCGTCCGTCAGTACAGAGCGTTACCAGCGGCGGGTGGTGGGGCCTCGGCGGCGGCGGGAGGTCCAGCAGCCCTGGTGCCAGTGGCGGCGGTCTTCTACCGAGCCGTAGTCGCCGGCGGGCCAGGCGACGATGTGCGGGGTGCCCGGGCGGATCTCGTGGTCGCAGCCTGGGCAGCGGTAGGTCTTGGTGGTGGAACTGCCGGAGACGGTGCGCACCAGCCACTCGCCGTCCGAGGCGCTTTCGGCGCGCGCCCAACCGTGCCCACCGATGGGTGAGGGCTCGTCGGGGCGTTGCGGGCGGTTACGACGTGGCACGAGAAGCGAGGGTATCCGGGCTCGCCCTGGGTGATCGCCTACGGTCCACTGGGTGAGCAAGTGGCAACGGGTCGTATTAACCCTGCTCCTGATGATCGAAGTGGCCGTGACCTTGGTGCCGGTGGTGCGCGGCCTGCTCTTCGAGCCGTCCCCGCCGGACATCGTCGCCGGTGACGAGGCGCGGCAGGTCCTGCAGGAGGGGGACGTGCCGGTCGGCCAGCCGCGCTGGCTCCGCCAGGGCGTGCTGCTGAGCACGACGATGTTGATGCTGGTCACGGCACTGTCGGCGCTGGCTCCGGTGTGGTTGCGGCCCAGCTCGCGGATGTGGGTGGCGACGTTCGCCGGCACCCACCTGGCCGCCGCCGGCCTGGGTTGGGTGCACGGCCTGCCGCTGTTGACCCTGCTCGCCGCGGTGTCAGCAGTTGGGGTGCCCTTGCTGGTGCTCGCACCGCCGCGCCAGGGACAATGAGCGACGTGCCAACCTACGAATTCCGTTGCAAGGCGTGCGGCTCGACCTTCGACGTGAAGCGCTCGATGGACGAGGCCTCCGCGCCCGCGCCGTGCCCGAACGGCCACGACGACACCGTGAAGCTGCTCTCCATGGCCGGTCTGGGCGGCAAGGCCAACGCGCCCGCCGGTGGCGCCGGTGGTGGGGGCGGGTGCTGCGGCGGCGGCTGCTGCAGCTAACCCGGTCAGACCAGTGGCCAGTGGCTAAGGGCCGGTGGCTGGTGGGCGGTGGCTGAGGGCTGGTGGCCAGGGGGTAGTGGCCGGAGACCTGGGCGGGTTCGAGCCCAGGTTCGAGCCCAGGTCCGGGTCCAGGCTTGAGCCGAGGCCCGAGTGCGCGCTCGGGCGCGCGAGCACCGCGATCACCACCGCCGTCGCCGCACGCCAAGGTGCGGCCGGTCGAACGCGCGTCGAACCCGCTCGACCTTCGCCTCGCCTCGGCCGGTCCTGCGCCTGCTAACCGACCGAGCGAGCGAACCGCGCCCAGCGAGCCAGGCCGGCGAACCGGTGGTCACCCGAGCAAGCCGGACACCGGGGACAGGCACGCGGGGACAGGCAGGGACCACCGCAGCAAGCCGAACGCGGCTCAGACGGTCGGTTCCTTCTCCAGCAGCACCTCGGCCACCTTCTTGCCCTGGTCGCAGATCGCGCCGAAACGAGCCGACCCGTCGATCACGATGATCCCGAGCCCGCCACCGGCGTAGTCCATCACCAGCACGCACGACGGCTGCACGGACGTGTCCGTCGTCCGGTCGAAGTAGGTCACCTTCCGGTCACCCAGGTCGAACTCGCCGTTGTTCTGCTCCAACGTGATCGACCGCCCCTCGCGGAACCGCAAGGTCACGCCCACGTCCAGCGAGCCGACCGACGTCTGCCACTTGCACGACTGGTCGAACTCCGAGTCGTAACCGGTCTCCGTCGGCTCGGCGCCCTTGTCCGGCACGTCGTAGGGCAGGTCCTTCCACCCGATCAACGCGCAGATGTCGCCGACGTCCCCGCTCGGCTCACCGGACGGGTCCGGGGACCCCGTCGGCGTGCGCGGAGCCGACGTGAACGGCGGGTCGACGTCGAGCAACTGCTCCGCCACCGGGGTGCCGTTGACCGTGTACGCGCAGGCGCTCGTCAGACCGAACGCCGCCACCAGGAGCGAGATCACCACACGCCGCATGGTGACCACGATGCCAAACGCCGAAACCCGACACGCCATCAGCCCGCACAAACGTGCCCCTCAGGACACGTAATCGCGGAAACCCTTGCCCGTCTTGCGCCCCAGCCGCCCGGCCTTCACCAGGTGCTCCAACAGCGGCGCGGGCGCGAACCCGGCCTCGCGGAACTCCAGGTACAGGCTCCGCTCGATGGCCAGCGACACGTCCAGCCCGACCACGTCCAGCAGCTCGAACGGCCCCATCGGCAACGAGCAGCCGACCTTCATCGCGTTGTCGATGTCGTCGGCCGTCGCGTAGTGCGCCTCCAGCATCTTCACCGCGTCGTTCAGGTACGGGAACAGCAGCGCGTTCACGATGAACCCGGCGCGGTCGCCGCAGTGCACCGGAACCTTGCCCAGGTCGAGGCACACCCGGCGCGCCGTGGCCACGACATCGGCCGACGTCGAGATCGTCTCCACGACCTCCACCAGCTTCATCACCTGCGCCGGGTTGAAGAAGTGCAGCCCGACCACGTCACCGGGACGCGCGGTCGCGGCGGCGCACTCGATCACCGGCAGCGAGGACGTCGTGGTCGCCAGCACCGCACCCGGCTTGCACACCTCGTCCAGCGCCTCGAACACCGCCTTCTTGATCGACAGCTCCTCGGCCACCGCCTCGACCACGAGGTCGCAGTCGGCCAGGCCCGCGAAGTCGACGACCGGCGTCACGCGGGCCAGCGCGGCGTCCCGGTCCTCCGCCGACAACCTGCCCCGCGAGACCGCCTTCTCCAACGACTTGCGCACCTTGCCCACCGCCGCGTCGGCCTTCTCCTCCGAACGCGCCCGCAGCACCACGTCGTACCCGCGCTTGGCGAACACCTCGACGATCCCCGTGGCCATCGTCCCGGTGCCGATCACACCGACCCGCTGCACCTCGCGCGCGGGCTCGCCCTCCGCCGACGCGACCGGCGTGAGCACGTCCGGCACGACGACCGGCGAGTCCGGCCCGTCGTAGGTGTAGAAGCCGCGCCCGCTCTTGCGCCCCAGCAACCCCGCCGTGATCATCTGCTTCAGCAACGGCGCCGGCGCGTGCAGCCGGTTGCGCGACTGGTGGTACATCGTGTCCAGGATCTCGTACGCCGTGTCCAGCCCGATGAGGTCGAGCACGGCCAGCGGACCCATGGGGTAGCCGCACCCGTACCGCATGGCGGCGTCGAGGTCTTCCCTTGTCGCGTAACGGGACTCGTACATCCGCACCGCGTGGTTGAGGTAGCCGAACAGCAGCGCGTTGGCGATGAACCCGGCCCGGTCCCCGATGACGACCGGCGACTTGCCCAGCCCTTCGGCGAACGCGACCACGTCGGTCACCACGTCCGGCTCGGTGACGACCGTGCGGATCACCTCGACCAGCTTCAACACCGGCGCGGGGTTGAAGAAGTGCAGGCCGACGACCTTGCCCGGCCGTCCGGTGTGGACACCGATCTCGGTGATCGACAGCGACGAGGTGTTCGACGCGAACACCGTGTCCGGGCCGCAGATCCGGTCCAGCTCCTCGAACACGGCGGCCTTGAGCTCCATCCGCTCCGGCACCGCTTCGACCACCAGGTCGACACCGGCCAACGCGTCCAGCGACGTGGCGTAGGAGATGCGGGCCAACGTCGCGTCACGCTCGTCCGACGACAGCTTGCCGCCCGCCACCGCGCGGTCCGTCGAGTGGTCCAGGTGGCCGCGACCGCGAGCCAGGCCCGCCTCGTCCACGTCGACCGCCACCACGGTGATGCCGGTCCGCGCGAGGACTTCGGCGATACCGGCGCCCATCGTGCCGAGACCGACGACACCGACCGTGTTGAACTGGCGCGTCACTGTTGACCTCCCACTCACCGGAGTGGCTACCGGACGGTAACTTGACCGCGACTATCCCACGGCCGTCACGCTTCGTGCGCGTGAGCTTCACCATCGGTATCGAGCAAGTAATCGGTCCAGGCGCGTCTCAACCGCTCATTCGTCGAACCCCCGCGCGGCCAGTTCCTCCACCCTCCGCACGGCCTCCGCCGCGTCGACGCCCGACGCCACCACCTCCACCCGCGCACCGCCCGGCGCGCCCAACCCCATCAACGCCAGCACGCTCTTGGCGTCCGCCGACTCCTCGCCGAACCGCACCACCACCGACGCGTCCAACGAGTCCAACGCCCGCACCACCAGCGCCGCCGGCCGCGCGTGCAACCCCACCGAGTTCGTCAGCTCCACGTCCGCCCGCACGACATCGCCCTCCGCCACCGACGCCGGCGTGACGGTCCCGGCGGTCGACGCCGCCGCGGCCACCTCCGCCAACCCGGCCCCGCCCTGCGCCCGCACGGCCGCCGCCACCGCACCCTCGACCAACGGCGCGTCCACCACGACGACGGACCCCTCCGCCTCCTCGGCGGCCATGTCCGCCACCATCTTCGCGCTGCCGAGGTCGAACAGGACCACGACCCCTGACCCGGAATCGGCCTGCGCGATGGCCTCCCCGACGGCCACGTAATCCGTGCCCAGGCCACCCGACCCGTCACCACCGGACGGCACGATCGCCACCGTCGGCGCCATCTGCCCGGCCAACTCGGCGACACCCGCGGCCAGCTGCCGGCTGTGCGACACCACGACGAGCCCGATCACCGCGCCCTCCCCGCCAACGTCCGCAACACCAGCGCCGTCGACCGCGCGCCCGGGTCCAGGTGCCCCGCGCTGCGCTCACCCAGGTACGAGGCACGGCCCTTCCGCGCCACCATCGGCACCGTCGAGTCGGCGCCCAGCTCGGCCGCGTCGGCAGCCGCCGCCAGCACCTCCGCCACCCCGCCGCCGGTCGCCGCCACGGACTCCGCGGCCGCCACCGCGGGCGTCAGCGCGTCCACCATCGTCTTGTCGCCCACAGACGCCTTCCCCCGCGCCACCACCCCCTCCAACGCCGCGTGCAACGCCGCCGCCACCGCCGCGCCGTCGATCGCGGCGACATCGCCCACCGACGTCGCCGCCCGCAGGAACGCCGTCCCGTACAACGGCCCCGCGGCCCCGCCCACCGTCGAGATCAACGTCGTGGCCGCCAACCGCAGCACCCCGCCGGGCGACGACGGCACCTCGTCCAGTTTGGACTCCAACGCCCGGAAACCCCGGGCCATGTTCTCGCCGTGGTCGCCGTCGCCGATCTCGCGGTCCAACCGGATCAGCTCCTCGCGGTGCTCGACCACCACCGCCGCCACCGCCCGCATCGCCTCCGCGACCGACTCCGCCGTGCAGTCCATCAGACGCCCCACCGCAGCGCCGGGGTGTGCACGGGCGCGTCCCACAACTCGATCATCTCGTCGTCCAGCTTCAACACCGTCAAGCTCATCCCCTGCATCTCCAGACTGGTGATGTACGGCCCGACCAACCGCCGTTCCACGACGATGCCCCGCTCCGCCAGCAGCCGCTCCGCGATCCCGTGCGCCAAGTACAACTCGATCAACGGCGTCCCGCCCATCGAGTTCGTGAACAGCAGGACCCGGTCGCCCTCGCCGAGCGGGAGGTCCTCCAGCACCGGGTCGAGCAGGGCCTTCACCATCTCGTCCGCCGAGCCCACCGCGACCCGGCTGCGCCCCGGCTCGCCGTGGATCCCGATCCCCAGCTCCATCTCGTCGTCGGCCAACGTGAACGACGGCTCCCCCGCGTGCGGCACCGTGCAGGCCGTCAACGCCAACCCCATCGACCGCACCTGCCCGACGACCCGCCGCGCCAACGCCTCGCACCCGTCCAGGTCGACCCCTCGTTCGGCCGCGGCCCCGACGATCTTCTCCAGCAGGACCGTCCCACCCACACCACGCCGCCCGGCCGTGTACAGCGAGTCCTTCACCGCGACGTCGTCGTCGATGACGACCGTCCGCACGTCCACGCCGTCAGCCGCCGCCAGCTCAGCAGCCGTCTCGAAGTTGAGCACGTCACCCGTGTAGTTCTTCACGATCAGCAACGCGCCCGCGCCGCCATCGGTCCGCGCCACGGCCGCCGCCACCTGATCGGGTGTGGGCGACGTGAACACCGGGCCGGGACAGGCCGCGTCGAGCATCCCCCGCCCGACGAACCCGCCGTGCAACGGCTCGTGCCCGGAACCCCCGCCCGAGATGACGGCCACCTTCCGCGACACCGGCGCGTCCGCCCGCAGCACCACCGCCGGGTCGTACTGGATCTCCAGCAGGTCGGCGTGCGCGAGCGCCATGCCGCGCAGCGCGTCGACCACCACGGTCGCCGGATCGTTGATGACCTTCTTCACGGGTGGACCTCCCGATCGACGCTGATCACCCCATTACTACTCCACCGCGAGCGGCCCCGAAAGCGGAAGCTACGGTGAGGCAACCCTAAGAACAGCAGGTCAGTGACCTGGAGTAGTGGAGGAACCCCGGAGTGTCGAACACCAGGATCGCGGCGCTGCTAGCAGCCGCCCTCACCCTCGCCGCGTGCGGCCAGACCGAGACGCCCGCCGACAAACCCGCGGTGGCCCAGGGCGGTTCGGAGTTCGGCAAGGCGGGCGAGAAGAGCGCCGGCTTCGGCACCGACGCCCAACCCGGCCAGTTCCCCCGCACGATCAAGCACGCCATGGGCGAGACCGTGATCGAGAAGCGCCCGGAACGCGTCGTCGTCCTCGACGGCGGCGAGCTGGACAACGTCGTCGCCCTGGGCATCAAGCCGGTCGGCGTCGCCTACCCGGACGGCGCGCCCACCATGCCCGGCTACATCGGCGACAAGGCGGGCAACCCGGAGAACGTCGGCGGCATCACCAGCCTCAACCTGGAGACGATCGCCAAGCTCCAGCCCGACCTCATCATCGGCTCCCAGCTGCGCGCCGAGCAGCAGTACCCGAAGCTCTCGGAAATCGCACCGACCGTCTTCGCCGCCCGGCCCGGCTACACGTGGAAGGAGAACTTCCGCCTGAACGCCGCCGCCCTCGACCGCTCCACCGAGGCCGAGAAGCTCATCGGCGACTACGAGGCCCACGCCAAGCGCGTCGGCGAGACCATCGAGTCCAAGGCGGGCAAGCGCCCGACGATCACCATGCTCCGCTTCATGCCGGGCAAGATCAGGCTCTACGCCAAGAAGAGCTTCATCGGCACGATCCTGATCGACGCGGGCCTGCCCCAACCCCCGGCCAGCCAGGTGGACGACCTGGCCGTCGAGGTCAGCACCGAGCAGATCGCCCAAGCAGACGCCGACTGGATCCTCATCGGCACCTACGGCGACCAAACCAAAACGGCCCAAAGCCAGGTCCTCGGCGGCCCGCTCTGGCAAACCCTGAACGCCGTCAAGTCCAACCACGCCAAGCCGGTCCCCGACGAAACCTGGTTCCTGGGCCTGGGCGTCCTCGCCGCCGAAGAAGTCCTCACCGACCTCGAACAAACCCTCACACCCTGACCCCCACCGCACCACAACGGCCCCGCAGCTCACCCACCGAGTCCACTTGCCCCACCCGCCCACAACGGACCCGGAACCGCCGCACCCAGGCCCGATTTGACATGGGTTCGGGTGCCATAGCTGGTCGAAGCCGGGCAGGCCTGGCGGAAAAGCGTCCGCCAGGCCTGCCCGGCTTCGGCCTGCCTGGGGTGCCCGTAAGGGCCCCATGTCAAATCGAGCCGAACGAGACCACCACCGCCCCGCCCAACCCAACCGTCAGCGGCCGTACAGGACTCGGACCAACCGCACGACGTGCCGCAGAGTCCGCGACCCGCGGTCATACGTCATCGGGTTCAGCAGGGCGCCGAACCGCTTCCGAGTCACCGAGTGGGCGTAGGCGAACTCCCGCAGCCCGTCCTCCCCGTGGATCCGCCCGAACCCCGAATCCCCCACCCCGCCGAACGGCAACCCGGGCACGGACGCGTACGCCAACACCGAGTTGATCGACACCATCCCGCACCGCAGCCTGTCCGCCAACTCCTCCCCCCGGTTGCGCGAGAACACCGACGCGCCGAGCCCGTAGGCCAGCGAGTTGGCCCGCCGGACCGCCTCGTCCGCGTCGGCCACCCGCGTGACCACCAACGTCGGCCCGAACGTCTCCTCGGTCACCGCGGTCGAATCGTCGGGCACGTCCACCAGCACCACCGGCTCGACGTACGGCGGCCGGATCGACTCCAACCCGCCGACCACCGCCCTGCCGCCCCGCTCCAGCGCGTCGGCCACGTGCGACTGGATCACGTCGACCTGCTTGGGCATGGTGATCGGCCCGAAGTGCGCATCGGCCTCGCCACCGGGCCGCAGCTTCTTCGCCTTCTCCACCACCAACCCGATGAACTCGTCGTACACCGCGTCGGCCACGTAGACCCGCTCGACCCCGGCGCACGTCTGCCCGGAGTTGAAGATCCCGCCCCACACCGCGCCGTCCGCCGCCGCCCGGACGTCGGCGTCCTCGGCCACGATCAGCGGATCCTTGCCGCCGCACTCCACCAGCACCGGCGTCAACGACCCGGCACACGCCGCCATCACCTTCTTGCCCGTCGCCGTCGACCCGGTGAACGCCAGCTTGTCCACCCCGGAGGTGCACAACGCCGCGCCGGTCTCACCGAACCCGGTCACCACCTGCAGCACCGGGAACTCCGGCACCACCTCGCCGAACGTCGACGCCAGGAACACCCCGACCCCCGGCGTGAACTCCGACGGCTTGAACACCACCGCGTTCCCCGCCGCCAGCGCGTACGCGATCGACCCCATCGGCGTGAACGCCGGGTAGTTCCACGGTCCGATCACGCCGACCACGCCCAGCGGCCGGTACTCCAGCGTCGCCGCGTGGTTGTACATCAACATCCCGGGCGAGACCTTGCGCTTGCCCAACACCCTGGGCGCGTGCTTCGCCGCCCAGTGCAGGTGGTCGATCACCAGCGCCAGCTCGGCCCGCGCGTCGTCGGCCGACTTGCCGGTCTCGGCGCTGATCAGCACCTGGAACTCGTCCAACCGCTTGAGCAGCACCTTGCGCCAGGCGTCGAGCCGCGCCCGCCTGCCCTCGAAGCCCAACCCCGCCCAGAACACCGAGGCGTCCCGAGCCACCCGCACGGCCTCCCGGACCTCGTCCGCCGACTTCACCACGTGGTGGTCGACGACCTCACCCGTGCGGGGGTCGAGCGAGGCGAACCTCCGCTGCCCGTCGTCGGCCCGCGCCGGAGTGGTGGGAACGGTCTGCGTCATCGGACCCTCCTAGCACAAGCACGAACACGGGGGTTACTCGACAGTAACGGGTAACGGGGGGTGATGTCAGCCCCCGTTCAGCCCTTCGGGATCTTGCCGAGGACGGACTTGGCGAACGCCACGGCGGCCGCGCACCGGTCGAACTCGGTCGCCTTCGGCGCGCCCGACTTGACCTGGACGATCTCGCCCTCGTTGTCCGAGCCGGCCAGCTGCACCCACTTGACCTCGCACGACGGGAACGCCGTGCTGTTGGACACCTGGTAGCCGACCACGCCGCCACCCAGGTCGACCTCGGTCTGCTTGTCGTCGAACGAGCGGTCCTTCGGGATGTAGGTCTCGCGGAACGCCAGCGACAGCTCGCGGTCGTCGCCGACCCAGGCGCAGTTGTGCAGCCCGTACGGGTACACACGGTAATCAGGGCCCGCCGCCGCGTCGACCGCCGCCTTGTCCGCCAGGGCGCACGGGTCGAGCGTGATCAGCGAGCCCTTGGCGGGCGTCCGGGTCGCCGAGCGCTCCTTGATCTGCTCGACCACCGCCTCGGCCATCTCACGCCCCGGCGCGCACGCGTCGCCGTCCTCGTACCCGATCTGCACCGTGAGGCCCAGCCCGGGCTCCTCCTGCGTGATCACCGAGACGAAGCACGCGCTGTTCTCCAGCACCTGCTCGTAGCTGCGCAGGCCGGCGAGCTGCTTGTCGGCCTTCTTCAGCTCGCTGGTCATGGTCTGGCCGACCTCGACCGTGACGGCCAGGTCCTTGCCGCCCTTGTCCTTCATGAAGTTCGAGCACCGGCTGAACCCGCTGCGCGACCGGTCGCCGGGCGTGCCGAACCGCTTCAGCACGTCCTCGTCGAGCAGCTCGCACGGGTCGATCAGCCGCAGCTTGTCCGGCGCGAACGCCGGGTCGACCGGCTGGCCGTTCGCGGGCGGCGGCGACTTCTGACTCGACCCGCCCGGGTCGGAGACGTTCTCGGCGTCGGCCGGGATCGTGGTGCGCGGGAACTTCTGCTTGGCCAGATCCGCCCCGGCACAGCCGGCCAGCAGCAGGATCAAGCTCAACACGGCGACGAGACGGGGCACGAGGTGCACGGTAGCGACCGAGTGCTCCATTCGTGGCACGAACCCTGTGTCCGTCCTCACGACAGTCATCGGGAACGATTCAGAAGATCGACGCGCTGAACCTGGTGGACCCGATGAACCGAACCGAGAGGACCACCGCATGCGCACCCGAATCCGACCCGGCATCCGCCGCGCCGTCCGCTGGCTCGACACCTGGACGGTCGAGGCCTTCAACCCGGTCTACCCGAAGCGCTGACCGGGGCTTCACCCCTCCGTCCCCGGCGGCTGCCCGGACGGCAGGTCGGACGCGTCGGGCCGGTCGGGCACGACGACCGGCCGCCACGTCGCCCAGGCGGCGAACACCGCCGCCAGCACGACCATGCCGACGCCCGTCCACAGGTTGATGTTGAGCCCGTCCGCCTTGGCCAGGTCGGCCTCCTCGGTGAAGCCGAGTCCGACCACCAGCAGCACGACGCCGTACACGGCGAACAGCACCGCGATCACCAGTCGCAGGTCGAACAGACCGGCCTTGTGCGCCACGACGACCTCCCTCAGCCGAAGATGATGTTGAGCACGGCGGTCAGCACCAGCACGCCGATGCCCAGCAGCAGCGGCGACCGGTACCACCCGGCGTCCTCACCCGTGGTGGAGTGCTTGCGGTCCGCCTTGGGCGTCAGGCTGTAGACCAGCCCGACCAGCCGCTCCTCCGGCACCGGCCGGGTGAACGTGGTCACGACCACGCTGACCACGATGTCGACCACGAACGCCACGCCCGCGCCGAGGAAGCTCGCGCCCTGCCCCGGCAGGTCCAGCACGCCGGTCTCGGCGAGCACGAACACCGCCACCGCGCCGAGCGTGCCCGCGACCAGGCCCGCCCACCCCGCCGCCGCCGACATCCGCTTCCAGAACATGGCCAGGATGAACGTGGCGAACAGCGGCGCGTTGAAGAACGAGAACAGCGCCTGGATGTAGTCCATGATGTTGCCGTAGCCGGCCGCGAGGAACGCGGTGCCGATGGCGACCACCGTGCCGCCGATCGTGGCCAGCCGCCCGATCCGCAGGTAGTACTCGTCCGGGCGGTCCTTGCGCACGTAGTCCTGCCACAGGTCGTACGTGAACACCGTGTTGAACGACGACACGTTCGCCGCGACACCCGCCATGAACGACGCCAGCAGACCCGTGATCGCGATGCCCAGCATGCCGTTGGGCAGCAGCTCGCCGATCAACGCGGGCAGCGCGTTGTTGTAGACGACGCCGCCGCCCTCCTCGCCGGCCTTGAGCGCGGCCATCTCCGGCACCACCAGCGCGGCGATGATGCCCGGGATGATGATCACGAACGGGATCAGCATCTTCGGGTACGCGCCGATGATCGGCGTGCGCCGCGCGGCCGACATGCTCTTCGCCGACAACGCCCGCTGCACCTCGGCGAAGTTCGTCGTCCAGTACCCGAACGACAGCACGAAGCCGAGGCCGAACACGATGCCGATCACGCTGAGCACCGGGTTCTGGATGCCGGTCAGCTCGGTCGCGGGCCACGCCGAGAGCTGCTCGGCGCCGCCCGGACCGCCGGTGACCTTCTCGACCAGCCCGTCCCACCCGCCGACCTTGTGCAGGCCGACGATCGTCAGCGGCAGCAGCGCGGCCACGATCACGAAGAACTGCAGCACCTCGTTGTAGATGGCCGCCGACAGGCCGCCCAGCGCCGTGTACGTCAGCACGATCGCCGCGGCGATGACCACCGACAGCGGGATCGGCCAGCCGAGCATCAGGTTCAGCAGGAACGCCAGGGCGTACAGGTTCACGCCCGCGATCAGCACCTGCGCGACGGCGAAGCTGATCGCGTTGACCAGGTGCGCGCCCTTGCCGAAGCGTCGGCGCAGGAACTCCGGGACGCTGCGCACCTTCGAGCCGTAGTAGAACGGCATCATCACCAGGCCGAGGAACACCATGGCCGGGATCGCGCCGATCCAGTAGTAGTGCACCGTCGCCATGCCGTACTGCGCGCCGTTGGCCGCCATGCCGAGCAGCTCGATCGCGCCGAGGTTGGCTGAGATGAACGCCAGACCCGTCACCCACGCGGGCAGCGAGCGGCCGGAGAGCAGGAAGTCGAGGCTGGAGGAGACGGATCTGCGGGCCAGGAAGCCGATGCCGAGGACGAACACGAAGTAGACCGCCAGCAAGGTGTAGTCCAACGGACCGGCATCCAGCCTGAGGTCCACCTGGGCCAGTACGGGCACCTCCGCCCACCTCCCCTGATCCGAACAACCCCGAACACAATCCCGCGCCACCACGCGTGACCAGGCACTACCGCACAGCCGATCAAGCCGACGGTAGTGCACCTCGACGCGCTCCGCCGGTTTGAACTACCCAGGGCTAAACCTCAGGTGGGCAACGCGGCCGCGTCAGCGGGTGAGGACGAACGGCGTCTCGGCGTAGACGGGGCCGGAGGTGGCGCCGATGGTGAACGGCGTGCCGGGGGCGGAACTGCCGAACGCGTCGGGCACGCGCACCGGCACCTCGACGAACCGGCCGATCGCGTCCGCGGTGGTGTCGCCGACCCGGTGACCGTGGAAGGTGAACACCACTCGACCGTGTGCCGGGTAACCCTGGCCGCTGAGCAGGACTTCACCACCCGCGTGGCCGGAGAGGGGGTGCGCCGCGAGGTGCGCGGCGGAAGAAGGTGCGGCGGTCGAGCTCATCACCGCGAAATCGGGCGGCGACAACGCGGGCGTCTGCGACGCGCAGCCCGCCGCCGGCAGGGCCAGGAGAACCGACAGGACCAGGGGTGAGCCGGATCTTCGTCTTCGCGATCTTCGCACCACGCGCCTCCAAGCCCGTTGAGGGGGGAAGTCAGCCTATATCGCGAAAACCGGCCTGCCACGCGCCCGAACGGCTTACCGCCGACCCGTGGAATGCGGATCGACACCGACCGCGATCACCCGGGTCGTCGACGCCGACGCGGCGCGAACACCTGGTGCCCCTGGCCGCTCACGCCGATTGCAACGGCTCGTCGAGGACCACGGATCCGCGTTCCCGAACCGTGATCCGGCCATCGGCGACCCGGTAGGTGAAGTTGCCGTTGCGCGCCTCCCACCCTCCGCCGGTGGATTCGGCGGGCAGAGAGATGTGGTTCACCGTGTCGGCAGGTTTCCCCTTCACCTGACCGTCGTAGTAGACCTGTCCCGAGGCCGTTCGACACAGCGTGACGAGGTGCTTCCCGGTCTGGTAGGCGCCGACGAGGGTGGCACCCCCACCGCCGGCGGGCAGCCACCGCCCCACCGACCACGGGCACGGCGCCGCACCGCCCGGCGCGGCGCCCAGCTCGCCGGTCGTCGGTGGCCGCATGTCCGCGCACGCGTCCACCCCGTAGAAGAGCAGCAGGAACGCCCCGACGACCTTCGCCGCGGTCTTCGCGGCCCGCTTGCGCCGACGGGTCCACCACGATCGACTGCTCTTCGGCGTGTACCGGGGCGGCGCCGGTGGCCCCGATCGTGGCGGTTTCACGGGTGGCGCGCTGACGGTCCTGGGCGGTGCGGGGACAGGTGATGGTGGCGGGGGTGACGGTGTCGGACTGGGCACGATCGGGCGCGTGGCAGCGGGTTTCGGCGGCACGGTCTTGATGGTCGACCGGATCGTGGTGGCCGAGGTCTGCGGCGGCTCCCGCTCGGTGGATCGAGTGGAAGCGGACTTGGGTGACGACGTCACCGGGTCGTTGACCGTCGAGGCTCGTCGTGACGTCCCAGCGCACACTCCGCACTTGCGCGCAGTGGAGTCGTTCGTGGTGTCGCAGTCGGCGCAGATCCACCGGGAGCCGCTCATCGCCCACCCCTCGGTGGCGCCCACGGCACGCGCGTGATGATCCGTTGGTCGGACGGCATGGGCCGGAGGCAGATCCAGTCGTCGTCGTCCGGTGCCGAGACGACTGCCAACCGGGCCAGGTTGCCGCGCCCCGGCGCGGCGGTGACCGGCCCGGGGACGGGATCCCCGGGTGACACCGCCGAAGCGACCTCCGCCGAAGCGACTTCCGCCGCGTCGAGCGGAACGAAGACCGCCGCGACGTCGTGCGAGTCCCGGACCGGTTCGCGACCAGGCGGCTCCACCGCGGGCGGCGCGTCGTACGACCACGGGTTCGGCGTCGTGTCCTGCACGTCCGCTACCGGCGTGACCGCATCCCGCGGCACCGGATCGGCATGCAGCTCGAAGCTCGCCGACACCGGAGCCGAGTCCGAATCCGGGTCGGAGGCCACCGGAGCAGGTTCGCGCCTCGCCTCCCGTTCGGGCATCGACCCGGCGGGCACTGGCCGACGTGGGCGTTCCGGCGCCGGCCCGAGCCGGTGCCTGACGATGAGGTCGGCCAGCTCGTCACCCTGCAGCTCGGTGAACGGCAACGTGATCTCGGCCCAGGCATCGGTCGGCGCCTCGCCTCGCCCGAGGTCGACCCGGATGCGCAGGCACACTTCGGACCGTTCCGGCCGGTGGTGCAGCCGGAGGGTGCACGCCTCGACCGGCAACCTCAGCCGGGACGCACGCCGATGCGGCACCTCGTGCGTCACGACGAGGAGAACCCCCTCCACCATGCCGAACGCACCACCGCTTCCGCTCATCCAGAACTGCGACTCCGGGTGTGCCCCGAACCCGGGATCCCACTCCGTGTCGTAGACGAAGCCGGTCTTGCGACCGTCCTCACCGATCCAGCGCGCCTCGTACCTGTCCAGCTGGTCCGCGTAGAACCCCGGATCGGACGAGTCGTTCCTCCACCTGAAGCGACGCACGACCCGCTCCTCAGAGGCTGTGCGCGATGGTGTTGATGATCTCGTCCATCTCCCACTCCTCGAGCCCTTCACCGGCGTTCGACGGGAAGAAGAGCGTGTTGTTCCAGTCTTCGACGATGTCCTCCCACGGCTCGGTCTCCGGCGCGAACAGCAACAGGCGCTTCGCCGAGTTCTCCATGACCGCCGTCTGGCTCTGGGGAAAGCCCCATTGGGAGAACAACTCGTCCATGGAGCCGGGCACCGACTGCGGGTACGTCTCCGCCCGGGTTTGCGCCGGCGATCCCAAAGGGTGCGCGGGCGCGTCGGTGAACAGCACGATGACGTGCCTGCGCCGGTCGAGCCCTCGTTCCCACGGCGACTGGATCGCGAGTGCCAGCGCTTCCAGGCCCGACTCGGGGATGTCACCGCCCCCTCGTGCGGTCAGCCCGCGCACGAAGCGCTCGAACTCCACCGCGCCTTCCGGGAAGGTGAGGAACTGCGTCTCGTCGATCGCGTCGTCGGCCCGGTCACCGAAGTCGCGGAACGCGATGACCTTGAGCCGCAACTGGCTGATCGACCGGCCCTTCTCCTCCATCGCGGAGGCGAGCCTCTCGTGGAAGGACAAGGCGCTTTCCTTAACCTTCTCCAGGGTGCCGTTCATGCTCATCGTCGCGTCGATGCACAGCACGATGTCGACCGCGTACTGCAAGTTCCCGTTCGCCCGCTCGTTCATCCAGGATTCCCTTCCGGAGGTGTTGTCGAAGATCAGTCCGTGCCGCCAGGACGACCGGTCAGGTTGATGCGGAGCCGGGAGCCGCGGTCGGCGTGCCGCGTGGTGGCGCGGGAAGTCTCCGCGGCGACCGGTGGGCGGGATCCGAAGCTGCTGCGCAGGCGGCTCCCACCCGCTCGTGGCACGGTGAGCCGCAGGGCGGCTTCGTCGTCGAGGACCTCCCGCATCTCGGCCATGGCGGGCCGCACCGCGGGGTCGGCCGACAGCGCCCGCCGCAGGAGCGCCGAGGTGGCCGGCGCCAGCCGCTCGTCCAGCACCGGTGTCACGCCGGTGTTGACGGCTTCCGCAGTCGAGGTGAAGGACCCGTCGTGGACCGGCAGCGCGCCTGTCAGGTAGGTGTGGACGACGAGGGCGAACGCGAAGACGTCCACCGCCGTCGTCAGCCGCTCCGGTCCGACCCCGCCGTCGTGCAGGTAGCGGATCCACTCCGGGGCACCGTGCACGTGGTCTCCGCCGATGACGTCCCTGGCCGGCGGCGCGCCGGCGAGGTAGGCGTCGTCGAAGTCGATCAGCTTCGCCGTGTAGAGGCCCCGTGCCGAGGGGTTGTGCAGGAGAATGTTGTCCGGCTTGAGGTCGCCGTGCACGATCCCGATCCGGTGCAGGAACTGCAGGCTCGCGGCCAGGGTGAGGAGCAGGACGCGCATCTGCCGCGGTGGCAGCTCGTGCGGGGCGACCAGTTCAGCCGGGTGCAGCCGCTCGGTGACCTTGTAGTACCGCGTGCCCTCGCAGAAGAAGTCACGGGCGACGACGAGGTTGCCGGCGTCCGGGGCCATCGGGTCGATCCGGTCCATGATGGTGCGGTGCCGCAGCTCGAACTCCTCGCACTGCGCCAGCATGACCTTCTTCTGCTCCGGGGTACCCGGCCCGTCCGGCCGTGGGCGTTTGAGCTCGAGGAACTCCTTGATGAAGTACTCGGCGCCGTCCTTCGTCGCGAAGGCCCACAGGCACTTGCCCGCCCCCGCGTTCGTGGGTTTCGTCACGATCTCGTAGCCGCCGACGTCCGCACCCAGCTTCACGCGCCTTTCCCTTCCCGACGCAGTGGCATCAGCCGCTCGTAACCGGCGCGGTAACGGGCCCAGGAGTCCTCCCGCGCCCGCACCACCTGCTCCCGGTCGCGCGAGTCCAGCGCGTTGATCAGCTCGATGTGCTGGGTCCGCAGCTCACGGGTGCGCGAGCGGTAGTGGTCCTTGACCGAGGCGAAGTCCTCGAACCCGACCGCGAGCACGACGAGCGAGGCGTCGTCCCCGGTGTAGCCGGCGATGTCCTCGATGAGTGCGTTGCCCCAGTCACCGGCGGTCTCGGACCTCTCCAACGTGTCCAGCAGCACGTGCTCGCACTCGGCCGGGGTGGTGACGTACCCGAAGAAGCCGTCCGTCGCGCACACGAGCACGCAGGGCAAGTCCGCCTCGCCCGTCGCGGAGTTGAGGTCGAACCGCCGGTCGGCCGAGATCATGTTGGTCATGGGCGGGTCCTCGTTGAGCAGCACGAGGGCGTCGTCCGACACGGTGTCGTCACGACTGAGCTGGTGCAGGCCCGTGGAGACGTCGAGGAGGAAGGCGCGGGAGTCCCCCGCCCAGAGCGCTTCCCAAGACACCGAGTCGTCGCCGAGCCGGTAGCGCAGCCCGGCCATGGTCGTCGGGAACTCCCGCTGCATGGAGCTGCGCATCTTGCGCTTCGCGGTGCCCCGCAGGCGGGTCAGCTCCGCGGCGAGGTGCTCGTGGAGGCTCTCGCCGGCTCCCGTCCCATCGGCCACCTCGCGGACGAACCACTGCTCGACGAGCGCGCGGACGAACCGCGAACCCACCCAGGCCGACGTGCGCTCGGGGCCGTCGTCGGGACGGCCCGCGCTTGACGCGCCGGCGCCACCCGCGCCGTCGAACACCGCCAAGATGCCGGCGCGGGACGAAACCCGGTGCACGAAGAGGGGTTCGGCGTCCTCGCCCTGATCGGGTTTCTTCTCCGCCCAGACGGCCGTCACGATCAACGGCGGCTGCTCCAGGTGCCAGGCATGACCGCGATCGGACTGCTCTGACGTGCGCAGGTCCACTCAGCTCTCCCCCTTCGCCTCGTCACGGCGCAGACCGGAACCGCGCAACCTGCTCGGCCGGGGGCCAGGCGGGGTCACGCCGGCGCTCCCGGTGGTGGCGGACGGCACGTCCCGGTCGGCAGGTGGGCGGCGGTCACCGGGCTCGGGCTTCGCCGATTCGACTGCCGCCCGTTCGGCGCCGGTGTACTTGTCCGTGAGGTACTTGCGGCGGGAGGGCCGGACGCCTTCGGGCGCCCTCGCGGGCTCGGAGTCGCCGAGCAGCGCGCCGACCACCCTCGATCGCACGGCCCTGCCCTCCACCGGGTCGGCGTCCTCTTCGGACGCGATGCGCACCATGTCCAGCAAGCGGTCCTTGTCCCGGTGCTCTGACTCCGTGCGCGCCGCCACCAGCGCCGACGGATCGCCGTCGCGCTTGGCGATGACCTGGGCGATGATCTCCGCGTGCCCGCCGTCGACGACCTCGCGCGCAGCGGCCCGCTTGACCCGGTCCACGCGGATGCCCCGCGTGGCGTCGTAGAACTCCGACACGCTGCGCGGTCGGACGACGTAAGCGCTCAGCTCGAAGCCGGAGGCCACCGTGCTGCGGTCCAGCTCCCGACGCAACGCCGTCGCGAACGCCTTGAACTGCGAGATGTCGTGGTCCTGCGCGATGTCCAGCATCAGCCCGGTGAGGCTCGGGCGGACAGCCGCCACGATGTCCCGGATACCGCTGTTGACCACGGCGATCGGGTCGACCACTCGACAGTTGAAGATCACGTCGACGGAGAAGGTGAAGGACGGGTCGGACGCGGGCAGGTCCTCGACGGACAGCGTCAACGAGTACATCCGCAGGTCCACGACGTAGGCATGCCGGTACCGGCCCACACACGCCCCGGGCACGGGCTCGCCCGACCGCACGAGCTTCCGCTCACCGGTGAACGGTTCGAGCACGAGGGCCGTGTCGATCGACGGGCTGGTGAGCCGGTTGACCAAGCGGATCCTGCGCGGCTTGACGACCTCTTTGATCGGGTCGTAGGTGGGGTTCACCGCAGCGCCTCCTCAGCGTGCACGAGATCGTCGTGGGCGTACGCCGCAGCGCGGGACGGGTCGCGCCGGTCGCTCGCCCACACCTCGAGCTGGTGTTCCAGGTCGTCGGCTGCGCGCTCGCCCAGGTCGACGATCCCCGCCAGCACGTCCAGCACCACCGGGTACGCCGCCGGATCGTCGTCCGCGACGCCCAGCCACCCGCGCAGCGCCTGCAGCGCGAGCTCGCGGACCCGGCGCTCCGCCAGCGCCCGCGCCCACAGCACCGGCAGGTCGTCGTGGTGACGGGCAGCCTCTTTGAGGAGGACCGGCCACACGGCCGGGGTGTCCCAGGTCGACCGCCCGACCATCGCGGCATGGGGTCGTGCCGCGATGACGAACGCGGTGAGCACCTTGACGGCGAAGTCACCGCGGCGGGCCGCGTCGCTCCACTCACGCAGCGCCGCGACGACCACGCGGTCGGCGCCCTCCTCTACGAGGCGGGCGAAGCTCCACGCCGCGGGGTGCACCAGGTTCCAGTCGTCCGCCTCCAGCAGCGAGCGCAACAGGTGCACCGCCGAATCCGGGTCGGCCAGTCCCAGCGGCCCTCCCGCCGCCATGGCCGCGGTCTTCGGCAGCGGCCGGTCCGGGCCGGTCCTGCTGTCCGCGGCGAACTCGCGCAGCAGCCGCCACACCCGACCGGTGTGCACGGCCTGGCTGCCCACGACCCCGAGCGCCAGCGCGGCGCTCTGCCGCTCCGAACCGGAGTCGCTGCCCGCCCAAGGCAGGATCAAACCGTGCAGGCTGTGCTGGAAGTCGCCTGAGGCGAGAACCCCGGCGGCGGTCGCGGCACGAGCGCGCACCTCGACATCGGAGTGGCCCGCCATGCGGCGCAACCACTCCTGGATCGCCGGGCGCATGCCGTCCAGCTCGTGCCAGGCGTGGGTCAGGACGGCCAGTCGCAGGTAGGGGTTGCGGAAGACGACGACCTCGTCCACCGGCGCCCCGCCGCCATCCCCTCGTTCCGGCCGGGCGAGCTGGATCCAGGTGTGGGCCGTGCGCAGGGTGCGGCGGAAGTGCGTGGCGGGCTCGGCCGACTTGCCGGCGAGCGCGCGGTGCAGGTCGCCGGCGGCGTCGGACACCGTGAGGTAGCCGCAGCCTTCGAGGACGGCCGTGGCCATGGCGAACGCGATCTCCGCCGGGTCGACGTTGTCGCCGAACCACTCGCTGACCTGTTCGCGGGGGTCGCGCAGTTCGCGGACGACCTCGGTGAGCGAGGTCCCGGAGTTGATCGCGGCGACCACCGCGTCCGCGACCCGCACCGCGAAGCTCGGCCGCGGCCGTTCGGCCACCAGAGCCGCCACCTCGGTGTCCTCGAGCCGCCTGCGCACCGCGTCCAGCGGCACGTCGAGGTCGGAGACCTCCAGCCTGGCATAGAAGATCTCGTACGGGTCCGGGGCGCTCACCTGCTCCATCACGAACTCGTGGCGTCGGGCGGCCACCGCCAGTCGTCCTGCGGGTGGGCCCGTGACGACCACGAGGAAGCTGCCGGCGTCATGCAGCTGCTCACTCATCCTGGTGAGCCAGACGTCGTCGATCGCCTCGGCGGTCACGGGTGGCTTGGCGCCGCGGTAGCGCGTCGCCCGCACCACCAGGTTGTCCGGGATGACGTAGCCGCAGCCCTTGTCGGGGACGGTCCACGTCACGTCTCCCAGCACCTCGGGCGGGAGTTGGGTCACCTGCGCCGGACCGGCACCGCGCAGGACCTCAACGAGCAGGGCGAGTGACGCGGCGTCCCGACCCGCACCCGGTTGACCGGACAGCACCACGAGGTGCCGCTCGGCCAGGACGTCGTGAGCGTCCTCGAACCAGTCCGGTCTCACGAAACCGGCGGTGTAGCTGTCGAGGTGGGCCTTCGAGTAGGCGAACGGCCGGCCGGCCGCACGCCCGGACCGCGGCGCCGTTCTCCCCTTGGCCGCGCCACCGGTATTCACGTCGCCGGCAACGGTGAGCGGACCGGCGATAACCGTGAGGTTCCGGACCTCCGCGCCGCGGAGGAACTTGCCGACGATTTCCGACGACCGCCCGTTGTCCAACGGGTCGAGTTCCGCCTCCCGCAACGCACGCAATGCGCCATCGCGATCGGACACCGGAGTGGTGACCGGGCCGCGTTCGACACCGGTATCCTCTCCGGCTTTTCGGATGGGACGGGGATGACCCGAACCGACTTCGGGTTCGGGCACAGGCATGGTCATTGTCCTACACCGGCCATGAATCGAGGTGAACTGGAATATCGAGCAGGGACGTGGTCAGCGCTCGCCTTTTCGCCACGACCCCGGGCCACCGATGGTGAGGTCGCCCGCGACGTCGACGCGATCGGTGAAGATCGCACCGACCTCCTGGGCGGTGATGCCGCCCAGGAGCGCACCGGACCGGTCGGCCCGCCGCTCGACGCGGCGCAGCTCGGGCAGGCGCTCGGCCAGCGCGCCGATCAGCACGGCCAGGTCCACGTGGCTGTTCCTGGTCCGCAGGGTCAGGTACTGCCGCGCCGCGAGGGCGCGCAGTGGGGCAGGCAGCTCCGCAGGCTTCAGCCTCGACCTGTCGACCAGGACCGGAATCACCGGGACGTCGTGGTCGAACGCCTCGATGATCTCCCGTCGGATGTAGTCCTCGGAGCGGTCGATCTGTCGACGCCCGCGGGCGTCGACCTCGCCGGCCCAGCGGGGACCGATGACGGCGATCATGGCGAGGGACTCGCGGATGGCGCCCATGATCTCCGGGTGGAACTCGTCGCCCAAGCGCAGCGACCGCGCGTCCCGGAAGACCCGGTCGGGCCCGAACTCGCCGGACAGCGCGGTGTCGAGCAAGGACGCCCCGAAGTCGAGGTCACTACTCCGGTAATTGATGAAGATCTTGCGCACCAACGGGAAACCTCACCTCTCGGGGGCCGCACACACGGCAGCACTCACTGCATCAGCGAGAGTGCACGGGGTGCGAGCGATGATGGGTGAAGACCCTGGCAAAGGGCAAGGCGCGATGTCCAGCCCTACCGACAAGTAATGTGAAAGGTGTCATCAAACTGACCAGTCCACCATTCGGCAAATCACCGGAACAGTGGACGTCAACTGGCAACTATTCCACGTTACGTGTCACGAACGACAGAGAGCCTAAACAGCAAAGGGCACCCGCATATTGCGGGTGCCCTTGGCCGGTCGCGATCAGAACAGGCGGAACTCGTCGGACTCGATGCCGCGCAGCGCGTCGTAGTCCAGCACGACGCAGCGGATGCCGCGGTCCTCGGCGAGGGTCCGCGCCTGCGGCTTGATCTGCTGCGCGGCGAACACGCCCCGCACCGGCGCCAGCAGCGGGTCGCGGTTGAGCAGTTCCAGGTAGCGGGTCAGCTGTTCGACGCCGTCGATCTCGCCGCGGCGCTTGATCTCCACCGCCACGGAGGCGCCGGACGCGTCGCGGCACATCAGGTCCACCGGCCCGATCGGGGTCGGGAACTCGCGCCGCACCAGGGTCCAGCCGTCGCCGAGGGTGGTGACGTGCTCGGCCAGCAGCTTCTGCAGGTCCGCTTCGACGCCGTCCTTGACCAGGCCGGGCTCCGGGCCGAGCTCGTGCTTGGAGTCGTGCAGCACCTCGGCCAGGGTGATGATCAGCTTCTCGCCCGCCTTGTTCTGCACGACCCACATGTCCGGGTCCTCGATCAGCCAGCACGGCGGGCTCATCCAGTTCAGCGGCTTGTACGCGCGGTCGTCGGAGTGGATCGACACCGAGCCGTCCGCCTTGATCAGCAGCAGCCTCTGCGCCATCGGCAGATGGGCGGTGAGACGTCCGACGTAGTCGACCTGGCAGCGAGCGATGACGAGGCGCACGGCCGACAGGCTACGGGGTGCGGACCCCGGCGCACCGGCAGGGACCGTCGGCCGACGTGTCACCGCGGCGGCCGCTCACGCGCGCCGGGACCGTCGCCCCTGATCACCGGCGAGAGCGCGCACACGTCGCCGCGCCGTGTTCCGGCCGCACGGGGTGCCGCCCGGCGAGGTGGTCGGCGTCCGGTCGGCCGCGCGGCTGGTGGTGTACTTCGGGTAGGGGCGGCGTCGGTCGGAAGTGGCCCGGTCGCGCCGCGGCCCGGAGCATTCGGCACAGGGAGAGTGATCGTGGAGACCCTCGGATCGCGTGAGGTGTACGCGAACCAGTGGATGGTGGTCCGGGAGGACGCCATCGGGCGGGCGGACGGGACCACCGGCATCTTCGGCGTGGTGGACAAGCCCGACTTCGCGCTGGTGATCCCCCTGGACGGCGAGCGGCTGCGGCTGGTCGAGCAGTTCCGCTACCCCATCGGCATGCGGCGCTGGGAGTTCCCGCAGGGCACCGCGCCCGAACGCGCCGTCGAGGACCCATTGGTGCTGGCCGAGCGCGAGTTGCGGGAGGAGACGGGCCTGCGGGCGGGCAAGCTGGTGCAGCTCGGCATGCTGGACGTCGCGCCGGGCATGTCCAGCCAGCGCGGCCGGGTGTTCCTGGCCACCGACCTGCGCGAGGGCTTCCACGAGCGCGAGCACGAGGAGCAGGACATGCGCTCGGCGTGGTTCCCGCGCGCGGAGTTCGAGGCGATGATCGCGCGGGGCGACATCACCGACGCCCAGTCGATCGCCGCCTACACCCTGCTCCTGCTCCACGAGCACGCGCAGCCGTGACCGCCGTGATCGCGGAGCTGACCTCCGCCGAGGTGCTGGCGTGCGCGGAGGCGTTGGCCGACGTGCTGGCCGACGCGGTCGAGGGCGGCGCGTCCGTCGGCTTCGTCAAGCCGCTGTCGCGCGTGCAGGCGCTCAAGTGGTGGCGGGCCAAGGCCGCGCCGGTCGCGAACGGCGTGCTGGCGCTGTGGGTCGCGCGGGACGGCGAACGCGTGCTCGGCACCGTCCAGCTGCGGTTCGCCGACACGGCCAACGGCGCGCACCGCGCCGAGGTGGCCAAGCTGATCGTGCGCCGCGACGCCCGCGGCGCCGGGCTGGGCCGGGCGCTGCTGGACGTGGCCGAGCAGGAGGCCGCGAAGCGCGGCGCGACCCTGCTCGTGCTGGACACGCAGACGGGGTCGGCCGCCGAGCGGCTCTACCGGCGGGCCGGCTGGACGGAGGCGGGCGTCATCCCCGACTACGCCGCCGACCCCGACGGCGTGCCGCGGCCGACGACCTTGTTCTACAAGCGGGTGGGCTGACCGGTCACCTCCCGCGGCGGCGGCGCGTCGAGCAGGTAGAGACCACGCACCGCCTGGAGGTTCCCGTGCCCACCGCGCACGTCGTCGTCACCGTCCTCGCGATCCTGGCCAACGCCGGCATCGCCGTCGCCGACCTGCTGAAGGCCGAGTTCGTCCTGGCGAACTCGGCCGAGGTCGACGTGCCGCCGTCCTGGCTGCCCGTGCTGGGCGTGCTGAAGGGCGCGGGCGCGGCGGGTCTGCTGCTCGGCCTGGTCGGCGTGCCCGTCGTCGGAGTGGCGGCGGCGGTCGGGCTGACGGCGTTCTTCGTGGGCGCGGTCGTCGCCCACGTGCGGGCCGGGGTGTGGCACAACATCGCCTTCCCCGGCGCGTTCCTCGCCCTCGCCGCCGCTTCCCTGGTGCTCGGCCTCGCGCGTTAGTCGGTCCACACCGGCGGGCGCTTCTCCAGGAACGACGCCATGCCCTCCTTGGCCGCCGGGGTCTGCGACGCCGCCGCCATCACCTCGACCGCGATGCCGTAGGCGTCGGCCTCGGGCCGGTCGAGCTGGGCGTAGATCGTCTGCTTGCCCAACGCCTTGGCGGCCCGGCTGCCGCGGGTGGCCCGGCGCATCAGCTCGTCCACGGCGTCGTCCAGCTCGGCGAGCGGCACGACGCGGTTCACCAGGCCCCACTGCTCGGCGGTGCGCGCGTCCACCGTGTCACCGGTCAGCGCCATCTCCATCAGCCGCTTGCGCCCGATCGCGCGGGCCACCGGCACCGCCGGGGTGTGGCAGAACCAGCCGCCCTTGCCGCCGGGCAGGGCGAACCCGGCCTCCTCGGCGGCCACCGCCAGGTCGCACGACGCCATCAGCTGGCAGCCCGCCGCGGTGGCCAGGCCGTGCACCCGCGCGATCACGACCTGCGGCACGGACTCGATCGTGCGCATCAGGTCCGTGCACAGCGTCAGCAGCTCGCGCACGCCCTCCAGGTCGCGGGACGACACGTCGGCGAAGTCGTGCCCGGCGGAGAACACCGGCCCCTCGCCCGCGAGCACCACGCCCACCGCGTCCGACGCGGCGACTTCGCGGAACGCGGTCAGCAGCTCCGCCAGGTGCTCGGCGGACAGCGAGTTGCGCCGGGCGGCGCGGTCCATGGTGATCCGCACGACGTCATCCGTGCGGTCGACGCGGATGTGCTGGTATTCGGCCATGTTCCGACGGTAACCGGCCGGGCGACCGCGCGCCGGTGGACGTCCGCGGCAACCGCGCGTGCAACCGCTTGCCGGTGGGCTTCCGTCCCGGTGGCATGAGACTTCGCCCGTTAGTCGTGGTCCTCGGTCTGGTGGTCGCCGGTTGCGCCGGCGGTGGGGAACCGGCCGCGCCACCCGTGTCGATCGGGTCCGACCTGCCCGCCGCCGCTCCCGCCGGGCCAGGGGTGGACTTCCCCGTGACCGCCGTCCCCCGGCCGATCGTGCTGACCGGCCCGCAACGGGAGACGGTGGAGAGAGCCGAGGGGGAGAAGGTGAAGGCGGAGGAACTCGGCTTCGCCGGCGAGTTCCGGTTCACCGGCGTCGCGCCGCCGTCGCCCGGTTCGGCGCCCGTGGTGCTGCCCGACGGCCCGGCGACGCTCCCGCTGATCGGCGTGGCCGACGCGGTGGCCGCGATGTCCGCGGAAGGGCGCGGTGGCGTGCCGCTGGACCTCGTGAGCGTCGAGCTCGGCACGGCGTCGTTCCACACCGACCGGGGTCCGGTGCAGTTGCCCGCGTGGCGGTTCCGCAGCGTGTTCGGGAGCGTGTTCGCGTGGCCCGCGATCACCCCCGAGGCGTTCTGGAAGCCGGGCGGGGTCCCGCACTCGAACCGGTCCGCCACCACGTCGGACGGGGTGGAGCTGTCGGTGGAGCTGGGCGCGCCGTTCGAACCCTGCCCCGGTGGCAAGCCCGTCTTCAAGGAGCCGGTGGCGGTCGAGAGCGAGACGTCCGTGCGGATCACCGTGCGGATCACCGGCGGGCCGCTCGGCGACTGCCTGCACCGCCTGCTCCCCCGGTCGCAGTCCTACCCCGTGAAGCTGGCGGCGCCGCTGGGCTCGCGGCTGTTGCTCGACGAGGACAACGGCGTGATCCCCGTGGTGACGCGCTGACCGGGTCGGCGCCGTTCGGCCACGGGGCGCGCGCCGATCCGACCCCGGTCAGGCGACCGGGTCGCCGTCCCCGGAGGCGCGGCCGGGCAGCACCGCGGCCCGGACCACCGTCACGATCTCGTCCATGATCTGGGTCAGCTCGTAGTCCTTGGGCGTGAACACCCGGGCCACACCGCGTGCGCGCAACTCGTCGGCGTCGTCGGGCGGGACGATCCCCCCGACGACGACCGGCACGTCACCCGCGCCCGCCGCGCGCAGGCCGTCGACCACCGCGGGGACGACCTCGAGGTGCGAGCCGGACAGGATCGACAGGCCGACCACGTGCACGTCCTCCTGGACGGCGGCGGCCACGATCTGCGCGGGCGTGAGCCGGATGCCCTGGTAGACCACCTCGAAGCCGACGTCGCGGGCGCGCACGGCGACCTGCTCGGCCCCGTTGGAGTGCCCGTCGAGACCGGGCTTGCCGACCAGGATCCGCAGCCGCTCACCCAGCTCCTCGCCGGTCGCCCGCACGCGTTCGCGCACCCGCGCGATCTCCGCGCCCGCCTCACCGGACGCCGACGCCGCCGAGACCCCGGTCGGCGCGCGGTACTCGCCGAACGTCTCGCGCAACGCCTGCGACCACTCACCCGTCGTCACGCCGGCCTTCGCGCACGCGATCGTGACCTCGACCAGGTTCCGGTCGGTCTTCGCCGCCGCCCGCAGGTCATCCAAAGTGGACTTCACCAGCGCGTCGTCCCGAGAGGACCGCCACGCCCGGATCGCCTCGACCGCGTGCTGCTCGACGATCGGGTCGATCTGCTCGATCGCGTTCGCGCCCTCGGCCTGCAACGGCGACGGCTCGGTGGTGGCGAACTTGTTCACGCCCACCACGACGTCCTCGCCGGACTCCACCCGCCGCCGCCGGTCGGCCAACGACGACACCAGCGCCGACTTCATGTAGCCGGACTCGACCGCCGCGACCGCGCCGCCCATCGCCTGCACGCGGTCGATCTCGGCCCGCGCGCCCTCGACGAGCTCGTCCACCTTGGCCCCGACGACGTGCGAGCCCTCGAAGATGTCCTGGTACTCCAGCAGGTCCGTCTCGTAGGCCAGCACCTGCTGCATCCGCAGCGCCCACTGCTGGTCCCACGGCCGGGGCAGGCCGAGCGCCTCGTTCCACGCGGGCAGCTGGATCGCGCGGGCCCGCGCGTCCCGCGACAGCGTCACGGCCAGCATCTCCAGCACGATCCGCTGCACGTTGTTCTCCGGCTGCGCCTCGGTCAGCCCGAGCGAGTTCACCTGCACCCCGTACCGGAACCGGCGGTGCTTGGGGTCCGCGATGCCGTACCGGTCGCGGGTGATCTCGTCCCAGAGCCGGACGAACGCCCGCATCTTGCACATCTCCTCGACGAACCGCACGCCGGCGTTGACGAAGAAGGACATGCGGGCGACGACCTCGCCGCGCCGTTCCTCGGGCACCTGGCCGGAGTCGAACACCGAGTCCAGCACCGCGATCGCGGTGGACAGCGAGTACGCGATCTCCTGCACGGGCGTCGCGCCCGCCTCTTGGAGGTGGTAGGAGCAGATGTTGATCGGGTTCCACTTCGGCACGTTCGACACGGTCCACGCGACCATGTCGGTGATCAGCCGCAGGCTCGGCCCGGGTGGGAACACGTACGTGCCGCGGGACAGGTACTCCTTGATGATGTCGTTCTGCGTGGTGCCCGCGAGGGTGGCGCGGTCCGCGCCGTGCTCCTCGGCCACGCTCACGTACAGCGCGAGCAGCCACATGGCCGTCGCGTTGATGGTCATGGACGTGTTCGCCTCGCCCATCGGGATGCCGTCGAACAGCTGCCGCATGTCGCCGATGTGGCTGACGGGCACGCCGACCTTGCCGACCTCGCCCTTGGCCAGCTCGTCGTCCGGGTCGTAGCCGGTCTGCGTGGGCAGGTCGAACGCCACGGACAGGCCCGTCTGGCCCTTGGCGAGGTTGCGGCGGTACAGCGCGTTGGAGGCGGTGGCGCTGGAGTGGCCCGCGTACGTCCGCATCACCCAGGGGCGGTCGCGCTCTCGGTCGGCCGGGTACGGCACGGCAACCTCCTGTGTTCGATGGCCGCGGCTTGCGCCGGTGGAACGTTCGCGACCTCGCGTTCCCCGTAGCGTACTGACGAGTAACACGACCCGCGCGTGCCGTTGCTCACTGAATCGTGACTGCGGGAGGATGGGCGGCGTGACCGCGCTCACCACCTTCCTGCTGCTGGTGATCGTGTTCGGGCTGCTCGCCCTCGTGCTGTTCTGGGCGTTCGGCATCGACCGACGGGCCGTGCCCGACTACACCAGCGACGACTTCGGCCTGCTGACCGAGGTGTCCGCCGTGCCCACCCCCGAAGCCGCGGCCGTCCTCGCCGGACGCCTGCGCGCCGCCCGCATCAAGGTGACCGTCGTGCGCCGGGGCGACCTGCACCGGCTGCTGGTCTTCCCGGCCGACGTGCCCGACGCCAAGCTCCTGCTGCGGGGCAACGGCTAACCGCCTCGGCCGTGGCCGTCCCCGCGCCGGTGATCGGCCAAGCGCTTGCGCGCCGCGCGCGTCGAGGTGACAGTGGTGCGGCGGACGGCGCCGGACGAGGTGCCCTCCGCACGCCCCACGCCGACTTCCTCCCGCGGAGCAGCACATGACCATCGGACTGTCCCGGATCGCCGCCGACGACGAGGACATCTCGATCGACGAACTGCGGCTCGCCGCGCGCAACCACGGGATGCCGCTGGAGGCGCTGCGCTACGACGAGACGCCGGCCGGCCTGCACTACCTGCTGATCCACTACGACATCCCGGACGTCACCGGGTGGTCGCTGGACGTGCTCGGCCGCACGTGGACGCTGGAGGAGCTGCGCGCGCTGCCCGCCGTGACCGAGCAGGTGACGCTGGAGTGCGCGGGCAACGGCCGGGCCAAGCTGCACCCGAGGCCGGTGAGCCAGCCGTGGCTGGACGAGGCGGTCGGCTGCGCGACGTGGACCGGCACGCCGCTGGCCCCGCTGCTGGCCGACCTGCCGCCGGACGCCGTGGACGTGGTGTTCACCGGCCTGGACCACGGGCTGGACCGGGGCGTCGAGCAGGACTACGAGCGCGCGCTGCCGGTGGCCGAGGCGTTGCGGCCGGACGTGCTGCTGGCCTACGAGATGAACGGCCAACCGCTGCTGCCGCAGCACGGCGCGCCGCTGCGACTGGTCGTGCCCGGCTGGTACGGCATGGCGCACGTGAAGTGGCTGCGCTCGATCACCGCGCTGGACCGGCCGTTCGACGGGTTCCAGCAGGCCGTCGCCTACCGGATCACGCACGAGGCCGACGACGAGGGCACGCCGGTGACCCGGATCCTGCCCAAGGCCCTGATGGTCCCGCCCGGCTTCCCCGACTTCATGACCCGCCGGCGGTTCGTCGACGCGGGCCGCGTGCTGCTCACCGGTCGCGCGTGGAGCGGGCACGCGCCCGTGGCGAAGGTCGAGGTCGAGCTGGACGGCGCGTGGGTGGAGGCGGACCTGGGCCCCGCCGGCGACCGGTACGCGTGGCGGCGCTGGGAGTGCGCGTGGGACGCGACGCCCGGCGAGCACGTGCTGCGGGTGCGGGCGACCGACGCGGACGGCCGCACCCAGCCCGTGGACCAGCCGTGGAACCGGCAGGGCATGGCCAACAACACCGCCCAGCGGGTGCCGGTCACCGTGCGGCCCTGAGCCGGCAGGCGCCGCCGTGCTCCGGCGTCGGGAGTGTCGGAGTCAGGCGTGTCGGGCCCGCAGGTCAGTAGTCGTAGCAGCGGCTGCGGTCCGGCGTCAGGAACTTCATCCGGTCCCGGGTGTTCGGGCCGTAGATGCCGTCCGCAGCGGTGCCGATGTAGCGCTGCACCGCCTTCAGCGCGGCCTCGGAACGCGGCCCGAAGCTGCCGTCCGCATCGAGGTCGCCGACCTTCTCGTCCGAGTACGGCGAGGCCAGGTTCAGGCTCGCGTAGCACCGGTTCATGGTCAGCTGGAACCGGCCCACGACCGTCGCGTTCGCCGCGTAGTCGCGGCCGACGTGGCACGAGGTGCTGCTGATGCTCACCGGCACCACGATCGTGTGGCCCGACCGCACGACCTCCGAGGTCGAGGTGCAGCGGGGCAGGGTCGCGGCCGACGCCGGCGCGGCGAGCCCGATCACCGCCGTGCCCACCGCCAGGGCGACCAGTCCGATCGCCCTGCTCCGCAGACCCCTGCCACCCGTCGACCGCCTCATGCGCTTCCCCCGAGATCACCGGCATCACGATGCCCCGACTCTAGGGAAGTCGCTGCTCACGCGGTGTCCGGCGAACTCCCGACACCGGGGCGCGGGGTCAGGCGACGACACGCGGACAGCCCTCCTGGCCCGGTTGGTCAGGAGGGCTGTCCGGTGCGCGTCGCCCAGCTCAGTAGGCGTAGCAGTAGCGGTTGCGGTCGTCGATGAACCTCATCCGATCACGGGTGTTGGGCCCGTAGGACCCGTCGACCGTGGCGCCGATGGACCTCTGCACCGCCTTCAACGCGGCCTGGGTGCGCGGGCCGAAGCTGCCGTCGGCGTCGAGGTCGCGGATGAACTCGTCCTCGTACGGCGACGCCAGCCGGAGACCGCCGTAGCACTTGATCATCGTGGCCTGGAACAGCGTCACGATCTTGTAGTTCGCCACCAGGCCGCTGCCGATCAGGCACGTCTGGCTGTTCGCGCTGCTCGCCGGAACCATGATGCTGATGTTGCTGCCGACGTAGCGCGGCACCATCTTCACGCACAGGTCGGTCGCCGCGGACGCCGATCCCCCCGACACGGCCATCCCGGTGACGGCCATGAGCACGGCTGCCACACCCACGCCGAACCGGCGCAAGCCTGAACCTTCCCTCATGCTGATCCCCCTCGAACTCAGTAGCCGTAGCAGTAGACGCGATCCGGCGTCGTGAACTTCATCCGATCGCGGGTGTTCGGGCCGTAGATGCCGTCCGCGGCGGTGCCGATGTAGCGCTGCACGGCCTTCAACGCGGCCTCGGTGCGAGGCCCGAAGCTGCCGTCGGCGAAGAGGTCGCCCACCTTCTCGTCCGAGTAGGGCGACGCCAGGTTCAACGTCGGGTAGCACCGGCGCATCGTGAACTGGAACCGGGACACGAGCGTCGCGTTCGCCGCGTAGTCGCGGCCGATCTGGCACGAGGTGCTGCCCTTGGCCGTCGGCACGGCGATCGTGTGACCCGACCGCACCATCTCCGTCATCGTGGTGCACCGAGGCGGCTCCGCGGCCGACGCCGGTGTGGAGAACGCGATGGCCGCCGCCCCCACCGTCAAGGCGACCAGGCCGAGCGCCCTCCCGCGCCGGCCCGACCCGCCGAAAAATCCTCTCACGTGCCTTCCCCCTGAAGTCGGCCAACGCGCACTGACTCTAGGGAGGTCGCTGCTCACGCAGTATCCGGCGAACACCCGACACCGGGTGCGGGTCAGGCGCCGACGCGCTCCACGGTCGCGCCGAGCTTGCGCAGGTTCTCCACGAAGCCCGGGTAGCCGCGCTCGATGTGGAAGATCTCGTACACCTCGGTCGCGCCGTCCGCGCACAGCCCGGCCAGCACCAGCCCCGCGCCCGCGCGGATGTCCGAGGCCCACACCGGCGCGCTCGACAGCCGCTCGACACCCCGCACGACCGCGTGGTGGCCGTCGGTGCGCGCGTCCGCACCCAGCCGCACCATCTCCTCGATGAACCGGAACCGCGCCTCGAACAGGTTCTCGGTGATCATCGACGTGCCGTCGGACACGCTCGACAGCGCGATCGCGAACGGCTGCAGGTCGGTGGCGAAACCGGGGTACGGCAACGTCACGAAGTCCACCGACCGCGGCCGGTCGGTCTGCACCACGCGGAAGCCGTCGTCGAGCGTGGTCACGTCCGCACCCGCCATCCGCAGCTTCTCCAGCACCAGGTCGAGGTGGTGCGGGTCCACGCCGCGCACGGTGATGTCACCGCGGGTCATGACGGCCGCGAACGCCCAGGTGGCGCCGACGATCCGGTCGCCGATCACCCGGTGCTCGGTCGGCTGGAGCGACTCCACCCCGTGCACGGTGAGCGTGGACGTGCCCGCGCCCTCGATCTTCGCGCCCATCTGCTGGAGCATCACGCAGATGTCCACGATCTCCGGCTCGCGGGCGGCGTTGTCGATGACCGTGGTGCCGTTGGCCAGCACCGCCGCCATCAGGATGTTCTCCGTCGCGCCGACGCTGGGGAAGTCGAGCCAGATCTGCGCGCCGTGCAGGCCCTCGGCCTCGGCGATCACGCAGCCGTGCTCGATCTCGCTGTGCGCGCCGAGCTTGCGCAGGCCGCTCTGGTGCATGTCCAGCGGCCGGTTGCCGATCGCGTCGCCACCCGGCAGCGCGACGACGGCCCGCTTGCACCGGCCCACCAGGGGACCGAGCACGCACACGGACGCGCGCAGCTTGCCCATCGCCTCGGAGTCGGCGCGGTGGTTGAGCTCCTTCGGGGTGGTGATCGTGACGACCCGGCCGTCGATCGCCACCTCGCAGCCGAGGCTGCGCAGGACGTCCGCCATCAGCGGCACGTCCAGGATCTCCGGGCAGTTGGTGATGGTGGTGGTGCCCTCGGCCAGCAGTGCCGCCGCCATCAGCTTGAGCACGCTGTTCTTCGCGCCTACGACGGCGACCTCGCCGACGAGCCGCCCACCGCCCTGAACCCGGAAGTGCTCACTCACGTAACGGACTCCTTGCTCGTTGTGCCGCAATCCTACGTACGGTCTGAATCGTGCCCGTCCGTGGTGGGCCACCGCGGTGTCTACAGTGCTTCGCATGGCCGTGCACCTGACGAAGATCTACACCCGCGTCGGCGACGACGGGACCACCGGCCTCGGCGACTTCTCCCGGGTGCCCAAGACCTCACCCCGCATCACGGCGTACGCCGACGTGGACGAGACCAACGCCGCGCTCGGCGTCGCCCTGGCGCTCGGCGCGCTGGAACCCGACGTCGCCGACGTGGTGCGGCAGGTCCAGAACGACCTGTTCGACGTCGGCGCCGACCTCTGCACGCCGATCGCCCCCGACCCCAAGTACCCGCCGCTGCGGATCACCCAGGCCTACGTCGACCGGCTCGAGTCGTGGTGCGATGCGTTCAACTCCCGGTTGGGCAAGCTGGAGTCGTTCATCCTCAACGGTGGCACACCCGGCGCGGCGCTGCTGCACCAGGCCCGCACCATCGCCCGGCGGGCCGAGCGGGGCGCGTGGGCGTTGATCGAGGTCGAGGCCGAGCAGACGAACGCGCTGACCGCGAAGTACCTGAACCGGCTCTCCGACCTGCTGTTCATCCTGGCCAGGGTCGCCAACCCGGACGGCGACGTGCTCTGGCAGCCGGGCGCCAACGCCTGACCCCGGGAGGTAGCGCTTCCTGTTTTTGAAGTCTAAGCTTCGAAAACAGGAAGTTCGCCTACCCGGAGGTCGACCATGACCACTTACGTCCTCGTCCACGGCGCGTGGCACGGCGGCTGGGCCTGGGAACGGGTCGCGCCCCTGCTCACGGCGACCGGCGCGCACGTCGTCACGCCCGACCTCACGCACGACCGCGACGTCGGACTGTCCGACCACGCCGACGAGGTGGTGGCCGCGGTCGACGCCGTCGCGGACCCGGACCTGGTGCTGGTCGGCCACAGCTACGCGGGCCTGGTGGTCCGCCAGGCCGCCGACCTCCGCCCGCACCGGGTGGCCCACCTCGTGCTGGTCGACGGCTGGGCCGGGCCGGCCGGCGCGAGCCTGACCGACCTGGCGCCGGACTGGTTCACCGCCAGGGTCACGGCCGCCGCGAACGCCGACGGCCTGATCGCACCGCCCGCAGCCGAGTCGTTCGGCGTGACCGACCCCGACGACGCGCACTGGCTCGACCAGCGGCTGCGCACCCACGCGCTGCGGACGTTCACCGAGCCGACCCGCCTCACCGGCGCCGTCGACCGCGTCCCCGGCACCGGCGTCCACTGCGTGCCGGAGACGTTCCCGTTCGCCCGGTTCGCCGCCGACCTCGGCTACCGGACCGTGCCGGTGGACGGGCCGCACGACGCGCCGCTGACCCACCCGCGCCGCATCGCGGACGTGCTGCTCGCCGTCGTGGGCCGGGGGGCGGCGACCCTAGGATGAGCCGGTGGACCAGCGGACGTACAACCAGTACTGCGCGACCGCGCGGACGCTCGACCTCGTCGGCGAGCGCTGGACGCTCCTGCTGGTCCGCGAGCTGCTGACCGGGCCGAAGCGGTTCGGCGACCTCCAGCAGAGCCTGCGCGGCCTCGGCACCGGGCTGCTCGCGGCCCGGCTCAAGCACCTCGAACGCGAAGGCCTCGCGCACAAGGTGACGCTGCCCGCGCCGGCCCGGACCCCCGCCTACGACCTCACCGAGGCGGGCCGGGAGCTCGGGCCGGCCGTGCTCGCCCTGGCCCGCTGGGGCACGAGGTGGGCCATGGGCGAACGACGCCCGGGCGAGACGTTCCACCCCGGCTGGGCCGTGCTGGCGATGGAGGCGTTCTTCGACGCCGAGGCCGCCGCGGGCGTGCGGGCCGTCTACGAGTTCCGGGTCGGCGACGAGGTGTTCCACGTCCGCGTGGACGACGGCGAGGTGGACGCGGGCCACGGCCCCGCCGGGCGGCCCGACGCGGTGGTCGAGACCGACGAGGACGTCTTCGCCTCGCTGGCCGACGGCCGGTCGAGCCTGGCGGACAAGATCGCCTCCGGCGCCGCCTCGGCCTCCGGCGACCAGGAGGCCCTGCGCAGGCTGGGCACCCTGTTCCGCCGGCCGAGCCCCGCCGAGCGGGTGCCCGCTCAGGACGCGTAGACCACCTTCTCGGCGCCGATGCGCTCGATCCGCGCGGTGCCCCACACGCCCAGCGCGGCGAGCGCCTCGTTGAGCGACACCCCGTGCTCGGTCAGCTCGTACTCCACCCTCGGCGGCACCTCGGGGAACACCTCGCGGTGCACGAGGCCGTCCTCCTCCAGCTCGCGCAACTGCTGGACCAGCATCTTCTCGCTCACGCCCGGCAGGCCGCGGCGCAGCTGGGCGAACCGCCGCACGCCGTGCTCGGCCAGCTCCCACAGGATCAGCGACTTCCACTTGCCGGACACCACGTCCATCGCGGCGTCGATGCCGCAGAAGTAGGGACCACGTCGAGCCGCCATCGGCCCCTCCCGGGGGTGCTTACCAAAAGGTGGGTACTGCACAAAATAGTCCGTACTGGTCAACCGTACCGGTACGAGTGACGATCTCGGCATGACCAACACGAAAGCGACCGTCCTCGGGCTCGGCGCGATGGGCGCCGCCCTCGCCACCGCCCTGGTCCGCGCCGGGCACGTCACGACCGTCTGGAACCGCTCGCCCGGCAAGGCCGAAGCCCTCGTCGACCTCGGCGCCACGGCCGCCGGCTCCGTCCGCGACGCCGTGACCGCGTCCGACGTGGTGATCGCCTGCCTCTTCGACGCCGACTCGGTCCACGAGGTGCTCGACCCGGTGGCCGACCTGCTCACCGGCCGCACGCTGGTCAACGTCACCACGACCACGCCCGACCAGTCGAGGGAGTTCGCCGGCTGGGCGGCGGCGCACGGCGTGGTGTACCTCGACGGCGGCATCATGGCCGTGCCGGACATGATCGGGCGGCCCGGCTCGTCCGTCCTCTACAGCGGCTCGGCCACCGCGTTCGAGCGGCACCGCCCGCTGCTGGACCTGTGGGGCGAGAGCGCGTACTTCGGCGAGGACGCGGGCCTGGCGTCGCTGTACGACCTGGCCCTGCTCGCCGGCATGTACGTGATGTTCGCCGGTTTCCTGCACGGCGCCGCGATGGTCGCGGGCGCGGGCGTGACGGCGACCGAGTTCGCCGGGCGGGCCGCGCCGTGGCTGGCCGCGATGACGGGTGGGTTCGCCGGGTTCGCGGCCGTGGTCGACGGCGGCGACTACACCGTGCCGGGACAGCAGAGCCTGGAGTTCTCCGACCTCGGCGACATGCTCGACGCCAGCGCCGCGCAGGGCATCTCCACCGAGGTGGTCGGCATGGTGCAGAACCTGATCCGGCGGCAGGTCGACGCCGGTCACGGGAAGGAGGGCTTCGCCAGGATCTTCGAGAGCATCAGGCAGCCCGCCTGACTCTGTCCGGGTGACGTCCCCGGACCGATCGAGTGTCCGGACCGCCGATGGGCCACCACGACCGATCGTCCTTGTGTTCACTCTGCCGGGTCCGGACGCCGGGGAGCGTCCACTCGACGTGGGGGTACCCCGCCGTGCGCGGAACACGAAGATCCGGATCGGTCGTGGTGGCCGTCCTCCTCGGTCTGCTCGTCCCGGGGATCGCGCACGCCGCGCCGCCCGCGAACGACGACTTCGACCAGGCGACGCCGATCACTCGGCGCACACCGGGTTCCGCGGCTCGCTCACCCCGATCGCCTGCAACGACGACTGGAACGGCAGCCACCAGTCGCGCGTCGAGGTCGCGGTCACGGCCGGCACCAGCTACCACTTCCTCGCCGGTTCGTACCACGCCGGCTCGGGCGGGTCGCTGACGTTCGCGGTGAGCGGGCTCGCCGCGCTCCCGAACGACGCGTTCGCCGAACACGACGCGACCGCACCACCGCTACGCGGCCGACGGCGACTACACCGTGACGCTGACCCACACCACCGGGGACGGCCGCTCGGCCACCACGTCGCGAGTGGTCCAGGTCCGCACGCACGACGTCGCGCTCGGGAAGGTGACCTTCCGGGCCGTGGCGTCCCTGCCCGAGGGCGACGACCACCTGCTGGACAACGAGGCGATCAGCTCGACGACCGCGGTGCGGCCGGCCGTCACCGGAGGCCTCGACCTCACCTGACGGTGGTCGCTAGGAGGCCCAGGGAATGGATCGGCCCGGAGGCGCTGACTCCAACCAGGACAGGAATCCTGTCAGCGCGTCCGGGCCCATCGCGATCTCGACCTCGCCCTTGTTGCCGCGACAGCGGAGCACCACCGCGCCCGCGGGCATCGCGTACGCCTCCGGTGCGGTGGGCTCGCGGCGGTCGTCGATCTCGAAGCCCTCGCGGGAGATGACCATGTCCGGGCCGGGGCTCAGGCTCAGCACGCGGAACCAGGTGAACTCGTCACCCCGGTAGTGCCCGACGCCCAGGTGCCAGCCCCGGCCGGAGCCCTTGAGCCTGGACCTCAGCGCGACGTGCACGCCGCCCGCGCGCAGCAGCCGGACTCGCCGCCACGCCAGGTACGCGAGGACGACCACCGCGCCGAACAGGACCAGCCCCACCAGTTCGGCGATCCCCACGGCGTTCGTCCGCCCGTCCGCGTCAGGCCGAGTGCCCGGCGGCGCGGAGCCGCGCGATCGCCCGGGCCCGCTGTACGTCGTCCGCGTTCTGCACGTCCGAGCGAGCCTGCTCGACGTCGATCTCGTGGGCGAGCTCCGCGGCCTCCGCGAGGATGCTCACGCCGTCGCCGGTCACGGAGAGGAACCCGCCGTGCACGGCCGCCGTCACCAGCTCGTTGTCCGTGGTGCGGATCCGGACCACGCCGCCCTCGACCAACTGGCCGAGCACCGGCTCGTGGCCGGGCAGGATGCCGATCTCGCCTTCGAGGGTCTGCGCGACCACCGAGGTGGCCGTGCCGGACCACAGGCGGCGTTCCACCGCGACCAGCTGGACGGTCATCTCGGCCACGCGCATCTCCCTGAGTCGACTGGAGTCCACCGCAGTCTAAACGGTGACCGGTGCACCCCGCCGCACCAGCCACCCTCAGTCGTTCCCACGGCCCGCGGCTACCCGCCCGGAGACCGCTCCGACGGCGGTCACCGCGACCGCGCCCAGGGCCGCCACCAAGGCGAACGCGTAGAAACCCCACGGGTGCGCGAGGCCCGCGGTGAGCAGCGCCCCGCCCAGCACGGGCCCGCTGACGGCCCCGATCCGCCCGACGCCCGCCGTCCACCCCAGACCCGTGGCGCGGTTGCCGTCGTCGTACACGCGGCCCACGTACGCGTACACCAGGACCTGCGCGCTGAACACGAAGCACCCGGCCACGAACACCGCCGCGTAGACGCCCGCGGTCGGCAGCCGTGCGCTGAGCAGGCCCAGGGCCGCCGCCGACGCGGCGAACCAGCCGATGGTCGACGGCCGCACGCCGACCCGGTCCGCCACCGCGCCCGCGACCAGCAGCCCGACCACCGCGCCGACGTTCAGCGTGAGCAGCAGGCCCAGCGCCGCGCCCAGCGGGTACCCGGCCGCGCGCATGATCTGCGGCAGCCACGTGTTCAGGCCGTAGACCAGCAGCAGCCCCATGAACGACGCCGCCCAGAACGCCACCGTGGCCCGCCGCACGCCGGGCCGGAACAGCGAGCCGACCAGCCTCCCGGCCGACACCGGCGCCGAGCGGAACGCCCGCGACTCCGGCAGCAGCAGCACCATCAGCGGCACCAGCACGAGCGCGGGCGCCGCGCCGATCACGAACAACGCCCGCCACCCCAGCGACGGGATCACCGCCATGCCCAGCAGCGCGGTGAGCACCGCCCCGACGTGGTAGCCGGTCATGACCAGCGTGGTGGCCCGGCCGCGCCGCCGCGCCGGCGCGAACTCGTCGACCAGCGCGATGGCCGTCGGCAGGCAGCCGCCGAGGCCGAGGCCGGCGAGGAACCTCAGCCCGCCGAACACCTCGATCGACGGCGCCGCCGCGCACAGCACGGTGAACAAGGAGAAGCCGCACACGGACGCGATCAGCGCCTTGCGCCGCCCGACCAGGTCGGTGACCGTGCCGATCGCCATCGCGCCCAACATCATGCCGACCAGGCCCGCCGTGGAGACGACCGACGCGGACGCCGGCGTGAGGCCCCACTGCCCCGTGTCGAGCAGGACCGGGAGGACGGTGCCGAGCACCACGAGGTCGAAGCCGTCGAGCAGTACCGCCGTCCAGCCCAGCGGGAGCACCCATTTGTTCATACCGGGAGGGTGGTGTGGGTCACCCTGGCCGGGGCAGGGCGGTTTCCGATGAGCGGAAGGCCGTTGGGAGACTGGGCCGGTGCCCACCCCGAAGTCGCTGCTGGAGCGCGCGTTCTCGCTGCTGTCGGTGTTCACCGTGGACCGGTCGGCGGTCACGCTGTCCGAGCTGAGCCGCCACTCGGGCCTGCCGCTGAGCACCACGCACCGGCTGGTGGCGTCCCTGGTGGAGCTGCGCGCCCTGGACCGCGCGCCCGACGGCCGCTACCGCGTGGGCCTGAGGCTGCTGGAGCTGGGCGCGCTGTCGCCGGGCAGCCTCGACCTGCGAGACCGGGCCCTGCCGTTCCTGGAGGACCTCTACGAGGTCACGCGGCACAACGTCCAGCTGGCCGTGCGCGACGGCACGGAGGTCGTGTACGTGGAGCGGATCTCGGCGCGGGACGCGGTCAACGTGGTGACGCGGGTCGGCAGCCGGATGCCGACGCACTGCACGGGCGTCGGCCTGGTGCTGCTGGCCGCCGCGCCCGTCGCCGTGCAGGAGGCCGTGCTGGCCGCGCCGCTCAAGCGGTTCACGCCCAGGACGATCGCGTCGGCGCCGGAACTGCGCGAGGCCCTGGCCCGCGTGCGCCGCGACGGCTACGCCATCAGCGACCGCCAGATCGAGATGATCACCTACTCGGTCGCCGCCCCCGTGCGCGGACCGGACGGCGACGTGGTGGCCGCGGTGTCCGTCGTCGTGCCCACGGGCACCCGCACGGACACCGTCGTGCCCGCCGTGCGCACGTGCGGCCTGGCCATCTCCCGCGCCCTGGGCTGGGCCTCCCACTGAGCCCCGCGACGGCCGAAGGGCCGTCCCCCGAGCGGGGAACGGCCCTTCGGCAAAGCCCGGCCCTACTTGCCGGCGAGCTTCTTGGCGTTGGCCTCGACGTCGTCCAACCCGCCGCAGGAGAAGAACGCCTGCTCCGGGTAGTGGTCGAACTCGCCCTTGCAGACGCGGTCGAACGCCTCGATCGTGTCCTTGATCGGCACGAACGAACCCGGCTGGTCGGTGAACTTCTCGGCCACGATGAAGTTCTGGCCGAGGAAGCGCTCCAGGCGACGGGCGCGACCGACGAGGACCTTGTCCTCCTCGGACAGCTCGTCCATGCCGAGGATGGCGATGATGTCCTGCAGCTCCTTGTACTTCTGCAGGATCCGCTTGACCTCCTGCGCCACCCGGTAGTGCTCCTCGCCGACGATCGACGGCTCGAGGATCCGGGAGGACGAGGACAGCGGGTCCACCGCCGGGTAGATGCCCTTCTGGGAGATCGGACGGGAGAGCTCCGTCGTCGCGTCCAGGTGGGCGAACGTGGTGGCCGGCGCGGGGTCGGTGTAGTCGTCCGCGGGCACGTAGATGGCCTGCAGCGAGGTGATCGACTTACCGCGCGTCGAGGTGATGCGCTCCTGGAGCTCACCCATCTCGTCCGCCAGCGTCGGCTGGTAACCCACGGCGGACGGCATGCGGCCCAGCAGGGTCGACACCTCCGAACCCGCCTGGGTGAACCGGAAGATGTTGTCGATGAACAGCAGCACGTCCTGGCCCTGCACGTCGCGGAAGTACTCCGCCATCGTCAGCGCGGACAGCGCGACGCGCATGCGGGTGCCGGGCGGCTCGTCCATCTGACCGAACACCAGGGCGGTGTCGCCGAGCACGCCCATCTCCTCCATCTCGAGGAGGAGGTCGGTGCCCTCACGGGTGCGCTCGCCGACGCCGGCGAACACCGACGTGCCGGAGAACTCGCGGGCGATACGGGTGATCATCTCCTGGATGAGCACCGTCTTGCCCACGCCCGCGCCGCCGAACAGGCCGATCTTGCCGCCCTTGACGTACGGGGTCAGCAGGTCGATGACCTTGATGCCCGTTTCCAGGATCTCGGTCTTGCCCTCGAGCTGGTCGAAGGCGGGCGCCTTGCGGTGGATTGCCCACTGCTCGCCGTCGCGGCCGAGGCCGGGCTCGTCGAGGCAGTCGCCCAGCGCGTTGAACACGTGGCCCTTGACGACGTCGCCGACGGGCACGCTGATCGCCTTGCCGGTGTCGGTCACCGCGGCGCCGCGGACGAGGCCGTCGGTGGGCTGCATCGAGATGGTGCGGACCAGGTTGTCACCCAGGTGCTGGGCGACCTCCAGGGTCAGCGTCTTGGCCACCGCCTCGGCGGTGACCTCGGCGTGCAGGGCGTTGAACAGCTCCGGCACCGCGTCGCGCGGGAACTCCACGTCGACGACGGCACCGATCACCCGGACCACACGGCCGGTGCGGGTGGTGGTGGCAGTAGCACTCATGTCACTCATCACTTCCTGCGCCACCGGTAAGCGCGGAGGCGCCACCGACGATCTCGCTGATCTCCTGGGTGATCTGGGCCTGACGGGCCTGGTTCGCCTGGCGGCTGAGGTTGCGGACCAGTTCGGTGGCGTTGTCCGTCGCCGCCTTCATCGCGGTCCGTCGCGCCGCCGACTCCGAGGCCGCCGCGTCCAGCAGTGCCGAGAAGAGCCTGGTCTTGACGTACTTGGGCAGCAACGCGCCCAGCAAGGTCTCCGCACTCGGTTCGAACGAGTACACCGACTGGAGCTTCTGCGGCTCCGGCTCGAAGTCGACGACCATCGGCGCGATCCGCTTGGCGACCGGCGTCTGGCTCAGCATCGACTTGAACTCGGTGTAGACCACGTGCAGCTCGTCCACGCCGAGCACGCCGTCGGGGCCGGGCTGGTCGCCCTCGTCGTCGCTGCCCGCGACGAACGCCTTGACCAGCGCGTCACCGGCCTCGACCGCGTTGACGTAGTGCGGCAGCTGCGAGAAGCCGGTCCACTCGCCCGCGATGGCGCGCTTGCGGAACTTGTAGTAGCCCACGCCCTTGCGCCCGATGACGTAGAGGACGGGCTCCTTGCCCTCGGACCGCAGCAGCGAGAGCAGCTCCTCCGCGGCCCGCAGCACGTTGGCGTTGTAGCCGCCGCACATGCCCTTGTCGCTCGTCACGACGAGGACCGCGGCGCGGCGCGGGTTCTTGCGCTCGGTCAGCAGCGGGTGGTCGAGGTTCGCGGACGCGGTCGCCAGCGCGGAGAGGACCGAGGTGATCTCCTCCGCGTAGGGGCGCGACGCCGCGACCCTCGTCTGCGCCTTGGCGAGACGGGACGTGGCGATGAGCTCGTACGCCTTGGTGATCTTCTTGGTCGAGTTGACCGAGCGGATCCGCTGGCGCAGCTCCCGGATCTGTGCCGCCATGCCTACGTCACTTCTCGGTCGGAGCGGGCCGGTTGACCTTCACCGACTCCTGCCCGACCTTGTCGGCGTCCATCGCGTCGGCGGGCACGTCGACGACCGACGCGCCGTTGGAGGCGGTGAACTGCTGCTTGAACGCGGCGACGGCGTCGAGGATGCCCTTCTCCGTGTCGTCCGACAGCTTCTTGGACTCGCGGATGTCGGACAGGATCACCTCGTGGCTGCGCCGGACGTGGTCCAGGAACTCCGACTCGAAGCGGCGGACGTCGCCCACCGCGATGTCGTCGTAGTGGCCCTTGGTGCCGAGGTAGATCGAGACGACCTGCTCCTCGACCGGGACCGGCGAGTACTGGCCCTGCTTGAGCAGCTCGACCAGGCGCGCGCCGCGCTCCAGCTGGGCGCGGGACGCCGCGTCGAGGTCCGAGGCGAAGGCGGAGAACGCCTCCAGCTCGCGGAACTGCGACAGGTCCAGGCGCAGCGAGCCGGAGACCGTCTTCATCGCCTTGATCTGCGCGGCGCCACCGACGCGGGACACCGAGATACCCACGTTGACGGCCGGGCGCACACCGGCGTTGAACAGGTCCGACTCCAGGAAGCACTGGCCGTCGGTGATCGAGATGACGTTGGTCGGGATGTACGCCGACACGTCGTTGGCCTTGGTCTCGATGATCGGCAGGCCGGTCATCGAGCCGCCGCCCATGTCGTCGGACAGCTTCGCGCAGCGCTCCAGCAGGCGCGAGTGCAAGTAGAAGACGTCGCCGGGGTAGGCCTCGCGGCCCGGCGGGCGGCGCAGCAGCAGCGAGATGGCGCGGTACGCCTCCGCCTGCTTGGTCAGGTCGTCGAAGACGATCAGGACGTGCTTGCCCTGGTACATCCAGTGCTGGCCGATGGTCGAGCCGGTGTAGGGCGCGAGCCACTTGAAGCCGGCCGAGTCGGACGCGGGGGCGGCGACGATGGTGGTGTACTCCAGCGCGCCCGCCTCCTCCAGCGCGGCCTTGACGCCCGCGATGGTGGAGCCCTTCTGGCCGATGGCCACGTACACGCAGCGCACCTGCTGCTGCGGGTCGCCCGAGTCCCAGGCCTTCTTCTGGTTGATGATCGTGTCGATGCAGACCGCGGTCTTGCCGGTCTTGCGGTCGCCGATGATCAGCTGGCGCTGGCCGCGGCCGATCGGGGTCATCGAGTCGATGGCCTTGATGCCGGTCTGCATCGGCTCGTTCACCGGCTGCCGCTGCAGCACGGTCGCGGCCTGCAGCTCCAGCGCGCGGTTGTCGTCGGCGACGATGTCGCCGAGGCCGTCGATCGGCTGGCCGAGCGGGTTCACCACGCGGCCGAGGAAGCCGTCGCCGACCGGCACGGAGAGCACCTGGCCGGTCCGCTTGACCTCCTGGCCCTCTTCGATCTTGTCGAAGTCGCCGAGGATGACCGCGCCGATCTGGCGGACTTCCAGGTTCAGGGCCACGCCGAGCACGCCGCCGGGGAACTCCAGCAGCTCGTTGGTCATGGTGCCGGGCAGACCCTCGACGATGGCGATGCCGTCGTAGGTCTCCGCGACGACGCCGACCTCTTCCCGGCTGACTTCCGGGGAGTAGGTCGAGACGTACTTCTCGATCGCACTGCGGATCTCGTCCGACGAGATCGTCAGCTCCGCCATGTCGTTCCTGCTCTCACTTCGTTCTGGGAAAGGGGCTTGTGGGCCGCGGTTCCGGTCGGTCAGCCGGCGAGGTCGCGGCGCAGTGACGCCAGGCGACCGGCCACGCTTCCGTCGATGACCTCGTCGCCGATCTTGATCAGCAGACCGCCGCGCAGCGTGGGGTCGACCTCGACGTGCAGCGCGATCGGCCTGGAGTAGATCCGGGTCAGCGTGGCCTCGAGGCGGTCCTGCTGCGCCGCGTCGAGCTCGACGGCGGAACGGACGTAGGCGACGGAACGTTCCCGGCGCTTGGCCGCGAGCGACGCGAGGTCGCCGAGGCCGTTGACGACGCCCTGGCCGCGCGGCTCGCGGACGAGCTGGTCCACCAGGGTCTTGGTGGTCCCGTCGACCTTGCCCGCCACAAGGCTGTCGACCAGCGCGACCTTGCCCGCGGGCTCGGCCGCCGGGTCGGACAGCGCCAGCTCCAGCTCGTGGTTGCCCGCGATGATGCGACCGAGTCGGAACAGCTCGTCCTCGACGGCGTCGAGCTTGCCGTCCCGCTCCGCCCGCACCAGCAGCGTGGTGCGGGCCAGCGACTCGATGCCGTCGACCAGCTCGCGCGGGCTGGACCAGCGCGCGGTGACGACCGTGGCCAGCACCTGCACCGTCGCGTCGTCGACCTTGCCGTCGAGCAGGCCGTGCAGCAGCTGCTCCCGGGACTCGGGGCCCGAGGAGTTGTCGGCCAGCGCCCGACGCAGCGCGGGCTGCGCCGACAGCAGGCTGACGACCGCGAACAGCTCCTCGCCCAGCTTGCCCAGGGACTCGCTGGCGGTGGGGCCGGTCGTGCCGTCCACGACCTCCAGCAACCGCAGCTCGGCGGCGGCCAGGGCGTCACGGCTAGCGGCGTGCAGCGTCATCGGCGTTCCCTCACTTGGCGGCCGGAGCCGACGTGCCGTCGAGCTCGGAGAGGAACCGGTCGACGGTGCCCCGACGGCGCACCTCGTCCTCCAGCGACTCGCCGACGACCCGGTCAGCCAGGTCGATGGCCAGTCGGCCCAACTCGCCACGCAGCTCCGCGACGATCTGCGCGCGCTGCGTCTCGAGCTGGGTCTGCCCCTGCGCGACGATCCGCGCGGACTCCTCCTGCGCCTTGGCGCGCAGCTCGCTGATGATCTGCTCGCCCTCGATGCGGGCGTCGTCGCGGATGCGGGCCGCCTCGGCACGTGCCTCGGCGAGCTGGGCCTTGTACTGCTCCAGCGTGGCCTGCGCCTGCGCCTGCGCCTGCTCGGCCTTCTCGATCCCGCCCTCGATCTTGGCGGCGCGTTCCGCGTAGACCGCCTCGAACTTCGGCGAGACGAACTTCTTGATGACGAACAAGAGCAGCAGGAACGCGATCAGGCCGATGATGATCTCGGAAGTGTGCGGGAGAACCGGGTTGATCGGTTCCCCCTCCGCCGCCGCCACGATGAGGGTTTTCATCACAAACCTCTCTTATGCGATGAACGGGTGCTCAGGCTGCCGACGCGAGGAAGTACACGACGAAGCCGAGCAGCGCGAGGACCTCGACGATGGCGAAGGTCGTCCAGGCGAGGCTCAGCAGGACGCCGCGGGCCTCGGGCTGGCGGGCGGTCCCGCTGATGACCGAGGAGAAGATCAGACCCACGCCGATGCCCGGGCCGATGGCCGCGAGGCCGTAGCCGATCGCGGCGAGACCCGCGTTGGTCACACCGGAGGCGGCTTCCTGAGCAAGAACGATGGATGCGCTCACTTGTGCTGTTCCCTTTCCAACTCGGTCCGCGAAAGGCATCGCGGATCGGAGGCTTGAATGTTTTTCAGTGCTCTTCCGCCAGCGCGGCGCCGATGTAGTTGGCGCTCAGCAGGGCGAAGATGTAGGCCTGAAGGACCATGATCAGCGCTTCCAGGAACGTCAGCGCGATGGCGAAGAGGAAGGCAATCGGGGCCACCACCACCGTGATGCCGCCGTTGAGCAGCAGGAACTCACCCGCGAGGGTGAACACCAGCAGCAGGAGGTGACCCGCGAACATCGCTGCGAAGACTCGGATGGCGAGCGTGAGCGGGTTCAGGACGAACTTCTGGAAGAACTCGATCGGGATCAGCAGGATGAGCACGAACCAGGGCGCGCCGGGGGGCATGGTGGCGTGCTTCAGGTAGCCGACGAAACCGTGGCGCTTGAACCCCACGAAGTGGTAAACCGGGTAGATGACCAGGACCGAGACGGCGAGCGGGAAGCCGATGTGCGCCATCGTGGGGAACTGGACGAACGGGATGAGCCCGAACAGGTTGTTCACCAGGATGAACGTGAAGACGGTCAGGATCAGCGGAACGAAGGGCTTGAAGTCCTTGCCACCGATCTGCTCACGCGCGATCGAGTTGCGCCCGATGTCGTAGGCCGACTCGGCGAGGAACTGGAACTTACCCGGGACGAGCTTCATGTTTCGGGTCGCCAGGATGAAGAACGCCCCGATGATGAGGACCGACAGGACCAGCAGCACCATCGGCTTGTCGACCGAGCCGAAGATCGCCGGGGGGAAGAAGTCCTTCACACCGGGTGCGACGAACTCGCCACCCGAGGCCAGCACCAACGTGGTCACTGTGTTCCTTCCGGTTCTCCCGGCCGGCGTTCACTCCGCCGGGGGAATCGTCACGATCGGGACTTAACGTACCTTACGGACCGCAAGCGCCCGCGAGAGGCACCCCACCTACCTGGGTGTCCCGTCCTGCGCGCACCGTACCAGCCGGTAGATCAGGTGTTTCCAGGGGTCGGGATGACGATCTGACTGCGACTGCGCTTGGAGGCGCGCACCTCCATGGCGGTGGCCACCAGGATGGTCGCGGCCATGGTCAGGGCCAGCGCGTTGGTGTGCAGCACGGGGAACTGGCGCAGCAGCATCATCACCGCGAACAGCAGGATGAGCTTGCCCAGGAACCCGGCGAACGCCGCGACCATGATCACCTGGAGCGGCATCGCGGCGGTGCGGTGCATGAGCAGCAGCGTCGCGGCCGACGACAGGCACGCGATGGCACCGCCGATCAGCGCCGCGACCAGGCCGGGGACCCCCGCCAGCACAGTCCAGAGGATCGCGCCCGCGACCACCGTCGCGAGCGCCGCCCACAGCGCCGCGCGGTACATCTCGCCCGCGAGTCGCTGCACGACGGCTTCGTGGGTCCACTCCGTCTTGTCCTGGCTCATGTCACCCCCAAAGGGTCGAACACCGTCCACTGGTCGAGACCGAGTGTAAAGAAGCCTTGGTCCTCACCCCACCATCGGGGGTCATGTGCGGCGCACTTCGCGAAGTCTGGGTATCGCGGAGACCAACAGCGCGAGAACAAGTCCGATGGCCAGGCACCACACCACGACGACGACGTCGAACAGCGTCAACGCGACCGCGCCGAACGCCAGCACGCCCGCCCACAAGTAGATCAGCAGCACCGCGCGGCGCTGGGAGTGCCCGATCTCGAGCAGCCGGTGGTGCAGGTGCATCTTGTCCGCGGAGAACGGGCTCTCGCCCCGCCGGGTCCGCCGGACCACGGCCATGAGCAGGTCCAGCAACGGCACGAACAGGACCGCGGCGACCACGACCAGCGGCGACAGCAGGCCCAGGACGTCCGTGGCCCGCACCGACTCGTAGTTGATCTTCCCCGACGCCGAGATCGTCGCCGCCGCGAGCATCAGCCCGATCAGCATCGACCCCGAGTCGCCCATGAAGATCCGCGCCGGGTTGAAGTTGTGCGGCAGGAAGCCCAGGCACGCGCCCGCGAGCGTGGCCGCGATCAGCGCGGGCGGGTACGCGCCCACGTCACCGCCGTTGTTGGCCAGCAGCCCGATGGAGAACACGCAGGTGGCCGCCGCCGCGATCAGCCCGATGCCCGCGGCCAGGCCGTCCAGGCCGTCCACGAAGTTCATCGCGTTGACCATGGTCACGGCCAGCAGCACGCTCAGGATCGCGCCCTGGTTCTGGTCCAGCGAGAGCAGCGAGCCGGTGCCCTCGCCGTCGTCGCCCCACGGCACCCAGAACAGCAGCCACTGCAGGCCGAACAGCACGAGGATGCCCGCCGCGGTGACCTGGCCGGCGAGTTTCGTCAGGGAGTCCAGCTCGAACCGGTCGTCCAGCACCCCGACGAGGACGATCACGCCACCGCCCACGATCACCGCGTACGGGTCGTAGGAGAAGTCGAACGCCGAGCGCAGCACCGGCAGCTGGTGCGCCAGGAGCATGCCGCCGAGCACCCCGCCGTACATCGCGAGCCCGCCCATCCGCGGCATGGGTTGGACGTGCACGTCGCGCTGGCGGGGGTAGGCGACCGCGCCGATCCGGAACGCCAGCGCGCGCACCAGGCCGACGAGCAGGAACGTCACGACGGCGGCGGTGAGCGCGACGAGCAGGTACTCCCGGACGGGGAGGACGTTGGACACGGCAGGCAACTGGCCCACGGCAGGCTAGCCCCTCGGCGATGGGGTGTCGGGTGGATCTTGCTGCAGCTGATCCAGTCGGGCTGGTTCGGGCGACGGGAGTACCACGCTACTCCGATCGGGAAGATCCACTAGCGGGCGACCTCGACTTCGACGCCGAGGGCCTTCGAGACCTCGCCGATCGGCACCGCGCCCTCCCGCAGGACCACGGGGTCCGGTCCGGTCAGGTCGACGATGGTGGAGGCGGTGTTCTCGGTGGCCGGTCCGCCGTCCAGGTAGACGCCGACCTCCTCGCCGAGCTGGTCCCAGGCCTCCTGGACGGTGCCCGCCGGCGGGAAGCCCGACTTGTTCGCGCTGGAGACGGCCATCGGACCGACGTCGCGGAGCAGCTCCAACGCGACCGGGTGCAACGGCATCCGCAGCATCACGGTGCCGCGGGTGTGACCGAGATCCCACGCCAACGAGGGCGCGTGCGGCAGCACGAGCGACAGCCCGCCCGGCCAGAACGCCTCGATCAGCGCGCGGGCCTGCCGGGGCACCCCGAGGACCAACCCGTCGATCGTGGTCCACGAGCCGACCAGCACGGGGACCGGCATGTCGGGCCCGCGCCCCTTGGCCTCCAACAGGGCACGAACGGCCGCCGCGTCGAACGCGTCACACCCGATGCCGTACACGGTGTCCGTGGGCAGGACGACCAGCCGCCCGCCCCGCACCGCTCCCGCGGCGGCTTCGAGGCCCGCCGCGCGATCGGTCTGGACACCACAATCGTAGATCGTGCTCACCCTGCTGATCCAAGCACAGCGCGACCGGGCCCAGCGGCCGAGGTCACACCCGGACGGCGAGCGGCGGGCACGGAGCGGCGGGCGCGTTCCGCGGCCCGGTCACGAACCACCGCGGCCGAACGCCGCGTCCGCGTCGACCGCCCACTTCCGCTTCCGGTGCGCCACCACGAACCCGAACACGAGCGCCGCGCCCACCAGCACACCGGCCGCGGTCACCGCCGGGTTGCCGATCGCGCTGCCCACGAACGGCAGCACGAGCACGGCCAGCCCCACCACCGCCGCCGTCCACACGTCCGGCTCGACCCACCGCCACCGCCGCGCCTCGTCCAACCTCCGGCACAGGTCGGTCGCGAACGCGATCAACTCCGGGTGCGGGCTGAGCGCCAGGACCTCCTCGGCCAGCGCACGGCACTCGGCCGCCTGACGCGCGCCCGTCACGACCAGCGCACCCCCCGGCGTGACGGCGCGCACCTCCGCCGTCCGGGCCGCGAGCGCGAGGGCGAGGTGCGTGCGCAGCACGTCGTCCGCACGGGGCGCGCCGCCACGGGCCAGCTCCGCGCGCACCACGGCCGCGGCCAGGTGGCTCTCGCCGTCGTGGCCCTCGCCCAACGCCGACGTCAGCGCGGTCAGCGCGCGGGACAGGCGCACCCGGTCGGCATCGCCGAATTCGGTCAGGTCGACGCGGGTGATGCGCGCCGCCAGCCATTCCCGCAGTTCGCTCCACTCGTTCGGCCCATTGACAGCCATCGCGGGTTCTCCGATTTACTCGGCGGAGCGTTGACGTCCAGATTATCCCGATGGCGAGGCGTCCGGTGAATGCGAGAAACCCGATGGGCGCCCTCCCCCTGGCGCTGTCGGCCGCCGCCGCGTACGTCGTCCTGGCCGGAACCGCGGGCTACCTGACGCTGGACCGGAGTCCCCCGACGACCGCACCCGGCACCTCCGCCGCGGCGGCGCCCACCCTGCCCGTCATCACCACGACCACCACCGCGCCACCGCCCACGACCACCACGACCACCGCCGCCCTCCCGCCGGACCTGCGGCGGGTCGAAGCGCCGGGCGGCCTCACCACCGTGATCCCGGCCGGGTGGGCGGTCGCCACCGGCACGGTCGCCACCACCCTCGTCGTCACCGACCCGACGTCACCGCGCCGGGAACTGCGACTCGGCGGCGCACCGGTCACCGACCCGTCGACACCGCTGCTGGACCGCATCGCGCGCGCCGCCGCGGACCGGGAACGCGAACCCGGCCACCGCCGCGTCACGCTCAGCGCGACGACGATCCGCAATCACCCGGCCGTCACCTGGGAATTCGACGAGAACACGCCGTCGGGCGCGAAACGGGTCGCCACCGCGTTCTGGGAAACCGGCGGCGTCGAATACGTCCTCTATGCCGCGGGCCCGCCCGAGGAGTGGGAGCTGACCCGGTCGCGCCTGGCCGGGATGGTCGAGCGCGCCACCCCTTAGACCCGGCGCGCGGTCGTCACCGGCCCCCGCGACGGCCGGGAGTCCAGCGTGATCACCGGAGCGGGTTGACCCATTTCAGATTGGGGAACCTGGCGAAGTCTGTGTCGTTGGAGTGCATCTCGCCGTCGTGCGCAAGGGCGTAGGCAGCCAACTGGACGTCGGTGGTGAGGTTCCCGGCGGTGCCGATGTCCTTGAGCAGTTCGAGGGCGATCCTGAGGTGGTCCGCGCCCGGGGTGAGGAGTTCGACGTTGGGTTGGGCCAGCCACTCGCTCACGTAGTCGACGGCCTCTCCGACCGGCAGAGGCGACTCGAGGATGCGCCCGTTCGTGGCGATGCGCAGGAAGCCGAACAGTGCGGGCTGGGTCAGGCCAACCGTGATGTGGCTGTTGAGGGTTTCCTCCCACCATGCACGCGCACGGGTGTGTTGCGGAAAACCCGAGATGACCGCGTAGAGCAGCAAGTTGACGTCGGGAACGATCACGGGTGACGCCGCGTCCTGTCGATGATCGCCTCGTCCTCCAACTCGTCGGCCAGCCGGTTGAACCCGGCGAGGTCGAACCCCGGCCGCAACGCGGATTCGTGCGGCACCAACCGGTAAGGCTCCTGCCGGGAGGGGCGTGGCGCCAATGCCTGGCGGAGTGCGTCGTTGACGACTTGCTTCATCGGGCGTCGCTCGCGATGGACCGCGTCGTCCACCAAGCGGGCGACATCGTCGTCGAGTGTCAGCGTCGTGCGCATGAGGACATCATGATGCCTGGTAGTGATGACGTCAAGATGCAGGCGCGCTCATACCCGGCGCGCGGTCGCGAAGCGCGGTCGCCACGCCAGGTCGCGGTGGTCGGCGACGTCGGTGAGCACCCGGCGCGAGGAGAGCAGCGAGGGCACGACCACGCCGTGGCTGTCGTCGTGCTCGATCGCCACGTGCCCACCGGGCTTGAGCAACCGCGCGGCGACCGCCACGACGTGCCGGATCACCTCCAGCCCGTCCGGACCGCCGAACACCGCGTGCCGCGGGTCGTGGTCGGCGACCTCCGGCTGCACCTCGGTGCCGTCCGGCACGTACGGCGGGTTGCACAGCACCAGGTCCACCTGTCCGTCCAGGTCGGACAGCAGGTCCGGCTCGGTCACGTCGCCCGCGTGCAGGGTGATGGGCGTGTCGCCCGCGGCGGCGCGGGCGTCCGCGTTGCGCCGCGCCCAGGCCAACGCCGAGGGGTCACGCTCGACCGCGTGCACGGACGCGGCCGGCAACCGGTGCGCCGCGGCCAGCGCCAGGGCGCCGGAACCCGTGCACAGGTCGACCACCACCGGGTCCTTCGACTCCAGAGTGGACAGCGCCCACTCCAGCACCAGCTCGGTCTCCGGGCGCGGGATGAACACGCCCGGACCGACCTCCAGGTCCACGCCGCCGAGGTGGGCCCGGCCGGTGATGTGCTGCAACGGCACGCGCGTCGCGCGCTCCCGCACGGCCTTGTGCAGCGCGTCGACCACCGGCGGGTCGACCAGCGGGATCAGCGGCAGGCGCGAGCGCTCGACGCCGAGCACGTGGGCGGCGAGCAGCTCGGCGTCCACCCGGGGACTGTCGACACCCGCCGCGGCCAGCAGGCGCTCGGCTTCGTTGATGGCCGTCCGCAGCGGGTGTCGGGTCATGGACCCAGCCTAAGCCGGTCAGAAGTTGATCATGTGCCCGGCCAGGCCGTGCACGGCTTCCTTGACCGCCTCGCCCAACGTCGGGTGCGCGTGCACGTTGCGCGCCACCTCGTGGACGGTCAGGTCCCACTGCTGGGCCAGCGTCAGCTCGGGCAGCAGCTCGGTCACGTCCGGTCCGATCAGGTGACCGCCGAGCAGCTCGCCGTACTTGGCGTCGCTGATCAGCTTCACGAACCCGGCGGAGTCGCCGATGCCGTGCGCCTTGCCGTTCGCGGTGAACGGGAACTTCGCGACCTGTACGTCGAACCCGCGCTCGCGCGCCTGCGCCTCGGTCCACCCGAACGAGGCGATCTGCGGCTGGCAGTACGTCGCCCGCGGGATCATCACGAAGTCCAGCTCCATGGTCTCCGCGCCCGCGATGGTCTCCGCCGCGATGATGCCCATGGACTCGGCGGCGTGCGCGAGCATCAGCTTCGCCGTCACGTCGCCGATCGCGAAGATGTTCTCCACGTTCGTGCGGCCACGACCGTCGACGGCGATCGCGCCGCGCTCGGTCAGCTGGACGCCGGTGTTCTCCAGCCCGTAGCCCTCGACCCGCGGCTGGAAGCCGATGGCCTGCAGGACCTTGTCGGCCTCCAGGACCTCCTCGGCGCCGTCCTTGGACACGGTCACCCGCACGCGCGGCCCGGAGTCGTCGATGGACTCGACCCTCGTGGACGTCCGCACGTCGATCCCGAGCCGCTTGTACCGCTTGGCCAGCTCCGCCGACACCTCGGCGTCCTCCAGCGGCACCACCCGGTCGAGGAACTCGACGATGGTGACCTTCACGCCGTAGTTGTGCAGCACGTACGCGAACTCGACGCCGATGGCGCCCGCGCCGGCGATGACGATGCTCTCCGGCAGGTCCTGCGACAGGATCTGCTCCTCGTACGTCACCACCCGTTCGGACAGCTTCGTGCCCGGCAGGAGCCGGGTCGTCGCGCCCGCCGCGATGATCGCGTGCGTGAACGTGACCCTCTCGTCACCCACCTGGATGGTGTTCGCGTCGAGGAACGTGCCCCGGCCGTTGTACTCCGTGATGCCGTTCTTCTTCATCAGGAAGTGCACGCCCTTGACGCGCCCGTCCGCGACCTTGCGGCTGCGGTCGTAGGCGACGCCGTAGTCGAACTTCACCGTGCCGTCGACCTGGATGCCGTAGGTCTTCTGCTCGTGGGTGAACAGGTGCGCGAGCTCCGCGTTGCGCAGGAGCGCCTTCGACGGGATGCAGCCCACGTTCAGGCACACCCCGCCCCAGTAACGCTCCTCGATGACCGCCGTCTTCAGCCCCAGCTGGGCCGCCCGGATCGCGGCGACGTACCCGCCTGGCCCCGCACCGAGGACCACGACGTCAAAGTGTGCGCTCATGAGCGACACATTAGGTGCCCAGTTGGTCCGACAAGAACTCAACCGTCCGACGCCACGCGTCGGCGCGAGCGGCGGCCGTGGCGGCGGGCGTGCCGCCCATCGCGAAGTCCACGCCGGGCCCCGGGACGACGACGTCGGTGGTGGGCCGGTGCGGCGGCCCCGCGATCAGGTGTCCTGCCTCGGGGTACACCACGCGCTCGTGCCGGTGCGCGTGCCCGCGGTCGGTCAGCCGGCGCCAGGCGACCTCGCTCAGCTCCGCCGACGGCCACGACCGGTCCTGCCCGGATGAGAGCAGCAACACACCGCCCGCGATCCGCTCGACCGGGATCTCGGTGTCCTCCGGGATGCCGTCGGCGAAGTCGAACGCCGAGCTCAGCCGCACCGGCTCGCCCGAGACCACCTGCTCGCGCAGCTCGTCGGGGACCGAGTACGGCAGGTACGGCAGCGGCCTGCCCTGCCACGTCCACGACGCCGCCTCGTGGTCCAGCTTCCGCAACAACCGCGAGCCGGGCCCGATGCACTGCGTGACCACACCACTGCCCACCACGCTCACCACGGCCTTGACCTGCGGGAACGTCGCACCGACCAGCAACGCCGCCTCGCCGCCGCGCGACCCGCCCACGACACCCACCTGCCCGGCCCGCGCGCCGAGCCACTCCAGGGCCGTCCCGAAGTGCTCCAGCGGGATCTCGACCAGGTCGTCCGGCACGCCCGGCACGCCGAAGTACGCCGTCGCCAACGCCGCGAACCCGTGCCCGGCGAGCAGGGCCGCGTCCAGCTCGTGCACCCCGCCCTCGGACCCGCCCAGCACGAGCACCCCGGGGTGGACCCGGTCGTCGTCGGGCTCGAACAGCACGCCGACCAGGCCGTTCTCGCGCACCTCGGTCCGCCTGACCCCGTCGGGCACGGTCAACCGGTCCACTTCCACCTTGTCGACCCCGACGACCTCGACCAGCGTCGGGCCGCTCGGCTCACCCGTCCGGGTCATCGACCAGAACAACCCCATCGGGTCGACGCCGGAGTAGCCGCCCTCGACGGGCGCGTGCCGGGTCAGGTCCACCACCCCGCGCTCGTCGGCCACGAACACCGCGGACGACGACCAGTCGCCCGTCGACGCGCGCACCTCGACCCGTTCGTCCGGTGGCAGGTCGACCACCCGGACCTCCAGCACGGCGTCGAGCGGGGCGCGCCGCGGGTTCACCAGGATTTCCGCCATCGCGCGCCCCCTCGTCTCGCCTCACCCGGCGGCTAGTCGCTCCGCGCGGTCGGCCGCCGCCAGGGCGTCCAGCACCGCGTCCAGGTCGCCGTCGAGCACTTGGTCCAGGTTATGGGCTTTGTACCCGACCCGGTGATCGGAGATGCGCGATTCCGGGAAGTTGTAGGTCCGGACCCGCTCGGAGCGGTCCACCGTGCGGATCTGGGTGCGCCGGGCGTCCGAGGCCTCCTGCTGCTGCTTCTCCTCGGCCAACGCGGTCAGCCGGGCCTGGAGCACCTGCATCGCGCGCGCCTTGTTCTGCAGCTGGCTGCGCTCGTTCTGGCAGGACACCACGATGCCGGTGGGCAGGTGCGTGATGCGCACCGCGGAGTCGGTCGTGTTGACGCTCTGCCCGCCCTTGCCGGAGGAGCGGAACACGTCGACGCGCAGGTCGTTCTCGTCGATCTCGACCTCGACCTCGTCGACCTCGGGGAACACCAGGACGCCCGCGGCGGAGGTGTGGATGCGGCCCTGCGACTCGGTCACCGGCACCCGCTGCACGCGGTGCACGCCGCCCTCGTACTTCAGCCGCGACCACACGCCGTCCGGGGTGTCCACGCGGCTCTTGATGGCCACCGTGACGTCCTTGTAGCCGCCCAGGTCGGAGTCCGTGCCGTCGAGCACTTCGGCCTTCCACCCGTGCCGTTCGGCGTACCGCAGGTACATGCGCAGCAGGTCGCCCGCGAACAGGGCCGACTCCTCGCCGCCCTCACCGGACTTGATCTCCAGCACGACGTCCGCGCCGTCGTGCGGGTCGCGCGGCAGGAGCAGCTCGGTCAGCTTGGACTCCAGCGCCGGCACGGTCCTGGCCAGCTGCTCGGCCTCCTCGGCGAACACCGCGTCCTCGGCGGCCAGCTCGCGGGCCGTCTCCAGGTCGGACCTCGCCTGCTCCAGCTCACGGGCGGTCTTCACGATCGGGGTCAGCTCGGCGTAGCGCTTGCCGAGCTTCCGCGCGCCCGCCTGGTCGGCGTGCACCGAGGGGTCGGCGAGCCTGGCTTCCAGCTCGGCGTGCTCGGCCAGCAGGGCGTCCAGCGTCACGATCTTGCTCCGGTCTCAACGTCTGGCGAGGGTGCTTCGGGGTGTGGAGACGACAACGGCGCCCACCCGCGGATTCGGGGTGGACGCCGTCGGGGCAGCTACTTGGCGCGCTTGCCGTAGCGGGCCTCGAAGCGCGCGACCCGGCCACCGGTGTCCATGATCTTCTGCTTGCCCGTGTAGAACGGGTGGCAGTTCGAGCAGATCTCGACGTGGATGGCGCCGGACGTCTTGGTGCTGCGGGTGCTGAAGGTGTTGCCGCAGCCGCAGGTGACCTCGGTCGTCACGTACTCGGGGTGGATGCCGGTCTTCAACGTCTTGTCCCTTTCCTCGATTGGCCGCCGGGTCCTCGTCGGGATCGTGCGAGGTGAACCGGAGCCGGGCTCGACCAGACAGTGTGCCAGATCGGCCGTCACGGACTGCAACGCGCGGCTTCGCACGCTTGTTCCCCGTGGCCGGGGTCACAACCGCTCGCCGATGGTGGTCGACCATTTGGCGCACGAGGTAACCGCTGAACTACAGACAGCAGCGGCCCACGCTGCGTGGACGCAACACTGTCGGTGTGTTCTGCACTGTCGGGCGTCCCCTGTCGCTGTCCTCGTGGCTGGCCGTGCCGTTCCTGTTCAGCATCGCCGTCCTGGGCCTCACCGGGCTGGGTGGCCTGCTGGTGGGCGCTCCGGGGCAGCCCGCCCTGTCGAGCCCCGTGGTCGGCGCGGGCGTCGCCGTCGCCGTCGCGACCTCCGGTGCGGTCGGGTGGACCGCCCGGTGGCAGCGCGGGTGGCTGCGCTGGCCGTACCTGACGTCCGTGCTGGTGGTCGGGGTGCTGCTGGACGGCGTGCGCGTGCCCGTGGCGGCCGTCGTCGGCCTCGGCGTGCCGGTCGTGGCGCTGCTGGTCGCCCACTACTTCCTCGAACGCCGCCGCACCGCCGCGCTCGTCGAGGCGGGCGTCGCCTCGCCCACGCCGCCCTGCTGAGGACCACCCCGGACGCCCGAAGGCCCGCCCGGCGTGGGTGCCGGACGGGCCTTCGGAGGTCGGACGGGGTCAGTCGTTGTCCCCGCCCGGGGTGGTCTTGGCCACCTGCATCAGGAACTCGATGTTCGTCCGGCTCTTGCGGAGGCGGTCGAGCAGCAGGTCGATGGCCTGCTGGCTGTCCAGGGCGTGCAGCACCCGGCGCAGCTTGTGCATGACCGCCAGCTCGTCCGGCGAGAGCAGCAGGTCTTCCTTGCGGGTACCGGACGAGTCGACGTCCACCGCCGGGAAGGTCCGCTTGTCCGCGATCTTCCGGTCGAGCTTGAGCTCGGCGTTGCCGGTGCCCTTGAACTCCTCGAAGATCACGCTGTCACCCGCGGACCCGGTCTCGACCAGGGCCGTCGCGATGACGGTCAGCGAGCCGCCGCCCTCGATGTTGCGGGCCGCGCCCAGGAACCGCTTGGGCGGGTACAGCGCGGTCGAGTCGACACCACCGGACAGGATCCGGCCGCTCGCGGGGGCCGCGAGGTTGTAGGCACGACCCAGCCGGGTGATCGAGTCCAGCAGCACGACCACGTCGTGACCCATCTCGACCAGGCGCTTCGCCCGCTCGATGGCCAGCTCCGAGATCGTGGTGTGGTCCGACGGCGGGCGGTCGAAGGTTGAGGCGATGACCTCGCCCTTCACCGACCGCTGCATGTCGGTGACCTCTTCCGGGCGCTCGTCCACCAGCACCACCATCAGGTGGCACTCGGGGTTGTTCTTCGTGATCGCGTTCGCGATCGACTGGAGCACCGAGGTCTTGCCCGCCTTCGGCGGCGACACGACCAGGGCCCGCTGGCCCTTGCCGATCGGCATCACCAGGTCGATGACGCGCGTGGTGAGGATGTGCGGTTCCGTCTCGAGGCGCAGGCGCTCGTTCGGGTACAGCGGCGTCAGCTTGGTGAAGTCCGGCCGGTTGCGGGACTCCTCCGGGTCGAGGCCGTTGATCTTGTCCACCCGCACCAGCGGGTTGAACTTCTGCCGCTGCTGCTCGCCGTCGCGCGGCTGCCGCACGGCGCCGATCAGGGCGTCGCCGCGGCGCAGCCCGTACTTGCGGACCAGCGACAACGAGACGTACACGTCGTTCGGCCCGGCCAGGTAGCCCGAGGTGCGGACGAACGCGTAGTTCTCCAGCACGTCGAGGATGCCCGCCACGGGCAGCAGCACGTCGTCGTCGCGGACCTCGGTGTCCGTGGCCGGACCGCCCTCGTCACCGCGGCCGCCGCGACGGCGACGGTCGCGGAAGCGGCGACCGCGACGGCCGCCCTCTTCGTCGTCGTCGCCCGGACCGCTCTGCTGGCGGTTGCGGTTCTGGTCGCGGTCGCGGCCACCCCGGTCGCCGCGGTCGTCACGCCCGCCCCGGTCCTGCCGGTCGCCGCGGTTGCCGCGGTCGCCCCGGTCCTGGCGCTGTTCGCGCTGCTCGGAGCGGTCCTGGCGGTCACCGCGGTCCTGCCGGTCACCCCGGTCCGACCGCTCGCCGCGGTCCGGGCGCTCGGCGCGCTCGCCCTGCTGGCGGCCGTCGCCCTGCTGGCGGTCGGCCTGGACGCGGTCCGCCTGAGCGGGCCGGTCGGCCACGGCCTGCGCCTGCTGGGCGTCCGCGGCGGGAGCCTCGGGGCTGCCCGCCGGCCGGTTGGAGGAACGGCGGCGGCGGTTGCCGCGACGGCCGCCCTCCTCCTCGGCGGGACGGTCGGTCACGTCGAGCTGCTGCTGGGTCGGCTTCTCCACCGGAGCGGGGGCCGCGGCGGCCTTCTCCACCACGGGCGCCTTCTCGACGACCGCCTTGGGAGCCTCGGCCTTCTTCTCGGCCTTGGGCGGCGTCGCGGCACTGCCCCGACCGGAGGTGCCGCCCTGCCGCTCCTTGATGGCGGCGATCAGGTCGCCCTTGCGGAGGCCGGCCGTGCCGGTGATGCCCAGCTGACCTGCGAGTTCACGGAGTTCGGCCAGCACCATTCCAGAGAGGCCCGCGCGCTTGCGCGGCGTGGCGCTGCCGTTCGAAGGGGTGGTCAGAGCGTTCTCCTCGGCTCCGGAACTGGCAGCGGGGTTGGGAGCAGCAGGAGCTTGGCTGCTCAGTACATCGGTGTTGGTCACACATGTCCTTCCTGACCGGAGCGCGCCTCCTACGCGTTCCAGCGGACCTGCCGTCCGACGGAATGCGGTGCGGCAGTTTCGTCCCGGTTCAGGCGGACCTGGCGACGGCGCGGAACGCGCACGAAAGCGGAGTCCTCCGGTACCGGACTTCGGTCACACGGCGAGCGGGTGCCTTCCAGCGTCGGCCCCGTCCATACGGCACAGAGCCAGGTCACTGGAGGAATGCGACCCGGAACGAACGTCCGGGCACCACACCGGCGCCCGTGCGCGCGGTGACTGATGGCCCCGAGGGTAGACGCCGGTCCGGCCGGGTGCAACAACCGGGGTGCGGCGCGTCGCATCACTCAGCCGAGTGGCGCAACCCGGACTCCGGCCAGGTCGACCGGCACCCGACGCGCCTCGAACCCGGTCGTGTCCACTTGGGGCGGCAGCACCCCGCCCGGTGGCAGGGCCAGGACCGTGGGTCCCGCACCGGACACCGCGGCGGGCACCCCGGCCTCGCGCAGGGACCGCACCAACCGCGTCGTCGCAGGCCAGGCGGGTTCCCGGTAGGGCTCGTGCAGCCGGTCGTCCAACGCCTCGACCAGCAGCGACGGGTCCGCCGTCAGCGCGTGCACGGCCAGCGCGGACCGCCCCGCCGCGAACGCCGCGTCCTCGTGCGGCACCTTCGACGGCAGCAGACCGCGGGTCGTGTGGGTGGACGACTCCTCCGAAGGCACCAGCACGACCGGCGTCACACCGGGGTGCGGGTCCACACGGACCGCGCGGTAGCGGTCACCCTGCGTCCACGCGATCACCACGCCGCCGAACATCGCCGCCGCCGCGTTGTCGGCGTGCCCCTCGAACTCCGCGGCGAGTTGCAACGCGCTCGTGTCCGACTCGCGACCGGCGAGGGCGAAACCGGCCGCCACACCGGCCACGATCGCCGCCGCGGACGAGCCGAGGCCACGCGCGTGCGGGATGGCGTTGCGGCACGTCAGCCTCAGCCCCGGCGCCTGGACCCCGACCAGCTCGCACGCCGCCCGGAACGCGCGCACGACCAGGTGGCGCTCGTCGGTCGGCACGTCGGCGGCGCCCTCGCCGGACACCTCCACCACCAGGCCGCCGTCGGTCACGGCGAACTCCAGCTCGTCGTGCAGGCCCAGCGCCATGCCCAGCGCGTCGAACCCCGAGCCGAGGTTCGCCGTGGACGCGGGCACCCTCACGCGGACGCAACGGGCCGCCAGGGCCCTCACGCCAGCTCCAGGGCGGTCGCCACGGCGCCGGGGTCCACCGGCACCGGCTCGACCTCGGGCATGCCCAGCAGGGCCGTGTCCGGGTCCTTCAGGCCGTGGCCGGTGACCGTGCAGACGACCGTGGAGCCCTTCGGCAGCCGACCGTCGGCGACCGTGGCCAGCAAGCCCGCCACGCTGGTCGCGGACGCGGGCTCGACGAAGATGCCCTCGGTCGAGGCCAGCAGCCGGTAGGCCGCCAGGATCTTCTCGTCCGTCACGGCCTCGAACAGCCCGCCGGACTCCTCCTTGGCGGCCACCGCACCGGTCCACGACGCCGGGCTGCCCACCCGGATGGCGGTCGCGATGGTCTCCGGGTCCGCCACCGGCTGCCCGAGCACCAGCGGCGCGGAGCCCGCGGCCTGGAACCCGAACATCCGGGGCGCGGAGTCGGTGACACCGTCCCTGTAGTAGTCCGAGTAACCACGCCAGTACGCGGTGATGTTGCCCGCGTTGCCGACCGGCAGGCAGTGGACGTCGGGCGCGCGGCCCAGCACGTCGCAGATCTCCCAGGCGGCGGTCTTCTGGCCGATCAGCCGCACCGGGTTGACCGAGTTGACCAGCGTGATCGGGTACTCGGTCGCGGTCTTGGACGCCAGCTCCAGGCAGTCGTCGAAGTTGCCGTCGATCTGCAGGATCCGCGCGCCGTGCGCGACCGCCTGGGCGAGCTTGCCCAGCGCGATCTTGCCCCGCGGCACGAGCACCGCGGCGGTGAGGCCCGCCTTGGCCGCGTACGCCGCCGCGCTGGCGGAGGTGTTGCCGGTCGACGCGCAGATCACCGCGCGGATGCCGCTGGCCAGCGCGTGCGTCATGGCCACGGTCATGCCGCGGTCCTTGAACGAGCCGGTCGGGTTCGCGCCCTCGACCTTGACGTAGACCTGGCAGCCGGTCAGCTCCGACAGGTGCCCGGCGGCGACCAGCGGCGTGCCGCCTTCGTGGAGGGTGACGACCTTGGCGCCCTCGGGGAGTTCGATCCGGTCCGCGTAGGCGTGGATGATGCCGGGCCACCCCGGTCGCACGCCTGCTTGGATCGTCATGTTTCTTCGCCTTCCACCCTCATCACGCTGACCACTTCCCGAACCACGGGCAGCCCGCCGATTTTGTCCACGGTCGACCGCAGTGCCGCGTCGGTCGCGGCGTGGGTGACGATCACCAGGCTGGCGTCGTCGACCCGGCCCTCCTGCCGCACGGCCGCGATGCTCACGTCGTGTTCCGCGAACACCGCCGCCACCTGCGACAACACGCCCGCCCGGTCGGCGACGTCGAGGCTGATGTGATAACGCGTGGGCGTCTGGCCCATCGGTCGCACGGGCAGCGCCGCGTAGGCCGACTCACGCGGCCCGCGCCCCTGGTGCACCCGGTTGCGGGCCACCGCGACGAGGTCGCCGAGCACCGCGCTGGCGGTCGGGGCGCCGCCCGCGCCCTGTCCGTAGAACATCATCTCGCCGGCCGCGTCGGCCTCCACGAACACCGCGTTGAACGCGCCGTGCACGCTCGCCAGCGGGTGGGAGGTGGGGATCATCGCCGGGTGCACCCGGACCGAGATCCCCTCGGTGGCCGGGGCGCCGTCGGCGGTCGGCCGGTCCTCGGCTCCGTTGACGGTCGTCTGGTCCTCGGCTCCGCCCACGGCTACCCGCTCGCAGATCGCCAGCAGCTTCACCGTGCGGCCGAGCGCCTTGGCGGCGGCGATGTCGGCGGCGCTGACCGAGGCGATGCCCTCGCGGTGCACGTCGGCGGCCGTGACCCGGCTGTGGAAGGCCAGGGACGCCAGGATCGCGGCCTTGGACGCGGCGTCGAACCCGTCCACGTCGGCCGTCGGGTCCGCCTCGGCGTACCCGAGCCTGGTCGCCTCCTCCAGGGTCTCGGCGTAACCGGCGCCGGTGGAGTCCATGCCCGACAGGATGAAGTTCGTGGTGCCGTTGACGATGCCCATCACCCGCGTGATGCGGTCGCCGGCCAGCGACTCGCGCAGCGGGCGCAGCAGCGGGATCGCGCCCGCCACGGCGGCCTCGAAGTACAGGTCGGCGCCGGAGCTGTCGGCGGCCTCGAACAGCTCGGCCGAGTGCTCGGCCAGCAGCGCCTTGTTCGCGGTCACCACCGACTTGCCCGCGCGCAGCGCGGCCAGCAGCAGCGTGCGGGCGGGCTCGATGCCGCCGATGACCTCCACGACCACGTCCACGTCGTCGGAGGCCACCAGCGCCTCCGCGTCGGTCGTCAGCAGCTCGGCCGGCACGTCCCGGTGCTTGTTCGGCCTGCGCACGGCGATGCCGGCCACCTCGACCGGCGCGCCGACCCGCGCGGTGAGGTCGGCCGCCTGGTCGGTGAGCAGCCGGACCACCTCGGTGCCGACCGTGCCGCAGCCCAGCAACGCGACCCTGATCGGTTTGCCCTCGTGGCTTGCCACTTCTCATACCTCCAGGCGGAACAGGTCTTCCTCGGTCTCCCGGCGCAGCAGCAACCGGGCCTGGCCGTCCACGACCGCGGCGAGCGCGGGGCGGGGGAGCCGGTTGTAGCCGCTGGCCATGGAGTAGCAGTACGCGCCGGTGGCGGCGACCGCGATCAGGTCGCCGGGCGCGAGGTCGTCGGGCAGCCAGCAGTCGCGCACGACCACGTCGCCGGACTCGCAGTGCTTGCCCACGACGCGGCACAGCACGGGCCGGGCGCCCTCCCCCGCGGCGCGCGAGACCAGCTTGCAGTCGTAGACCGCGTCGTAGAGGGCGGTGCGGATGTTGTCGCTCATGCCGCCGTCCACGCTCACGTACCGGCGGACCACGCCGGCGTCGAGCTGGACGTCCTTGATGGTGCCCACCTCGTACAGCGTCACCGTGCCGGGGCCGACGATGGCCCGGCCGGGCTCGACCGCGATCTTCGGCGCGGGCAGCTCGGCGTGCTCGCACTCCTTGGCCACGATGTTGTGCAACTGGCGGGCCAGCTCGGCGGGCGGCGGCGGGTCGTCGTCGGCGGTGTACGCGATGCCGAGGCCGCCGCCGAGGTCCACGGTCGTGACGTGCTCGAGGATCCCGGCGCCGTGCTCGTCGCGCAGCTCCGCGAGCAGCCCGATGACCCGGCGCGCGGCGACCTCGAAGCCGCTGGCGTCGAAGATCTGCGAGCCGATGTGGCTGTGCAGGCCGATCAGCCGCAGCCCGTCGGACTTCAGCACCCGGCGCGCCGCCTCGGCCGCGTCGCCCGAGGACAGCGAGAAGCCGAACTTCTGGTCCTCGTGCGCGGTGGCGATGAACTCGTGCGTGTGCGCCTCGACGCCGACCGTCACCCGGATCATCACCGGCTGCACGCGTCCGCGTTCGCGGGCGACCTGGTCCAGGCGGGCGATCTCGTAGAACGAGTCCAGCACGACCACGCCGACGCCGGCCTCGACCGCGGCGGTCAGCTCGGCCACGGACTTGTTGTTGCCGTGCAGCGCGATCCGCTCGGGCGGGAACTCCGCGCGCAGCGCCACGGCCAGCTCGCCACCGCTGGCCACGTCGATGCTCAGGCCCTCCTCGGCGACCCACCGGGCCACCGCGACGGACAGGAACGCCTTGGACGCGTAGTGGACCCGGGTCGGGTCGCCGAACGCCTCGGCGTGCTCGCGGCAGCGCGCGCGGAAGTCGCCCTCGTCCATCACGAACAGCGGGGTGCCGTGGTCCTGGGCGAGCTGCCGCACGTCCACGCCCGCCAGGCGCACCGCGCCGTCGTCGCCGCGCTCGGCGTGGCGCGGCCACACCTGCGGGTGCATCGCGTCCAGGTCGGCGGCCGTGGCGGGGCGGTTGCCCGCGGTGTTGGAGGGGATGAGGACGTCGGCGTGCCGGGGACCGGCCGGGTGCGCGCGCATCACATGCGCTCCGGCGCGGTCACGCCCAGCAGCGCGAGGCCGTTGGCGAACACCTGGCGGGTCGCCGCGCACAGGCTCAGCCGCGCCCGGTGCAGCTCGGTCGTCTCCTCGTCGCCCCTGGGCAGCACGCGGCAGGCCTCGTGGAACCGGTGGTAGGTGCCCGCCAGCTCCTCCAGGTAGCGCGCGACGCGGTGCGGTTCGCGCAGCTCGCCGGCGGTGGCGACGACGCGCGGGAACTCGCCGATGGTGCGGATCAGGTCGCCCTCGCGGTCGTGCGTGAGCTCCTCGACCGCCTCACCGGGCGTGACGCCCAGGTCGGCGGCGTTGCGCAGCACCGACGACAGCCGCGCGTGCGCGTACTGGACGTAGAAGACCGGGTTGTCGTTGCTCCGCTTGCGCAGCAGGTCGAGGTCGATGTCCAGGGACGAGTCCGCCGACGAGCGGGTCATCGCGTACCGGGCCGCGTCCACGCCGACCGCGTCCACCAGGTCCTGCATCGTGATCACGGTGCCCGCGCGCTTGCTCATCCGCACCGGCTTGCCGTCGCTGACCAGGTTCACCATCTGGCCGATCAGCACCTCCACCGACGCCGGGTCGTCGCCCAGCGCCGAGGCGGCGGCCTTGAGCCTGCCGATGTAGCCGTGGTGGTCCGCGCCGAGCATGTAGATGCACAGGTCGAAGCCGCGCGACCGCTTGTCCACCAGGTACGCGATGTCACCGGCGATGTACGCGGGGTCACCGTCGCTCTTGATGACCACGCGGTCCTTGTCGTCGCCGAACTCGGTGGACCGCAGCCACCACGCGCCGTTCTCGAAGTACAGCGCGCCGGAGTCCTTGAGCTGCTCGACGGCCTTGGTGACGGAGCCGGACTTGTGCAGCGAGTCCTCGTGGAAGAAGACGTCGAAGTCCGTGCCGAAGTCGTGCAGGTCCTTCTTGATCTCCTCGAACATGAGGTTCACGCCGATGCGGCGGAACACCTCGTGCGAGTCCTCGGCGGACAGCGCGCCGGGCTCCTGCCGCAGCACCTCGGCGGCGATGTCGCCGATGTAGCCGCCCGCGTAGCCGTCCTCCGGCGCGGGCTCGCCCTTCGCGGCGGCGATCAGGGACCGGACGAACCGGTCGATCTGCGCGCCCGCGTCGTTGAAGTAGTACTCGCGGGTGACGTCGCCCCCGTTGGCGGCCAGGACGCGGCCGAGCGCGTCGCCGACCGCGGCCCAGCGGGTGCCGCCCAGGTGGATGGGGCCGGTCGGGTTCGCCGAGACGAACTCCAGGTTGATCCGGGTGCCGGCGAGCTGCTCGCCGCGGCCGTAGGCCTCGCCGGCCTTGAGCACGTCGCGCACGATCGCGCCCTGGGCGTCCGCGGCGAGCCGCAGGTTCAGGAAGCCGGGGCCCGCGACCTCGACCGAGGAGATGGCGTCGGTGCCGGTCAGCGCGTCGGCGAGCCAGCCGGCCAGGTCGCGGGACGTCACGCCGACCTTCTTGGCGGTCTGGAGGGCCACGTTGGTGGCGTAGTCGCCGTGCTCGGGGTTGCGGGGGCGCTCGATCGTGACCGCTGTGGGCAGGGCGGCGGGGTCGAGGCCGCGGGTGGACAGCACGTCCACGGCCGTCGCACGGACCAGTTCAGCGAGCGCAGCGGGAGTCACCCGACAAGTCTAGGGAAGCGTTCTCGCTGGTCTCGACCGGGATGCGCGTCCCGCGAAGTGGGATGGCAACTGTTGACGGCCACCCGCTGTGACGGCCAGTTGACGGTGATCAGACACGGTATCCCTACACTGGCCCGCGGCATGGGCGTATGACGAGACTGAGGCGGACATGACCAGCGGCAAGAAGACGAAGGCCGCGCGCTCCAGCGTTGCGGCGGCGCGCTCCTCGGTGGTGGCCAAGAAGCCGAAGCCGTGGGGGACCATCATCGCGGTGGTGGCCGTGCTGGCCCTGGCCGGCACCGTGTTCGGTTACGCGTACAGCCAGATCGCGGACCGCAACGCGAAGGAGCAGGCGCTCGCCAAGTGGAACCCGACCGAGGAGAACAAGGACCCCTCGGACCAGATCGCCGGCGTGGTCAAGGTCGAGTACGAGGCCAGCAAGCACGTCGACGCCACGCAGCGGGTCGCCTACGACCAGTCACCGCCGTTCGGCGGTCCGCACGACAACGTGTGGGCCGACTGCACCGGCACGGTGTACGACAAGGCCGTCCGCAACGAGAACATGGTCCACCCGCTCGAGCACGGCGCGGTGTGGATCGCGTACAACCCGGACCAGATCACCGGTGAGGCGCTGGACAAGCTGAAGGCGCGGGCCGAGGGCCAGCCGTTCACCATGCTGTCGCCGTACCCCGGCCTGGACAAGCCGATCTCGCTGCAGTCGTGGGGCCACCAGCTGAAGCTGGAGAGCGCCGACGACGAGCGGATCGACCAGTTCATCCAGTCGCTGCGGCGCAACCAGTACACCTACCCCGAGGTCGGCGCCACGTGCGACGCGACCCAGTTCGACGTGACCAACCCGCCGCCGTTCGTGGCGGAGGCGCCCGGTCCCGACGCGGTCCCGATGTCCGGTGGCACCGCGGACAGCACCGAGCCGACCGGCGACCCGTCGGCCCCGCCCGCGTCCGACGCCCCCGCGGCCACCACGACCGCGAGCAGCTGACCTGTGGCAGGCGTCGGGCAGGAGGACGAGGCACCCCCGTCACGCGGGGTGACCGCGACCAGGACGATCGTCGTGACCGTCGCGGTCGTCGCCGTCCTCCTGCTCGGCGCCGCCATCGGCCTGCTGATCAAGCTGCCGGGCGCGGACACCAGCTCGACGCCCGCGCGCGACTCGGTCGACGTGGGGTTCACCCAGGACATGTCGACCCACCACCTGCAAGGCGTGACGATGGCCAACATCGCGCGCGAGAAGACGGCGGACCCCGCCGTCCGGCAGCTCGCCTTCGACATCGCCTCGACCCAGTTGGAGCAGGTCGGGCGGATGAAGGGCTGGCTGTTCCTCTGGGGCTACCCCGAGCAGTCGGTCGACGGCAGGCACATGTGGTGGATGACCTCCGGCACGCACGGCCACGACGCGCCCGGCTCGGGCTCGGGCTCCGGTGACGCCGAGCGGATGCCCGGCATGGCGTCGTCCGAGGAGATCACCAAGCTGCGCTCGCTGACCGGCGTCGAGTTCGACGTGTACTTCCTGCAGCTGATGCTGCGGCACCACAAGGGCGGCGCCCCGATGGCCGAGTACGCCGCCACGCGCGCCGGGCAGTCGGTCGTGCGGACGCTCGCGGACAACATGCTCAAGTCGCAGACGGCCGAGAGCACGTACATGCAACAGCTGATCACCGAACGCGGCGCCGCTCCCCTGCCGAGCTGACCTCACCCAGCCGACGCCGCTCGGCCGCCCCACCTGGCCGGCCCCCTCTGGCCGACCCGGTCGCGTGATCGGCCGCGCACGGCCGGTAACAGTGCTCCCACCGCCCGACCGTCAGCTCGGCGGAGTTCCCCGCCGCCTCCAGCGGCAAGTGGCGCGAAGGGTCCTTCACGTTCACCGCGAACCAGGCCGGCGCGACGGCGTTCGAGTACACGGTCGACGGCGTCACCACCACCGTCCCGATCGGCCCGGACGGCACCGCGACGATCCGCTGGACCACACCCACACCGAGGACCAGCAGCTGCGGGTGGTCAGCCGCACCGCGGCGGGCGTGAAGTCGACCCACACCGACCACCGGTTCCGGATCACGCCCGAACGGGTCGCCCGCGCGGACGTGCCGGAGTGGAAGACCCCGTCGCACCGCCGATGAGCCCTCGGCACAGCAGGACCCGCTGACGGCGGGTGGGTCGCCCGGCGCCGGGCGACC